>NZ_JBEFTW010000016.1:0-151324 GCF_040196095.1 Actinopolymorpha sp. B17G11
GCACCCACGAACCAAGAACGTCCCGATCACCGTCATGCAACACCAACGCCGCAGCAGGAGGATGAGCCATACCAGCATCCTCCCAGGAACAACCGTCCAATCATTAACGCCACGCCGTACTAGGGGCCCTCCTCGGACGGCCGGCGCATAGCGAGACTCCTGCACTCAACGAAGACCTCGTCTCGCGACCCTTGTCGGGACGTGCGCTTGTATTCATTCGCGCGTTGCTTTGATCACGTAGACCGCTGGCAGCCAGGTCGCGGGCTCGCCGAGACCGTCATACATGGTGGGGTACGGCGCCTCGAAGAACTCCTCGATACGCAGTCCGGCCCGCAGGAGGCTCATCACGACGTCGCTCACTGGCCATAGGAACGCGTCGAACGAGACCTCAGGGGTCCACCCGATCGGGCGCTTGGACTGGTCGTAGGTCTGTTCTTTGGGCTGACCGCGGCCGAAATAGTCGACGGTTACAGCTACCTCGCCAGGCCGTCGGACGCCGAGGACCTCCCAGATCGGGTGGTGCTCGTTGAGCAGGAACGTCCCGCCGGGGCGCAGACGGTCGGCGATCATCTGAGCCCACCGGTCAAGGTCGGGGAGCCAGCACACGACGCCCGCTTGGGCAAAGATCACATCGAAGTCCCGCAACTGGCTTGGCATCTCATACATGTCAGCCGCGATGAACTGCGCGTCCGCCCCCGTCTCGCGGGCCAGAGTTCTCGCCGCCTCGATCGCGACGTCACTGATGTCGACACCGGTCACTGAAGCACCGAGGAAGGCCCAGGAGATCGAGGCGTTGCCGTTGGCGCACGCGAGGTGAAGCATCCGCTTACCGGCAACGTCCGGCAGGAGTCCAGGTTCCCAGTCCTCGAGCGTGGTGCCACCTTGCAGGAAGAACTCAGGCGGCTGTGATGGCCGAGCCGGGGCGATCGCATTCCAACCGAGCCGGTTCGACCTCGTATGGGCAAGGATTCGGTCCATGGGCCGGACCGTACTCAGCATGGCCGCACCTCACCAACCGAATACGCCCTCGCGTGCAACCCGTGTGCAATAGGCCGCCGGACTGATCTGGACGGCGATGGACAACAAGACCCGGCGAACGGCCGCGACGACTCGCCACGCACGCTGACACGATCCACGCTCGGCGCAGCGTGAACGGGCGAGGTGTCTTTGCAAGGCGGTGGTGCACCAGCATGCGACGCCCCAGCCGCGTGGGGGTCTCAGGGAGGGCGGCCGTCGGAAGATGGCCCATGGAGATATGGTCCCGCAGTGGGATTCGAAGGTTCATACCTGTGGCGGCTGCGCCGGAAGATTGGCTCCGAGCTGGTCGTCGTGCCCGGCGCCCAGGTTCTGGTCATTGACTCGGACGACAGGTTGCTTCTGATCCGGCGCAGCGACACGGGACGCTGGGGGCTGCCCGCTGGCAGTGCAGAACCACATTCGACCTTCGCGCTTACCGCGGTTCGCGAGCTCGAGGAAGAGACCGGGCTGCGTGCCGAGGTCGCCGACCTCGAACCCTTCGCCTGCGTCTCGAATCCCGACCGGTACGCGGTGACGTACCCCAACGGCGACCAGGTGCATGCATTTGCGCTGTGCTTCGCTGTCAGAACGTGGACCGGCGCACTACATCCGCTCGACGGGGAGGCCCTCGACCTCCGCTTCTTCACCGACCTCCCCGACCAGCGCCACGATCAGGTGGACGAGACGCTGAGACTCTGGCACGCGTACGGTCGAACCGGACGGTTCCAGGTCGCCTAGGAGCGCGGGAACTTGCACACGCGACTCCTAACAGGAGCGCTGGACGATAGTGGGCAACGGCCGACAGGCTGGGCCGTTCGAGCCCATCCGTCCCGCGTGGCTTGGACGTCGATGGACGCTTGCCGGACGATCGTCAGCGGCCTACGGAACAGATGGTCCGGCGTGCGGGATCTTGACGCTTAGCCCTTGTGGGAGGACTCCGGGAGGGAAGGCCGGGCTCCTCATTTGTCGGGCCTTATGGCGCTAAACGAGGGCGTCGGTGAGGGCGCGACGATGCTCGTTGATGTACGCCAGGTCTCGGAGCGCACCATCCCTGTGCGTGTTCTCCCGCCACATCTCAGACCAGCCTGGCTTGCCTGCCTTGCCCCAGGCTTCGCCCGTGTCCAACACGCATTGAATCCGCCGTTCGATCAGTTCCACGAGGCGCGCGCGGTCGTGGAACTCTAGGCCGTACGAGTCGCAGAACGAGCGCAGTCGGGCGGCGCGCTCGTCGATGCTGGCCGGCCAGCTCCGCCCGGCTGTATCGCTGTAGAGCGGGACGAACCGCCAGACCGCGTAAGCAATGTCCCACAATGGTGTTCCTGGGGCGGCCAGGTCCCAGTCGAAGAAGGCAACTGGGATGCCCTGTCGATAGACCGCGTTGAACGGTGCCAGGTCGTTGTGACAGATGATGTCGCCTTGTGTCGGTGCGCGGACCATCACCTGCCAGTGTGGGTTGGCTGGGGATTGAAAGCTTCTGGACAGATCGTGATAGCGGCGGATGAGACGAGCAGCCTCGACTAGCGCTCGTTCTGACCAGATCCAGCTTTGAGCGCCCGAGCTGTCGGTGTCTCCGTCGATGAAGGTCAGCACCTCGCGCCCCTGGTCATCGACGCCTAGTACGCGGGGTGCCGCTTCGAAACCGTGGGCTTCGAGGTGCTTCAAAAGCTGGTGCACGGCGGGCGTCCAAGCTCCAGTCGCCCGCCTGACGGTATCGCCTGCACGGGCCACCGGGTTGAGGTTGCCACCTGCGAGGACTTCTTCTGGCACGAGGCCACGCTACAGTCGAGAGCCAGTGGGGTGGCCAGAGTCGCCACCGTGCAACCCGCGTGCAACACGGAGCCGGACGGGTCTGGACTGGCCTGGACATGTGAGCGTCGAAGCGGCGGCTCTCCACTGTGAATGAGTGAGCCCTCGACCGATCTGGACCTTGCCTGGCCAGCCGTGTGCGAGGCCGACGAGGACAGCCACGCTCTGACGTGGGGTCTTTGCTTCCGGGCCGGGTGCCACCCGTCCGCGGTTGGCCGCATGATGCGCTCGCTGTAGTCGGACCGACGGAAGTGCCCGCGCGTGGGCCGAGGAAGACGTACTCGAATCCGGCACACCATACGACGTCGCCGCCGTCGCGGAGCGGGGCCCGGCAGGCGATCCTGTGATCCTCACCATCCCGCGACCCAGTTCTCGGCGATGGTCTTCTCGATGAGACTCTCAATGCGCGCGACAAGATGCTGTTCCCGGGTGGGATGGCCTTCGACCGTCCAGGCCCGCTGACCACGAGCCTGGCGGTCCTCACCCTCCCACGGAGGGACGTGATCGATTGGGTTGTCGGATACGTCGTCACATAACTCCAGCACCTTCTTGATGGCGTCCTCATAACGCTGGGCGCGCACCTGCGGATCCTTGGAAAGATAGAACGTGGCACTTCTGGTATTGAGATATGGATACTCAGCAGGGTTGATTCGCGGTCGCTCGCTCATGAGGTCCCTCCGTCAAGAGGAGTCCAGCATGACCGAAGATCTTGACGAGGAACACCTCGCACCGCCTGCGTGGCTTGCACCGTCACAGCCCGGCATGGCTGTCGGAGTGGCCGGTCAGCATGGGTAGGCGGCGAGGCTTCGGTCGGCAGGCAGCAGGTCGGCTTAGGACCTTCCGAAGCCTCCTGGGGCCCGCCATCATCCCGCCATGGGCAAGCAGCCGGACAAGGCGGGATGGCTGCGGCTCGCGCTCGGTTCGGCCTGCTCCCTGATGCTTGCCGGCGCCATGGTGACGATGCCCGCGTCGGTCTTCCCGCTGTGGGTGCGCGTGTGCGGCCTCGTGCTCGACATCCTGGCGCTGCTCTGCATCATCGGCGTCGGCGTCATGATCGTGGTCGGCGTCCTGGCGCTGCTCTCCATAAGCGCCTTCAACCCCCCAGCGGACCTCGCGATCGTAGGGTTGCTACTTCTGCCGATCCTGGGATGGCGACTCCTGTTCCACGTCGGGCGCCGCATTCGCCACCTGCCGGCGGTAGACACGAGACTGCGCGATGCCGCTGCCGGACGACTGCTCTGGCCGGACATCGCCCTCGGTCTGACCGTCGGCGCAGCGATCGCGGTCGCATCGGCAGCAAGCGGTCTGCCTTGGTAGGCCCGCCTGCTTGGAGTTTTGTTCGGCTGCGGCATCGCCGCGGAGGTCGTCGCCACGAGCGCCAAAATCCGGCGGCGCGCCCGTTCCCGCCGCCATCCAACTGTCTGAACCGCAGCCGGATTGCAGAGAAGCACAGCGACAAGACCGACCAGAACCCTGCCTGACAATGACCGGCGGACCTGCTAAGCGTGGCCGCGCCTTCGTCGTGCTGTCACAGCACCCGTTCGTATCGACGCACCACGGTCTGAGTTGCCTTGCTGGCGAGCCTTTCGCCCGGCATACCACCCACAGTTACGTCACCCATCCTCCGGAAACCTTGCCGTTCGTAATAGCGGCACAGGTCCTCGTTGGTTGCCACGCAGTCCAGGCGCACTGCTCGCCGTCCCTCGTCGATGGCTACTTTGGTGACCCAGTCGAGCATCCAGGTGCCGAGCTGCTGGCCGTGGTGGCGGACCGCCATCCGGTGCACGTACGCGGCGTCCGTAGGGAGATCGTCCCAAGCGGCGTCGGTGTGGTCGACGGTGACTGTGGCGACCACATCAGCCCCGGCGCGAACCAGCCAAGTCTGCCCGCTTTCGATGGCGGGGAGGAGCAGTCGTTCGGGAAAGCAGGTTGGCCACTGCCTGACGCCGCGCTCGTTGAGCCAGGCCGCCGCGTCCTCCAACACAGCAGCGACGTCGGCCAACTCGGCGGTCGTGGCCGGCTCGATACTCCATTCGGCAGTCATCCGTACAGTAGACATCAGCACTTCCTGGCGCCTCGGCTACGGCCGACCATTCAGGTGGTCGACCAATGCCTCCAACTCGGCGAGGCTCGGCAGGTCGTTCGCCGCGTGGCCGGCCTGTTCTCTGGCGAAGTCATGTTGTTCTGGATGCGTGGCATCGAGTAACAGCTCGGACTGACAACCGAGATAGTTGAGATGGACAGCCACGGAGCTGGCGAGGTGGCTCGGCTCTGTGATCTCTGCGGGACCACCCGCTCGGCGGTACGCCAAGTATGCGCTCTTCCCACGCATCCGCGACCCCAGGGACCGTACGAAGGATCCGAGTTCCTGGTGAGGAACCAAGGGGCCTGCATTCTCCCAGTCGATCAACCAAGGGCCGTCGTCGCTCCAGATCAGGTTGTCGGCACCGAGATCGGTGTGACACCACAGTGCGCCTGGCTCGCGCGTGCTGTTGACGAGGTCGGTGAGCGCATAGAGGTCCGCTCTGCGTGCGTGCATCGCATCGGCTATATCGGGAGCGGGGTCCTTCATACGCTTGGCCAGTTCGTCCCAATCAAATTTCACCCGCACGAACCAGTCGTCAATTGCCTGGTCGTTCGGGTCGACGGCAAGGTTATGGATTCGCGCCATCCACTCCGTTATCGGCGCGATGGTGCGATCGTCCTCCCGGTCACCAGTCTCACCGGGCACCCAGGCCAGCACACGGTACTGACTCCTCCCATCCGGCTGATCACCAACCGTCAACACGAAGCTACCGTCGTCGATCCGCCGGATGGACCGCGGTGCCGGTACCCTGACTGATTCACATCGCGTGGTGAAGTCAACTTCGCGCCGAATCCCGTCTTCACTGAAATGGTTCCAGTACGCGCGCTTCACGGCCCAACAAACCCGCTCGCCATGCATGCGAGTAGTGATTCGGTTGACGGCTCCCATGGCTCCTCGGGCGATGAACGTAGAGTCCAGTGGTTCCCCTAGACCGTAGGCGTCGGAAATGGCGGCGAGCGAAGCGGCCGAGAGCGTAGCCTCCGGATGTAATCGCATCGAGGAAGAGTACATCGGCCGACACTCGGGGACGCCGGCGTCGAGCAGGCCAGCGCATTGTGAGTGTGCGCAAGGACACCGAGGCGCCACGTAACTCGTTGCTCGTCCGGTGGCCGGGTCGCTAGAGTCCTCACGTGGCGTGATCTCTCCAGCGCGGTTCAGCCGCGCAGATGACAGCCGTCTGTCAGTCCCGACCGGCGGCCATCCGACGTATGGGAGAGAACGCCACCATGGATGACCTCAACCTTGCTGACTCCGCCTCGGAACCTGTACGGCAGGTGGTCAACGACACCAACCAAGCCCGCGGACTACGGTACGCACTGCGGGATCGCTGCCGTGGTGGGCTCAACGGCGGGGCCTGGGTCCTGATCGCCCCCGACGGGTGACAGGCGATCGTGAAGTGGAGAGCACACGTCGTTCACGATGACGGCGACGACGGACCTCGCGCGTTCGTTCGCGGGCTTGGCCAACGTGGCGTGGATCTCCTCGCCCGTTTTGACCGGGTCCTGGAACAGCACGGGTGTGTGCGGCTTCCCGACGGCGACATGGTGCATGGAGACCTCCAAAGCCGCAACGTGCTGCTGCGCAACGGTGCTCGCTCTGTGTGCAGCCGCTACCGCGTTCGACATCCTGCACTTCCAGGCCGAACGCGACCCGGAGAGCCTGCCCTGGGTCTTCGCAGGTCTCAACCACCTGGCCGACGATCCCAGCAATCCTCTGTAAGCCCCACGCTTCAGATCCGGACCGCGCGACCTTCGCGTGGTCCGGATCCAATCGACAGCGCAATGCGCCCGTGAGCGCTCGACGTGTTCACACCAGCCCCGCAGCGGCGCGACCAGCGCAGGCGCCGTCATGCGCGTGGCGCGAATCGTTGCGTGCGTCTTCGGAGGTCTACGAATGGGCGGCAAAGCTCGAGCAGAAGTCTTCGCGAGCTTCACCTGTGAGACGTTTCCGGAAGCGGTGTCCATTGCTGACGTTGCGGGTGGACACGGCGATCTTTCGTACTAGCTTGCGATGATCGGACGCGACCCAACGGTAATAGATCCGGCCGCCGCTAGGTTCCCCACATGGATACGGCGAGACTTACGGAAGCGGCAGGTTAGGGGAGAGTGGCCCCATCCAAGACGACGGATAGTAGCAAGCGTCGAGGATGTTGATCTTTGCGAGTTTGATCTGGTCGTCGCGCTCCATCCGGATCAGGCGACTCAGCCAACGATTCTCGGTTGCCTGGCGAGTGGTGTGGACTTTGCAGTGGTTCCTTGTTGCGTATTCCCCATCGTTGCATCCGCAGGCACATGGGAGATCCTCCTGGGCCGACGGTGCCGCCGCCCGCGCCATGTCGCCGCTTCGCGAGGAGTCGCCGTCCAGAGCGGACATAAAGAAGGGCAAGGAGTCCGCACTCCCTGCCACTCCTAAGTTATAGCGCACCGGGGGGCTTGCCGCAAGCCCCTATTCGTGCCGGAGAATCGTCGGCCGAAGCAAGAATCTGCGGAAATTGGGGGGTCACAAAAATGCGTGTGTTGCTGTCGACGTACGGGTCGCGCGGGGACGTCGAGCCGATGGTGGCGCTGGCGGTGCAGTTGCGGGCGCTGGGCGCGGAGGTGCGGGTGTGCGCGCCCCCGGACTTCGCGGACCTCCTGGCCCGTGTCGGCGTGCCGCTGGTACCCGCCGGGCAGTCGGTGCGCGAGATGGTGCGCCGGGTGCGTACGGAGGAGACGCCGCCGTCGCCCGCGGACCTGGCCCCCGGGTTGGTCACCGCGCAGTTCGACGCGGTTGCCGCTGCGGCGGCGAAGGGATGTGACGTGGTCGTGGCGACCGGCTTGACTCCGACCGTGGCCGGCGCGCAGTCGATGGCCGAGAAGCTGGGCATCCGCTACGCGTACGCGACCTACTGTCCGCTCTGGCTGCCGTCGCCGCACCACCCGCCGCTGTGGCCGTCGCCACCGGACGTGATCGACAACCGAGCGTTGTGGGACTTGCACGCTGAGAGCCTGAACACGGTGTTCGGCGCGCCGATCAACGCACACCGGGTGTCGATCGGCCTGCCGCCGATCGACAGCGTCGGCGGTCACCTCTTCACCGACAGTCCGTGGCTGGCGGCGGACCCGGTGCTGGGGCCGTGGCTGCAGCCGGCGGACCTCGACGTCGTGCAGACCGGCGCGTGGATTCTGCCGGACGACCGCCCACTCCCGACGGAGCTTCAGGCGTTCCTGGACGCCGGCACACCACCGGTGTACGTCGGCTTCGGCAGCATTCCGATGCGCGCCGCGGATGACGTCGCCCGGGCGGCCATCGAGGCGATCCGCGCGCAGGGTCGCCGCGCAGTCGTCTCCCGTGGCTGGGCCGACCTTGCCCTGATCGACGATCGGGAGGACTGCTTCGCCGTCGGCGAGGTCAACCAGCAGGCACTGTTCGGCCAGGTGGCCGCCGTCGTCCACCACGGTGGGGCGGGTACGACGACCACGGCCGCCCGGGCCGGCGCGCCACAGGTGGTGGTGCCCCAGATCGGGGACCAGCCGTACTGGGCGGGCCGGGTGGCCGAGCTGGGTATCGGCGCGGCCCACGACGGCCCGACTCTGACCATGGAGTCCCTGTCGACCGCACTCAAGACGGCCCTGACCGCGGAGACCCGAGCGCAGGCGACCGCCGTGGCCGGCTGGATCCGCACCGACGGCGCGATGGTGGCCGCGAAGCTGCTGCTCGATCGGAGCTGCTGACGTGAACCCTCTGACCACCAGCGCGTTCGACCTTCCAGACCAGCTCGCTCGCAAGGCCGACCCGATGCTGATCGCCGGCGACGAGCAGCACTTCGTGGCCATCGCGGAGTGCCTCGAGCAGTCGATCGCCGACCTGTCCGACCGTCTCGATGTCGCGCGTAAGGCGCCCGGCGGCCAAGGTCAGGAGGCGATGGACCGGGACATGGAGATCCACCGGTTGACCGCTCGCCTGCGCGCCCTGCGTCGCTTCGGCCTGGATCTGTGCCTCGGGCACATCGTCAGTGCCGGCGACCCCGAACCTGTGTACGTCGGACGACTCGGCCTCACGGACAGTGCGGGCCGTCGGCTGCTGGTCGACTGGCGTTCCCCCGCGGCCGAGCCGTTCTTCGGAGCGACCCACGCCAACCCGATGGGTCTGGCAAGCCGGCGCAGGTATCGCTGGACCCGCGGCCGGATCAGCGACTACTGGGACGAGGTGTTCACCTCGGACGGTTTCGACGGACACGCTGCCGCACTCGACGATCAGTCCGCCTTCATCGCCAGCCTGGGCAGCAGCCGGTCGCCCCGGATGCGAGACGTACTCGGCACCATCCAGGCCGACCAGGACGCCATCATCCGCGCGAGCTCCCGTGGCGCTCTCGTCGTCGACGGCGGTCCGGGTACGGGAAAGACCGTCGTCGCTCTGCACCGCTCCGCCTACCTCATCTACTCCGACCCACGCCTTGGCCACCGCCGGGGCGGCGTGCTGTTCGTCGGTCCGCACCAGCCCTACCTGGCGTACGTGTCCGACGTACTCCCCAGCCTGGGGGAGGAGGGAGTGCAGACCTGCACCCTGCGGAACCTCGTCCCTGAGGGAGCCACGGCGGCGATCGAGACCGATCCGAACGTCGCCCGCCTGAAGTCGTCCGCGGACATGGTGAAGGCGATCGAGCCCGCCGTCAGGCTCTACGAGGATCCACCCACCGAAGGGATGGAGGTCGAAACCCCCTGGGGCGACATCTGGCTCAGCCCCGCCGATTGGACCGAGGCGTTCGAAGCAGCGGAACCCGGCACTCCCCACAACGAGGCGCGTGACCACGTCTGGGAGGCGCTGCTCGCGATCCTGATCGACAAGCTCCGGGACGCCGCCGACGAGAAGTCAGAGGACGGTGACGACGACGAGTTCGACGCCTACGGGTTGCGGGGCGAAAACCCGGTAGCCGCGTTCCGCAGGTCACTGGCAGGCAACCGTGAGCTCGTGCAGACCTTCAACCGGGCATGGCCGCTGCTGGAAGCGACCGACATCGTAGGAGATCTGTGGCAGGTCCCCGCCTACCTGCGCATGTGCGCGCCATGGCTCACCCGCGACGAGGTCGCGAGGCTCCAGCGCGAGGACGCGCGCGCCTGGACGGTGTCCGACCTGCCAATCCTGGACGCGGCACGCCAGCGGCTCGGCGATCCGGAGGCTGCACGACGCAGGCGCCGCCAGCAGGCTGCCGTCTCCGCCGAGCGCGCACGCATGGCCGACGTCGTCGATCACCTCATCGAGACCGACGACTCCGACATGGGCGTGATGTCGATGCTGCGCGGGCAGGACCTGCGGGGTGCCCTGGTCGACGAGGGCGCCGTCCCGGCCGCTGACCCGGACCTGCTCGCCGGCCCGTTCGCGCACATTGTCGTGGACGAAGCTCAGGAGCTGACCGACGCGGAATGGCAGATGCTGCTGCTCCGTTGCCCGTCCCGGAGCTTCACCATCGTCGGGGACCGTGCCCAGGCCAGGAACGGGTTCACACGGGGGGTGAGCCCGAAGGGCAGGGGGGCGGGAAAAGCACGGGGGGCGGGAAGGGCGGAGTCGTGGCAGGAACGGCTCGAGCGGATCGGGATCGACCGGATCAACCTGGCCTCGCTGAGCATCAACTACCGGACGCCGGAAGAGGTCATGGCCGAAGCCGAGCCGGTCATCCGGGCCGTACTCCCGGACGCCAACGTGCCGACGTCCATCCGCAGCACCGGCAACCCCGTCGTGTACGGATCTACCGCGGAGCTGGGCCCGATCCTGGACACCTGGCTCGCCGAGCATGCCGACGGGATCGCCTGCGTCATCGGTACCAATGGGATGGCGGATGGCACGTTGCGGGCGACGTCCCGCGTCCGCTCGCTGACCCCGGAGCTGTCGAAGGGACTCGAGTTCGACCTGGTCGTCCTCCTCGACCCCGAGTCATTCGGCGCTGGGTCGTTCGGCGAGGGCACCGAAGGAGCGGTCGACCGCTATGTCGCGATGACCCGAGCGACCCAGCAACTTGTCATCCTCACCAGCTCATGACGTCGGCCACGACCTCGTGTCGACGGACCTCGGACGCCTACAGGCGGTCGAGCTTGGCCGTCATCTTGGCGACCAGGGGGCGCAACGAGTCGACCACCTGACCGGGGTCCTCTTGGGGGTCCCAGGGTTTGGTCGGAGAGATCTTGACGACGAAACGCTCGTACTGGAACGCGAGCTCGAAGTTCCCAGTGCCGGCCGCGATGTAGCTGTACGCACCGTCGGCGAGGTCGTCGACCTCCTCGACGTTCGTGTCGAGTCCTCCCACCGGGATGAACGACTGGTAGTTGTGTGCGGCCTTGGCGTCCAGAAAGCTCATGGTCGCGACCCGTAGGCCGGCGTCCGGCACGAGAATGTCGGCGTCGGACTCCTCGGCGAAACCTTCATGGCGTACGCATTCGTTGTGGATGTAGTTGTTCTCCGTCGGGTCACCCACCTCGCGGAAGACGAGCACACCGGTAGCGCCGGCGAGGTTCTCTTCGACCAGTGGGCTGGCGTCCTTGCCGGTATGGGCTTTGATGTCGGCATTGTCGACCAGGTCGCAGGCGCGGGCCACCGGGGCGGGAAATGTGGGCGACTTGTACGTCACGACCGCTGGACCACCAGGGTCCTGGGCCAGGGCGGCGAGGTTGCGGGCGATCCGGTCGAGCAGCTTCGGGCCGTCGCCGGTGTCGGTGTAGAGGTGCACGGTGGCACCGTCACCGCGCAACATGAAGTACTTGCCCTCTCGGCTGTACGTCGCATAGCCACCGACCATCGGGCCGGACATGTAGCGCCGGTCGATCTGCGCGAGGACATCCTCGTCGAACACGTTGAACGACTGGTACGTCTCCACATCGATCGTCTTGGTGCCGGGCTCGATCGCGTACGCGCACCGGGCGTACGTACCGGTGAAGGTCGACAGGTAGCTGGGGGCCTCGACCGGGCCGCGCCCGACGCCGTCGTAGAACGACCGCTTGATCGAGGTCGGCAGCGTGTTCGCCATCGGCAGGTGGCCGAGCTCGATGACATCGGTGAGCGGCAGCACGCTGCAGGGGTCGAGCGTCGGCTTGCCGCCGAGCTCGATGCGCCGGGGACTTTCACTCATCGTGAGGGCCATCGGGTCGCCGACGCCTGAGCTCAACTTCTTTCGTTCATACCCTGGTCTGTCGTGCTGGACGGGGTGCTTCGGTCCGGCATTCTCTTCGGGTGATCCATCAGCCGCGGACCCATCAACCGCGGACCCATCAACCGCGGACCCATCAACCGCGGAGCCGCCGGCCCCAGACTGCCGATCGCCAGATACCGCGGTAAAGGTGACGGCAACGGCGATGATCAGGACAACCGCGCCGAGACCACCGAGCGCGATGGCGACGACGCCGGTCCGTCCGAGCCGCCGACCCGGCTGACCGACCGAACGGCCAGGCAGCTGCGGGTGGAGCGGCTGCGGTGCGGGCGGCCGCTGTAGGTAGGGCCGTTGTGGTGGGGACGGTTGCGGTGGTGGCTGGTCAGAGTTCGGCGGCTGGTTCCACGTCACGTCCACGATCCCCTCAGCTCGGCGCAGGACCCAGGAACGCTACGGCGGTGCGTTGCCAGGTCGATGTCGTCGCGATCCCACGCCTTGACCGAGGGTTCGGCCTTCCCCGCTGCGTGCTAACCCACGCTGAACGCGAGCCAGCTGGGAAGGTCGCCACCCTTTTCGCCGGCATGCTGGAACTCCACGCCGTACGCGCGTTTGTCGGCGTACACGAAACCGTAGAACGGCACGACTACCCGTCCACCCGTCGGCGTCTGGACCTCCGTCGTCTCCCGATCGATGACCTTGCCGGTCTTCCGGTCAACGCGTACGACATGGAGTCCACGTGCCTTGTTGTCGGAGTCAGCGGCGAGCGCGACGACCGCGTCGTCCTCGATGGCGAGAACCTGCCAGTAGACCGTCCCCGCGGGAGCCGGACTGGTCCAGAGTTCCTTGCCGCTCGAGAGGTCGACAACGACCAGCGCATTGGGTTTGCCCCGGTTCGGCGGGGTGAAAGACACCAAGGTCTCGTCCGAGACCAGGGTCCGGTTGGGGACACGGTAGGTCCCGACCCTCGAGTCCCAACCGATCGACACCATGGTGAACGCTTCGTCGTTCGGGCGCTCATGCTTGGTGCGCTCGTCGTGGATCACGTTCTGCACCTGCCAGGAGTCGCCGCCCAGCGTCACCAGCGAGCCGACCTGGCCCTTGACCTTGACACCCGGGTACACGGAGACGACGAGAGGCGACGCGGAGACCATCTCGAGCGAGGCGATCTCGGTTTGAGTCTCTTCGTCGCTGAACCGATGGTTGCGCAACGGGCGGCCCGCCACATCTACTTCGTCCACGTAGCGGGTGACGTCGGCGCTCCACGGCCTGGTGCAGGTGGACATCGCCACCACCACCCGGTCGCTCTCACCCAGCGCCATGTCGGTGATCCGGCAGCTCTGTCCCTTCCGACCGGGCCCCTGCTCGAGTTGGTAGTTCCACCTAGTGCTGAGGTCGGCGAGGTTCAAGCCGAAGATGGTCGAGTTCCAGGCGGCGACGACGGTATCGCCGATGATCTCCACGGGGACGCCGTTGACCGGCACACTCCCGGCGCCCTCGGTGTAGGCGACCTGGACGGTCGCCCCGAGCTTGCCCGTCTCGAGGTCGAGCAAAGACACGAGGCCGCAGGTCGGACGGTAGCGGCCGCCCTCCTTGGCCTTGGGGTCCCATCCGGCGGCGACGGCGATGACTCCGTTGGCGGCGGTCGTACTCGCACCGCAGAACGCGGCCTTGCCCTGGGGATTGTCGAGATTCGCGACGCCGGTGTTCCAGTTCTTCTCGCCGGTACGCCGATCGATGGACGTGACGTCGCGCTGGGTGACGATGATCAGATCCTGGCCCGCGGTGAGCGTCCGGATCACCTCGCCAGGACGGGGGCCGTCGTTCGCCTCGGCCTGCCAGGGTTGACCTCCGGCAGCCGCGCCGCCGTCGGCACGCTGGGCGGATGGGGCCTCGCTTCCCGCCTCCCGATCGGAGCTGGTTGCACCGCGGCCGAGCCACACCGCGCCGACCGTCGCTGCGACGAGGGCGGACGCGACGAGGATGACCGTCAGGATGGCCCAGCGGGTGCGTGCCGAACCGGCGGGCTGACCCGGTGACGGCGGACCGGATCCCCATCGGCTGCCAGGTGGCGCAGGCGGCGGGATGAGAGGCGGCCGTGGTTGCTGTCCTGGTGGTTGCTGGGCCGATGGTTGCTGGGCCGATGGTTGCTGGTCTGGTGCTTGCTGGCCTGGTGGTCCCTGCCGGCCCGGTGGTCCGTGCCAACCCACGTGCGCTCCCGATCTCCCTCGAACGTGCCCACCCTGCCGGCGGTGCCCGCGTGCGGTCACAGGCAGATCGACGGTACGCAGGCCCGATCCCAGATCGATGTCAGGACAATCTCAACGAGGCCCGCTCCTCAGCCCGCCACTGTCGTAGCCCACGACGCCTTGCACAGCTGACCCGTCGTACGCCGAGCGCTCGGACCGGCGCCACTTGGAAGACGCGCCCTCACCGGTGAAGTCTTTCCCCTGTGAGGATCCGCCATGTCAAGCGGATGCGGTCAACTGGCGGGGAGGAGGCGTCATGGCTCGGGCTCGAACGATGACTGGTGACACCGTGATCGCACCGCGATGACAACTCAGCCCGCACCTGACGCCCGCTCGCGGAGGGGCAACCGGTGTCGACTGGCGCCCTCGGTCGGCGGGTGTGGGGCGACGACCTGCCGGTTCGCGTCTCAGGAACGTTGGCCACGTATGTGCTGCTGCGGCCGCGGAAACTGTTGGGCTTCTCCATCCTTGACCGCATCCGCCACCAGCGGGTTGCCGCGGTCGAACGCCTGCTCAAGGGTTTTCCACGCCCGACGACGCAGAACCTGGTCAGCCCCGCGACCCAGGCGTCCTACCGACCAACCTGCCGGGCCAGAATCTCCTAGCCTCGATGTTTCGCCCACATGGCGAACGGACTTGTCTCAGCCACCTTTCGTCACCGTGGCGTGTGATCGGTGTGCATGCGAGAAGGGAACTATGGCGAGGCAGGAAGCCGTCCGTGTCCGCCGAGCCGCAGCAGCGCCGGCGTGAGCAGGCAGAGGACTGCCGCCAGCGCCGCGACGGCAAGCATTGCCCCGCGCAGCCCGACCGCGTCCGCCCAGAGGCCTACGTAGCCAGGTCCGAGCAGGAACCCCAGGTACGACGTGGTGCTGACAAGGGACGTCGCATGGCCTCGGTGCCGCTCGTCCACGCTGCGCGAGACCAGGCCGACGAGGGTCGGAAAGAGGACGGCGGTGCCTGCCGCGGCGAGTACGAGGCCGAGTGCCGCGACGAGGAACGTGGGCGCGGCGGCCATGACGGTGGCACCGGCGGCGGCGACCGATGAGCCGGCCACAAGGACGGCGCGGGCGTACGCCGGTCCGAGGCCACCAGCGGCGAACCGCGCGAGTGCGACGGTGCCGGCGAACACTGCCGGGGCCACCGCCGCGCCACCGGGCCCCAGGCCCAACTCCGCGTGCACATAGACCGCGCTCCAACTCTGGTGGGCGTTCTCGCTGGCGAAGGCGAGGGCGCCAAGCACTCCGAGGAGGAGCAGAGGGACGGTTCTGGGTCGACCGTCGATCGGAGATCCGGCGTCCGGAGCGTCGGCGTTCAGAGCGTGAGTGTCTGGACTGTCGCTGTCCGAGGGCTTGGCCGCAAGGTCAGCCGTCCCACCGCCTCCGGGAGGCCGTATCGTGCCGACCGCGAGCGCGGCGACCAGACAGAGGACAGCGGCAGCGACGAATGGAACTGCCAGCGGCAGGGACGCTGACGAGGCGAGCCCGCAGCCAAGGCTGGCGACGACCACCATGGCCGAGAAGACCCCGTGCGCCCGGGTGATGACCGGCCGACCGGCGAGTTTCTCGGCCCGGCCGGCGACCGCGTTGATCGCCACGTCGGCCGCACCGCTGGACGCGCCGACGAGAGCAAGGCCGATCGAGAGGCTGTTCACCCCGACCGCGGTGACGGCCACGACGGCGCCGGACACGCCGAGAGCAGCGATGGTCAGCGCCACAACGGCCCGACCCCACCGGTCCAGCGCCCTGCCAGCCACCAGCATGGCGGGCAGGGCACCAGCGCCCACGAACACGAGCGCGAACCCGAGTTGGCCATCGGTGAGCCCAGCCTGGTCCTGGACCCGCGGAACGGACGCTCCCCAGACGCCCCAGAACGTGCCGAACGCGGCGAACGCCAGGACAGCGGAGGCGACGGTACGGCGGACCGCCACGTGGTCAGGCTCTGAGCCGCTACGCCTCTCATGCGTACGCCCTCGGCCGGCTCCTCCGCGGCGGACTCGTGTTCCGCCGTGCGGTGGACGGGTGGGTTCCCGCGGCTGTTCCGACATCCGTGTAACGGTACACAAGATCGCTGAGCCACCACCGGACCTGGCGACTCGGGCGCACCAACTCAGGCGCAACAACCGCAATAGGCTGTCGGCGTGACACCCCCGGCCGGCGGCAGGCGCCCGACCCTCACCCAGGTCGCCGCACGGGCCGGCGTCTCTGTCATGACTGCCTCGTACACCTACAGTCAGCCGGGCCGCGTCTCCGCCGAGGCAAGGTCCAGGGTGCTTGCCGCGGCGGCAGAGCTCGGCTATCCCGGTCCGGATCCGAGCGCCCGATCGCTGCGCCGCGGCAGTACGCACACGCTCGGGGTCATCCTCGGCGAGCACCTGAGCTACGCGTTCGAGGATCCTCAGGCCGCGTCGTTCCTGGCCGGCATCGCCGACGTCTGCGCGGATCGCGCGTACGGCATGACCATCCTGCCGATCACCGGTGCCGCCGACGACGGCCAGCGGATCCGGGCGGCGACCGTCGACGGCTTCATCCTCTGGACTACCTCCGACGACGACCCTGCGCTCACGACCGTGGCGTCGCTGGGGCGGCCGGCAGTCGTCCATGGCGGGCCGGCGGTCGACGGCCTGGGACTTGTGACGATCGACAACGAGGCCGCGGCGTACGCGGTCGGACGGGTCACCTTCGCCGGCGCCAGGCGTCCACTGGTCATGAGCTTCCCGCTGGACCGCGCCAGGGTCAGCTCAGTGGTGACGGGACCCGACACGGCTCACGTCCGGTTCCCCGTGACCCGGGACCGGCTGGCCGGGTTCCAGCGGGCTGCGGAGGAACACGGCCGGCCGTGGCGCGACGTCGTCGTCGCCGTGTGCGCGCACAATGCGGCAGACGAGGCGGAGCGGCTCACCGCACGCCTACTGGCCAGGGCCGACCCGCCGGACGCCATCGCCGCGATGAGCGACGAACTGGCCGCTGGCGTCGTCCGCGCGATTCGTACGACCCATGGGAAGGTTCCCGACGACGTCGCGGTGAGCGGGTGGGACGACGCGGCGATCGCTGCCGACCTCGGACTCACGACGGTGGCGCAGTCGCTCCGCGACCAGGGTGCACAGTGTGCACGCGCCGTCCTGGGTCTGGAGCCATCGCCTCCGCCGGCACCGTGGACGGTCGTGGTCCGGGAGAGTACGCGCCGCTGACGCGGCACAAACCGGATCGCACGTCCCGGATCCGCCTCGGTAGGGTCGCACGAATGTTCCCTCGTGCGATTGACAACCAACCGGGCGTCTACGTCGAACAGCTCGGCAACGTCTTCGCCCGATTCGGCGCCGCCACCCAGGACTCCGGCAACATCTCCTACGGCGTCGATGTGGACGGCCAGCGACTCTTCGTCAAGACCGCGGGAAATCCGACCGACACGGCCCCATATCTGGACTTTGATTCCCGCGTGAGGCTGCTCCGCAACGCCGCCCGGCTCGCCGAGATGATCCACCATCCGCTCCTCCCCACCTTCCATGGGCTGATCGAGTCACCCGGCGGACCTCTTCTGGCCTACGAATGGCGGGACGGCGATCACCTCGGCACTTCGCGAGATCGACGGGATGATCCCACGACCGCGTTCCAGCGGTTTCGCTCATTGCCCGCAGAGGAGATCCTGGTTGCTCTCGATGGGTTGTTCGATCTGCACGAGCGGCTGGACGCGGCCGGCTGGATCCAGGGAGACTTCTACGACGGCGGGCTGCTCTACGACTTCGACCGGCGGCAGCTGACCGTGATCGACCTGGACTGCTATCGGCCCGGGCCCTTCCACAACGACATGGGCCGGATGTTCGGCTCGGACCGGTTCATGGCCCCTGAAGAGTTCTCGCTCGGCGCGCCGATCGACGGCCGGACGACGGCCTACGTGATGGCCCGCACCGTGCTTGTCTTCCTTGCCGACGGCACGCTTGACCGAGACGCTTTCCGCGCTCCGGATGAGTTGTACGCCGTCGTGCAGGAGGCCGTCACGACGCGGTTCCCCAGCTACGGCGCCTTCCACCGGAGGTGGCTCGCTGCCAGAGGTGATGCTGCCCAGAGTGCCGATCCAGACCGGGCGACGGCGCAACCAGTCCCCTCCAGCGCGAGCGTGGATGATCGCTAGCGGCTCCCTCCGGCGCACAAC
This sequence comes from Actinopolymorpha sp. B17G11, assembly GCF_040196095.1. Classification (NCBI taxonomy): domain Bacteria; kingdom Bacillati; phylum Actinomycetota; class Actinomycetes; order Propionibacteriales; family Actinopolymorphaceae; genus Actinopolymorpha; species Actinopolymorpha sp. B17G11. The sequence continues at coordinate 18,422 of NZ_JBEFTW010000016.1, forward strand.
GGAAGGCGCCACCCGTACGCACGAATGAACTGGTTGCTATCGAGCCAGGAACTCGGCGGTCTGCTCGAGCAGGTGGATTGCCCAGGCCGGGTCGCCGACCTTACGGCTGTGGTGGGCGCCGATCGCCGTACGAGCCTGGACCCATCGGGTCACTCGTTCGCGATCGACCTCGGCCGCATCAGAGAAGATTGCCAGCTGGCGTCCACCCCAGGTGGCGAAGGCATGTGGCTCGTACACGTTGCCCGGATGAGGGAAAGAGACCTTCACCACTGCAGGTGAACCATCGTGACGATGGACGGCCAGGATGATCCCGACTCCGCCGCCGATGATCCGTTCGGTGGGTGTGCAACGCCACCGCTGCAGGATCTCATCCACCAAGCGGGGCAGGGATTCCACCCACGCATGCGCGGACTCGCCCTCACGCTCGACAATCCCGCGGGCAAAGCTCGTGGGGATGTCGATCACCCCGACAGGGTAGCTGCGATCAGCCGTGCCCAGCGCTCAAGGGCTGTGACGTCCGCGGCCAACGAGGCGATCAGCTCCGGGGCGAGTCGTCTCCGGAGCTCGATGTCGTCGCCAGGTTGCGGGCGGAGGCTGCCTTCGACATTGCGCAACAGCCAGTCGAGATCGAACTCCGCGGCCATCGCCCAGGCGTCCGGCGCCTCGGCGTCACCGCCGGCCAGTCGGTACGCCGCCACGAACTCCGCCACCAACCGCTCCTGCTCAACGACAGCTGGCTCCACGCCGGCGAATGACGACGCGGCCACGACGAGCTCGACACCCGGGAGGACCGGTCCGGCGTAGTCCCAGTCGGTGAGGGCGACCCGGCCATCCGGGCGTACGACGGCATTCTTGGGGTCGAGGTCGCGGTGGCTCCGCCGCATCGGCAGGCGCGCCGCACGGACCTGGTCCACCCTGCCGGCCATCTCCTCGACGAGGGGCGTACACGCGGCCAGCTCGGCGGCCCACGGTGCCGCCGCGGATCTCGCCCACTCGATCGCCCGCTGCCATCGTTCGAGGTCAACCCCGCGCAGACCGGACGTGTCACCACCAGGGAGCCGCAGCGCGTGGACCCTGCCCAGCGAGCGCCCGACATCGCGGACCAGGTCGACCGACGGTGCGACGTCCGAACACGGCGTACCGTCCACCCACGCATGGACACGGACAAGCCTCGCGGCACCAGTGCCAGGTTCGGCGACTTCCAGCAGCCAGCTACCGGTATCCGGATCGGCCTCAGGCTCCGGCATCGGAACCTGGCCGGTGCCGAGCACGATCCGTTCGACCTCCATGCCGTTCCGCAGAGCGGCACGCTGCTCAGGACCGAGCCCACGAGGGAAGAACTTGACCGCGTACGCACCTGAGGTCGTGCGCACGCGCAGCACGTCGTTGGACCAGGCCTCCCGCACCGGTTCAGCCACGGTCGCGCCGAGGTGGCTGCCGAGGCCGAACGCGGCCACCACGTTGTCCACGACGCGGGTGAGATCGGGAGTCCGCACAGCACGGGAAACTACGGCATGGTGGCCGCCAACGCCCGGCAATTACCTGACGGTACGACATGACGCGGCGTCCGAGGCTCTGGTGCGGATCCCTGCGTGCGGTACCCGGCGATCAGTGGCGGACAGGAGCGGCATCGACGGGCAACCGGTCAGGACGTTGCCGTCAACGCGATGTGTCGTTGTCGGTGGTCAGGTCAGCATGCGGTTCGCCGCCGGCGTACATTCCAGACCTGGTAAGGCTCCCGGAGACTGCCGCTACCGGTTCTCGACGTGTTTCAGCACGAGTACAGCACGGCTACAGGTCGGCTCAGGACCATGGGACGCCAAGGCGACGAGGGCGGCTCGGGAAGGTGGCGTTCGGTGACGTACCAGACGCAGATCGGTGCCTTACGCGATGCCGCCGAAGCGGCCGAATCGGCTGGCGAACAGGTCACCGCCGTGGGGCTCGCCGACGCCATCGACGACGCGGCCACCGGCGTGCCGGGGGGTCGCAGCGTCGCCGCCCTCGGGGCGTTGGGCAAGGCATGGACCGACGAGATCACCTGGTGGGTGGGACAGGCCGCCGGTTACGCGAAGGCACTGCGGTCCGCCGCCGGCAACTACGAGACGCACGAGGACGCGGCCGCACGCGACCTCTCCGCTTACCGCTGAGTTGGGGTGAACAGCGATGGTCACCTACGGAGACGTACGAAAGTGGCGGCCGAAGCCACTCGACGACGCCGAACGCGCGCTCAAGCGAAGGTCCGACCGGCTGCTCGGCCTGTCCGACGAGTTCTCCGACATGGGTACGCCGGCCAGGTGGATCGGCGACGCGGCGAGAGCCGCCCAGGAGACGCGCAAGCACATCACGAACCGGATGGAGTGGCTCGTCGCGGGTGTGTCCGCGACCAGGACGGCGTTGGCGAAGGCGGCGGATGCCATCGGCGGTTTGCGGAGCGGTGTCGAAGAGGCCGAAACCCTTGCCCACAAGCATGGTTTCGCGATCGGCGGCGATGGCGCGATCGCCGATGTCGCACCGCCGCAGAACGTGCCCGCCGACCGACGAGATGAGGTCCAGCGCGAACGCGAACGGATCTGGTTCGAGCTACGGGACCGCGTGGAGCAGATCCTGCGCCGAGCGAGCGACATCGACAACGACCTGGCCACCGTCCTTCACAAGGTCGCGACCGGCCAGATCGGTGACGGCGGCGCGACGAACCTCGCGGCGGCCGCGGCGGCCGGAGTGAAGCGGGGGTGGCTCTCGACCGTGGAACCCCCGCCTGGCAAGGGATCTCCGGGCGACAACGCCGGCTGGTGGGACACCCTGTCCGCGGACGAGAAGAACTGGATCATCGCGAATCGGCCGGACTGGATCGGGAACCGCGACGGCATCCCCTTCACCGCCCGCGACCAGGCCAACCGCAGGACGCTCGCCTGGGAGAAACAACGGCTGCTGGCGGAGCGGAACCGGCTTTCCCAGTACGCGAGAACCCAGCACGCCAGAGGCGGCAGCGCCACCGACGTCGAAGCCAGGCTCCGGTTCCTCGACGAGAAGCTCCAGTCGATCAAGGCGATCGAGGGCGCGCTCGCGAAGCCGGGCGAGCGCCAGTTGCTGCTCTTGGACACGTCGCCCGAACGCGCGGAGGCGGCCGTCGCCAACGGGAACGTGGACAAGACTGATCACGTTGCCGTCTTCACACCTGGGCTGACGTCCAATGTCGGCGACAGCCTCGGCCAGTACGACGGCAACATGGCGCAGCTCAAGTACCGCACCGAAGGCGAGCTCGGGCGTTATGGAGACGGCGGTTCGGTGGCGACCGTGAGCTGGATCGGCTACCAGGCGCCACAGATCGGTGAGACGATCGGTGACCCCAACTCGGTGGTGACGCAGGGCGCGGCCGAACGCGGTGCCGCCAAGCTGGCGCCTTTCCTGCAAGGCATCGACGCCGCGCGTGACTCCGACGCGCACGTCACCGCGATCGGTCATTCGTACGGCTCGACGACGACAGGTCTCGCCCTGCGGCAGAACACCGGGGTCGACGAGGCGGTCTTCCTCGGGTCGCCCGGAGTGGGGACCAGCAATGTGGACGACCTCAAGGTGCCTGATGGGCATGCCACCTACATCGAGGCGAAGAACGACCCGGTGGGTGACCTCGGTCGTTTCGGTAAGGATCCCACTCATCTGCCGGGGATGGGCCAAGGATCGTCGGCGGAGGCGAACCTGCCCGACGGGCGGCACCTGTCGGGCGTCACGGGGCACACCAGCTACCTCGAGGACGGGAGTACCAGCCAGTACAACACGAGTGTGATCGTCGGTGGGATGCCCGAGCGGATGGTTCGGGGCGACAATCGCGGCCTGGGGGACCACCCGGAGCTCTGGGGCATGCGACAGTGAACCTCCCCGGTGTCCAGGCGGCCTTTGCCGAGTTGCGGAAGCGCCCTGACATCGAGGACGTCGAAGTCGGCTACCTTGACCTGCTCACGGCCCTGCGGACGAGCCTTGTCGATGAGGTGGGTGTCCGCGCCTGGATGAACCGCGTTCAGCTCGCGAACGTTTCCGGCGGTGTGGGGGAGTACGCAGCACTGGGAGAGGACGCGGAAGTCCGTCGGTACCACGCGGGTGTCTCGCCGGGCGCCATCCGCGACACCGACTGGCCTGGTGCGCGCTCACTGGTGGCCGGGGTGGTGCGTCGAGGTGGGTTCGGTGCGGCGACGGTCGTCGTCGAACGTCCCGGCGACCACGAGGTGTCGTTCATGGACACGTACGGCGCGGAACTGCTGTTCGGGACCGCCGTCAACACGACGCTGGGCCTCAGCACCGGGTGTCATCTCACGAGGCGTGCTCATCAGCGGAGCGTGCCGGGCAGCGGGTCGGTTGTCCCCGGTGGGTCGCCGTGACGAGGATGGGCGTTCAGGCGGCCGACGTACCCGTCCTGCCCGACGACGCGCCGACGGAGGGCACGGCGCAGGTGGAGCCTGAGCACGGGTCACCCGCACCGACGTGGATCCCCCGCCGACTCCTTGCACTGGTGGGTTGCGGACTCGCCCTCGCCGCCAGCGCGGCTCTGACTGCCGCACGGCTCCTTGGACTCGATGCGGGGACTGCCGTTGCCCTGCCCATGGCCGGCCTGCCGTACGTCGCCGCCGGTACGGCGATCGTCGCCCTGGTTCTGCTCGGGGTGAAGGCTCGCTGCCTGGCCCTGGTGGCAGCCGTCCTGCTGGGGGTGGAACTCGCCGTGGTTCTTCCGCGGTTCGTTCCGGACGCGAGGGATGTTCCGGCGACGGCGCCGAGGCTGCGGGTCGCGACGAGCAACGCCTACCAGGGCAGGATCGATGAGGCGGCGCTTGTCGACCTCGTGCGTACGGCCCGGCTGGACGTCCTCGCCGTGCAGGAGATGACGCCGGACAGCGCCCATGCCCTCGACGGCGCGGGTCTGCGGGACCTGATGCCGTATCGCATCGTGCGACCCGAAGCCGACACGGCGCTCTACTCTCGTCGGCCGCTGATCGACGCGCGAGCCCTCGACCGGCCCACCACCTGGCCTCAGGTGACGGCCGGGATCGACGTCGGCGGTCACGTCGTACGCCTCGTGGCGGTGCACACGTTCTATCCGGCCGGCGATCCGCGCCGCTGGGACCTCGACCTGCGGGCGTTGCGGGATGAGGCGACCGAGACCGGTGCGGACGCGGTGCTGCTCGGCGACTTCAACGCGACCCTCGACCACGCGCCGATGCGGTCGCTCCTGGACGCCGGTCTGGTCGACAGTCACGCGGAGCTCGGTCGCGGCTGGGCGCCAACCTGGCCGGCAGGGAGGCCGACGCTGCCGCCACTGATCCAGCTCGACCATGTGCTGCACGGCGACGGACTGGCCGCCGTCTCGGTGGAGGAACGCACGATCCAGGGAACGGACCACCGCACCATCGTCGCTGAACTCGCGGTCGTCGACTCATGACCGCCGCCGATCCGCGGGCAGGCGATGCCGAGGAGACTCCGTACACCTCGCCGCTCGCCTATCCAGGGACGACGCCATCCTCATCCGGACTGGTCGTCGGTCCCCGCTACCGCGAGATTCCCTGGGCGGCCGTTGCCGCCGAACTCGCCCGGTTGCAGGTCGCGCCCCTCGTGCACCGCACGCCCGTGGTCGCGGTCGGATCGAACGCCGCACCCGCGCAGCTCCGCGCCAAGCTCGCCCCTGCCGGGCGCTCCGCACGCGATCCGCTGGTCGTTCCCATGGCGTACGTCGAACTCCACGGCCTCGCCGCGGGTGTCTCCGCGCACGTGAGCCGGCCGGGCTACGTACCTGCCACGCCCGTACCCACCGATGGCGAGATGGGGCACGCCTTCGTGGTGTGGTTGGATCCAGTCCAGCTCGCCGCCGTGGACCGTACCGAGCCCAGCTATGACCGCGTCCGCCTGCCTGAAGCGTTCGGTGTCCTGGAGGCGGTCGGCGGCGCGCCGTTCGACGGGTGTGATGTCTACGTCAGCCGCCACGGTTGCCTGCTCGATACGCACGGACGTCCCCGCCGGTTGGTGGCGCAGCGGGCGTTGCTGCAGGCCCTGCTCGACGAGTCGGAGCAGTTGCGTGGCATCGCCGGCGAGTGTCCCGAGTCGTGGGTCACCGCGATGCGGGATAGGCAGGCACGCGCGGGTGCGCAGGCGATCTGGCGGAGCGAGGGTCGCGTGCGAGAATCCAGCGGAGCGTTGACAACGCCGCGCCGAAGCCGTAGAAACAAGGCGCCCCCGGGTAACCGTCTGACGGTACGCCCGGGGGACCAATCTCCCTCGCCGCTCAGCTGAGCTGTCGCGTGCCGAAGCGTCGCCCACCGAGCGTCGCAGGCTGTCGAGACCGTTGTCGTCGAAAGAGGGGCTCGCGTGCGGATCCGACCGGACGAACTGACCACCATGACGTTCGACTGGGGCTCGATCAAGTGGTTCGTGACGCCGCAGCGCATCGATGGCGCATCGTCGAGTCTCGGCGAGGTGATCGTCAATCCCGGCCGTGGACACGCCCGGCACAACCATCCCGACGCCGAAGAAGTCATCTACGTCATCTCCGGCGAGGCGCTGCAGATGGTCCACGACGAGGAACCGTTCGTGATCCGGGAGGGTGACGCGGTCCACGTGCCGACCGCGGCCTACCACTCGACGCTGAACACGAGCTGGCGCCCACTCCGGCTGATCGTGACGTACGTACCAGGCGGTGAGGAGCAGGCCCTGACCGGCGCACCCGACTTCGGACTCATCGAGCCGGGGGTCGCGCCGCAGTGGGACCGGTCGACCTCCTGACTTTGGCACTGGGGCCGTCCCGGTAGCCGTGTGAGCTTCACACCATGCCGGCGGCCGGCTGCCACCCTCCGGTCGCCGCCTCGACGGCGGCCGCCGCCCGGAGCGCCACGTCGTCGCGGAGCGGCCCGGCGATCAGTTGGACGCCGATCGGGAGTCCGCCGCGCGAGGTTCCTGCGCGAACGACGGCGGCCGGCCAGCCGAGCAGGCTCGACGGTGCCGTGTAGGTGAACTCCGGAACCCGTTGCTCGCGGTCCCCGCCACCCCCACCGTTCCCATCGGCGCCGCCTCCTCGCCGCGGCGCCGGGGATGCCTCGACCGGGCAGAGGATCAGGTCGTACGCCCGCATGAACGCCCCTGCCGACCGTTGGTAGTCCTGCCACCGGTCGAGGAGCCCGAAGTAGTCCCGCAGAGCCCCGTCGCCACCGCACCTGCGCCAGTAGTCGAGCGTGATGTCCCACGCCAGGTCGAGCTCGGGTGGCACGACCTCGGTCAGCCGGGCTCCGGCGTCGGCGAGGGCGTCGGCGGCCCGGCGTACCGTCGCGACGGTCTCCGCCGTCGCCGGAACGAGGCCGTTGTCGGCGTGGACGGCGACCCGCAGGCTTGCCAGCTCGACGGCACGCCAGTCGCCGAGCGGTACCGGCAGTGTCGTCGGATCGTGCCAGTCGGCGCCGCTGATGATCGACAGGGCCAGCCCGACGTCGGCCACGGTGCGGGCGAGGGGGCCGGCGACGGTGCGGGGGTCATACATCCCGTCGGCGTCCGTCGCGCGGGGCACGCGGCCGTTCGAAGGGCGGATCGTCGCCACCCCGCAGAAGTGCGCCGGCTGGCGCAGGCTGCCGCCGGAGTCGCTGCCCATGCCAAGTGGGGACACGCCGGCCGCGACGAGGGTCGCCTCACCTCCGCTGCTGCCTCCCGGCGTACAGCTGAGGTCGTACGGATTGTGTGTCACGCCGTAGTGGGCCTCGCGGTCGGTCCACAGGGTGGCCTTCGTGACCCCCACGAGGATCGCCCCGGCGGCCCGCAGCCGCGCGACGGCCGTGGAGTCCCGGGCGGGCGCGACGTCTCGATCGGCGGTCGGCCGGTCGGGGCGCGGTGGCATTCCGGGAGCGGTCCGCAGCTGGGCGGTCTCCGGCGACACGGCGTAGACGTCCTTCACGGTGAACGGGACGCCGTGCAGCGGTCCGGTCACCTCGCCACGCGCGGTCGCGCGGTCGGCCTCCAGCGCCTGTGCGACGGCGGAGTCGGCGATCTCGATCACGGCGTTGAGCGACGGATTGAGCCGCTCGATGCGCGCCAGGTGTGCGGTCACGAGGTCGTACGACGAGAGCGCGCCGCCCCGGATCAGCTCAGCGAGCCTGGTGACGGAGCCGTGGTGGAGGTCGCTGGTCAAGGCCTGTCTTCTCTGGGCTTCGGGGGCGCGAACCGTGTCGACGGCCGCGACGCGGCGGCTCATGCAACCAGGCGCCTGGGGTTGGGTCAACCAGAAATCGACGGGCCGTTCCCTGGCCGGTCCTGTCTCGTCCGGTTCTGACTCGCCCGGTTCTGACTCGCCCGGTCGTGTCGGCGCAGGAGGAATACGGCGATGACGCTGAGCAGGGGTACGGCCAACCAGACGTACGGCGCCAGGGCAGGCGCACTCAGGGCCACCGGAATCGAGGCGAGGAACACGATGACGACGATCAGCTGCATGACGAGCGGCCGGAGTCTGGCGGTCCCGGTGATCGGCGCGTGCGCGGGCCCGGCCTCCCGGGTCAGGTGGAGCCACATCAGGACCAGGACGGAGGCCAGGGCGGCGATCACGATCGCGTACAGCGTCGGCCCGACCGGCTTCGTCACGTAGTCCTCCAGCACGGAGGTCGGGAACGGGATCAGCGACACCATCGCGATGAACGCGAAGTTGAGCCAGAGCAGGGGCGCGTCGATCCGGGCGGCGTGCCGCATCACCATGTGATGGTGCCGCCAGAACAGACCGATCACCACGACGCTCAGCGCGAACGCCCAGAGATCGGGCACGGTGCGGTACAACTCTTCCCGGAGCGGGCCGTCGTCGAGTCCGGGTGTGATCCTGATGTCGAGCAGGATGATGGTCATCGCGATCGCCACGACCGCATCGACGATCGCGAAGACCCGCTCCACCGGCAGGACGACACGTGTTCCCTCGATGTGGAGCGGCGCGCCGATCCCTCCCGGGGTGACGGCCGGCTGCTCCTCCCAGTCCTCACCCATGCCGGCTATTGGCGCGGCACCGTGCGGGGGAAGAGCGTGCGGTCGAAGAACGTCGTGACCTCCTCCTCCCACGGCGCCGCGTGCAGGTCGTACGCCTGCGACGGGGGAGTGTCAGGAAGCTCCCACACGACCACGTTGGTGAGCGAGCCCTGCTGGTAGACGCGACTCGCGTCGATGCTGCCCTGCTCGCCGATCAACATGACCCATCGCGGAGCGATGTTCCTGATCGCTCCCTGCAGGCTCCGCGGGGGCAGGGCCTGACGCAGGACCGCGGTTCCGGCGTAGCTGATCATCTCGTTGAAACCCTGGGCCCAGCCCGCCGGACCGAATGGCAGGGTGACGGTATCGACCGGAGTCCTCCGGCCGGGCCCTTCGGCGACGACGGCGCTGACGCGATCGTCCGACGCCGCCTCGGTGAGGGCCGCCTCACCGCCTCGGCCGAGGCCGAACAGCCCGATCTTCGCCGGGTCCACGTCGTCACGCGACGACAGGAACGTCACCGCGGCGGCGATGTCGCGTTCCCGCCCCCAGCCCAGCGTCATCGCGTCGCCCTCACTGTCCCCGTGGCCGCGGGCGTCGAAGAGCAGGACGCCGTAACCCATGCGGGCCAGCGCCACGGCATGGACGAGCACGCTCGACCGGGTGCCGCCACTGTCGTGCATGAGGACCACGGCCGCGTGGTTGCGGGAGGGTACGTACCAGCCTTGCAGGACGAGCCCGTCGTTGGTCAGGAGTTCTATGTCGTCATAGGCGAGTCCGCGGTCGGCGGGTGTGGTCAGGCCCAACATGGTCGGCGGCGGGTTGACCCCGGCCACGGTCGTCACCAGCGGCGTCATCACGAACAACAGGCTCAACGGGATGCAGGCGAACACCAGCAGGCGCGCGCGGAACGGCATCGTCCGCAGCAGCGTGATCAGCCCGAGGACGAGCACGGTGAGTCCCACCAGCAAGGCACACAGGCCGGCGGCGGAACGGAGAGACAGTCCGTCCTCCACGGCGTGCGGGATGCCGATCCCTGCGCCGAGCACGGTTCCGGCCGTACCGAACGCGATCGCCAGGCTCGCCCGTGGCCGAAGGTCCGCCCAGCGGTCGGCGAGCACTGCCCAACCGGTGACACCGAGCGCGCAGAGGACCCGGCTGACGCCGCCCACGATCGAACCGCCCGGCGCGAGGATGACCGCGAACGTGACGCCGAGCAGGATGAAACCCTGGGGAAGGAGCGTCAGAGGCCGGCTCCGCCCGCGTCGCGCCCGTGGTGGACGGCTGCCGAACCTCAGCCGGAGCCCGCGTACCCGCCGCTTCCTTGCCGGACGTTCGGGCGCCACCACCACCACGGCCGACCTCCTCGAGCAACAGGGGCTTTCTGTCGCACAGCTCTCGTTCGCCAGAAGGTGAGAGGCACCCACCGGCGTCGGCGCTGTGCCGGTCGCGGCCTCGCCGATGGGTGCCATCACTACGATGCGGCCCGGCACCGCCTGGTCCTAGGGCCGAAAGATGCGGTGGGGAGCCGGATGGTCCCTGCTCGTGAAGGCCCAGGGTCACGCGTTGTCATCCGTTGCGGGTAAAGAGGTTTGAGTCAAGTAAGCTCTGGCCGGTGTCGACGTCGAGAGGCCGTACGCACAGGGCCGTCCGCGAGGCTGCACGACAGGCAGCCGTGCGGACCCTCTCCGCCGTGCCGGTCGGCCGGTGGTTCGAGCCACGGGCGGAGGGTCAACCGTTACGCAACGTCGTCGTGGTCACCGGCCCGCACCGCTCGGGCACGACGATCATGGGCCGGCTGCTCCTCCACGCACCGCACACCTTCCTGGTCCACGAGCCGCTGAACCTCGACTGGGGGCTCGTCGGAGTTCCCCAGCGCTTTCCGTACCTCACCCCGTCCGACACCGCTCATCCGGCGGCCCAGGTCCTGCGGCGGTTCCTGCGGACGGGCGAGGGCCAGTGGCTCGGTCACGGCAAGCCGCTCCCCGCCAACCACCAGCGCATGCGGACGAACCGGGACAACATCCGGACCCTGCGTCCGTTCGGGTTCACGGTGATCGTGAAGGATCCGTTCCTCCTGCTCGCGCTCGGGTGGGCCAACCATGCGCTCAGCATGAACCCGATCGTGGTGACGCTCCGCCACCCCTGTGCCTGGGTCGCCAGCCTGCAACGACGGTCGATGCACCCGCGCGCGGCGCTGGAGTCGTTCCGGGCGCAGGAGGGGTTCGGCGATCCGGTCGTGACCGAGATCCTCGCGCGGCGCGCCTGGGAGGAGGCCGACCTCGTACCCGCCGGCGCCGCCACCTGGGCCTGTCTGGTCCGCATGCTCAACGTGCAACTCGACGCGGGAGCGAGGGCGGAGGTCGTCCGGATGGAGGACTTCGCGGTCGATCCGTACTCCGTTCTGCTCCAGACCTATCGCCGCTGCGGGCTGGGCGTACCCCGGAATCTGGAGCGGATCGTGGAGGAGTACACCGGCGCCCACAACGTCGTCACCCCCGACCAGCCGGTGCTGCATGTGCTGCGGCGCAACAGCTCCGCACTGGTCAACGCGTGGCGCACGCGCCTGACCGAAGATGACCAGAAGGTGATCCGGGAGATCACCGAACCCGTCGCCACCCGGTGGTACGACACCTGGTGAGCGCGGTCCGGCCGGGTCGGTCGGCGGTGTGGTGGAACCCGTACCTGGCGGATGTCCCAGATTGGTGGGATCAGAACTGGATCACTGCCGCGAACGCCCCTAGGCTCTGCGGCGGTGCATGACAGGGCGTGCATCGCGACACGGCAGGGCCGATGGCTGGGCCACACGGCATGGCCTTGCTGGGCCACACGGCTGGGCACACGGGAGGGGTCTCATGGCACGGCGTGTCCCGTTGGAGACAGACCTTGGCGATATCCGTGCACACACGAAGGCGGTGTTCGAGGAGTTCGCCGCGAGGTACGAAATCTACTTCGCCTGGGGTATCGGCGCCTCCGGTGACCACAAGGCCGGCAAGGCACTCGACCTGATGGCCTACTCCCGCGGCGGCGGTCCTGACAACCCGGGACCGATTCGTACGGGCTGGAACAAGACCGTCGCGGAGTACGCCTGGGCCAACCGCAAGCGACTCGGCATCGACTACGTCATCTACGACCAGCTGATCCAGTCGAACAACCCGGACGGCTACGCCTATGGCGGCTGGCACGACTACCCGGGTGAGTCGCACGCCAACCACGTGCACATCTCGTTCGAGGAGAAGCCGCCGGCCTACCGGCCACCAGGACCGTCGCCGTACATCGCCTTCCCCGGTGCCGCCCACTTCCGGATCGGTCGCAGGAGCAACACCATCGGCCGGATGAACATGCGGCTGGCGGCGACGGGACACGACGCGCCCGAGACCCGCGAGTTCACGACGGCGAGCAAGTCGGCGTACGCGCACTACCAACGCAGCCTCGGCTACACCGGCGACGACGCCGACGGGATCCCCGGCGAAACGTCGTGGGCGAAGCTACGGGTCCGCAAGAACGGGCCACTTCCACCCGGGTCCACAGCTGAACTGGAGGACGCAGTCATGGCAGGCCTTCCCGCCCAACAGGTGCAGGTCGAAGGAGAGTCCGCGATCTTCGCCGTCACGTTCGCAGGCGCGGTCCACATCAAGAACCAGACGCACCTGGAGTTCCTCGTCGCGCAAGGTTGGGTGACCGAGGACCGAAAGACGATCAGCAGGGCCCAACTCGCCGAACTGCGCGAAGACGAGTAACGACACCACGCAAAGGGGCCTGGCCTTGCTGTCAGGCCCCGACTGTCCCGTCGATACCCTCGCGCAGGAAGTCGGCGTGGCCGTTGTGGCGGGCGTACTCATGAATCAGGTGCAGCATCACCAGTCGCAGCGACACATCCTCGCCCCACTTGGCCTGATGGCCGGTCACGTCGAGCGACTCCGCCTCGGCCTCGATCCTTCGAGAGTGGACGACTTCGGCCTGCCAGGCGTCGAACGCCTCCGACCTGGTGGCCTTCGAAGCGTCGTACGCCACCTGGAAATCTCCCTCGGGCGACCACACGAGGGGAATGTCCTCACCGGCGATCACCCGGCGGAACCACGTCCGTTCCACCTCGGCCATGTGGCGCACCAGACCAAGCAGGGAAAGCGTCGAGGGTGGCATCGACTGTCGCCGCAGGTCCTCGTCGGACAGGCCGTCGCACTTCATCGCAAGGGTCGAGCGGTGAAAGTCCAGGTAGGCACGCAGCATCCCGCGTTCGCCTGCGATCAAGGGCGGCGCGACGCGTTCGGTGGTGACCGCTGGGTCCATGGCACGAGCATGACAGTTCCGGTCGCCGGGACAGGGATCGGGTTCAGTCCGGCGGGCTCCCTCGCGAGTTGGCCCGACGCTCAGATAATCATTTGCGCCGGATCGGTTGCTGCCCGCAACCTGTGGCGATGCCGGCAGCTGGACCTGGGACCGCGATCATGCCGTTCGAGGCAGGGCATGCTTCGGGCGTGTCCGCCCTGGCCGAGGCCGAGGGGTGGCCGACATTCTCCGATCCTGACCGGGTGCTGCGGCTCTCCGCCGCGCCCGGCGTCTTCTCCAGGGTCGCGGTCCGGGAGGGGCGCGTGGTGGGTGCGGCACACCTGCTGAGCGACGGTCACCATGCGTACCTGACCTTCCTGGCGGTCGCCATCGACCACCGCAGAGGAGGCGTGGGACGGCGGCTGATCGGTGAGCTGTTCAGGGCCAGCGGGGCCGAGCGGATAGACCTGTTGTCGACACCGGAGGCCAACGCGTTCTACCAGAGTCTGCCCAACAGTGCGCTCGCCGGCTTCCGGCTCCATCCGGGGCAAAGCGGCTCGTTCGACCCGTAGCGGGACGACGCATTGGCGTGTCGCCGCTGGACGTTCCCGTTAGATGGGTTATATCTTCCAGTTATGCGTAGCGAGGCGCCGCCACTGCTGCCGATCTTCCGATCCCGGGCCCAGGCCGATCTGCTGACCCTGCTGCTGCTGCACCCGGAGCGGGACTACACGGTCACCGAGGTGGCCAGCCGGCTGGGACTACCCCTGACGACGCTGCACCGTGAGGCGCAACGCCTGGTGGACGCGGATCTGCTGGTTGGGCGGACGGTGGGCCGGTCAAGGTTGCTCCGCGCCAACACCGGCCATCGGGCATTCGGGCCGTTGCAGCAGCTCCTGACCGTGACGTTCGGGCCGCACACCGTGGTGGCCGACGAGTTCGCCGGGCTTGAGCGGGTGGACCTCGTGTTGATCTACGGTTCGTGGGCCCGGCGGTACGACGGTGAGACGGGGCCGATGCCCCAGGACCTGGACGTGCTCGTGGTGGGTCGCCCGGACCGTGCCAGCGTCTACGAGGCGGCAGAGCGGGCCGAGCAGCGCCTGGGATTCGCGGTGAACCCGACCATCAGATCCGTTCAGCGGTGGCGGGATGCCGGGGACGCGCTGGTCGAGCAGGTCAAGTCCAGCCCGACAGTGACCGTGATCGACCGCGACCAACCCGCTGAGAGGGGAGAGCCATGAGCAGGTGGCGGTCAGGAGAGGCCGAGATCGAGCGGTTCCTTGCCGAAGCCGGACTGCAGGACGTCAGCGGCGCACAGGCCGATGGGGGCGCATGGCTCACCCGCGCGCGTCGTACTGTGCAGACCGCCGCCTCGCTGGTCGACACCGATCCCGAAAGCGCCTACGTCCTCGCCTACGACGCCGCGCGCTACGGATGCACCGCCCTGCTCGCGCAGCAGGGCCTGCGTCCGACCACCGCCGGCGGACATCTGGTGGTGGAGCGGGCGGTCCGCGCGCAGTTCGGTGATCCGTTCAAGGCGTACGGCATGCTACGGCGTCGTCGCAACGAACTGGAGTACCCGAGCCATCCCGGGGACAGAGCCGACAAGGAGGAGGCCGACGGGGCCGTGACCGCAGCACGAGGGATCATCGACGCGGTCGAGCGACTTCTTCCGCATCTGGGCTTCTTCATGACCCACTGAGGTCGCCTGCGTGCCACTCCATCGTCACGCGTGGATGCTCACCACCGACAACGCCGAAACCCAGGCGCGCATAGAGGTTACGGGCCGGATTGTCGGCGAAGACACTGAGTCGTACGGGCACGCGCCGGCGATGAGCCTCCTCGAGGATGCGACGAAGAAGGTGGGTGCCGATGCCACGCCCCTGCGCCTGCGGGACGAGGGCGAGTTCCTCGAGGAAATCGAGATCCTCCTGGTGGAGAACGCACAGATAGCCGATCGGATCGCCCCACTCCTCGACGATCTCGAAGGGCAGTCTCCCCAGCTCCTCATTGGTGGCTGCGCGTTGCTGGGCGTCGTCCCAGCCCGAGATCCTCTCCACGTACGCACGGAACGTCGTTCGTCGGGTCGCGAAGATGAAGTCCCCATCATCCGGTCCGGCAGAACGCGTCCGAATGCCGGCGAACCTCATCTGCCGAGCCTACGCGTCGATGGAGAGAGCGCCCTGTCGGTGGAGAGGTGTAGTCAGGATCGATGAACTGGTCTGAGCTGACAGAGCGTCAACCTGCGCTCGCCACTGTTGCGTACGGGAAACTCATCAAGCCCGGTGTGCTCCTGGTGGGCACGACCCGACGCGACGGCACGGCACGCATCAGTGGCGTCGAACCGCTGCTCATGGATGGCGACCTGTACCTGTCGATGATGCGGACGTCCACCAAGGCACACGACCTGCATCGCGATTCGCGGATCCTGCTCCACAGCGTGGTGACCGGCCCAGAGCCGGCGGCCGAGATCAAGGTGCGCGGCTCGGTACGCCGCGAGAACGAACGTGCCGTGCACGAGCGCTATGCCGACGCGGTCGCCAGCCAGATCGGGTGGCAACCCGTGGTGGGCGAGTTCACGCTTGTCGCGGTGGGCATCGACGAGGTGAGCTATGTCAGCTACGACGCGGACAATGGTGCCCAGCACGTCGCTCGGTGGCCAGCTGGCATCGAGTACGTCCGAGCGGCGACCACTCCGACCAGCCTCGGACCTCCAGAGCCTGTCCAGCGACTACTTCGTTGACGGCACGACGCGGGAGGCGTCCAATGTCCGTGGAGATTCCGGCGTCCGTGCTCGTCAACCTGACGGGGCGGGACACGAGCAGCGTCGTCAACCTCACCACCCACCCGATGCATGGCGGTACCGGCGCGGCGACCGCAGCGGTCGCACGGCTGACCATCCAGACTCGCGAGCGCGACGGCCGCCGACTCGACGAGCTCAGGGTCATCCGCAAGACGTTCCGTCCCTTGAGTTCGGGTAGGCACCGGCATGGCGCTCGCGAGCCGTCCCATTGGACGTACTGGAAGCGGGAGCTCCTGGCCTACGGCTCGGGTGTGTTGCCGGCCGGCCCCGGCCTGCGCGCCCCGCGGTGCTACGGGGTGTCCGGGTCGACGATCTACCTCGAGGATGTGGGCGACAGGCCCGCGGACGTGCGTACGTCAGCTCGTCAGCTCGGCGCGTGGCAGGCCCTCGCCGAGCCGCCGAACGTGGCATGGCTGAGCGGGCACCAGCTGTCCCAGCGGATCGAAGCATCCGATCTCGACTGGTCGAACGTCCGCTCAGACAACAGGGTGAAGTGCTTGTGGGACGCACGTCACGACCTCCTCGCCGAGCTGGCAGAGGTTGCTCCGGTTCTGTCTCATGGTGACTTTCATCAGGCGAACCTGCGGGCGTACGGCTCGGATACGGCGACGCTCGACTGGGGGACTCTCGGGCTCGCGCCTGTAGGGGCTGACCTTGCCCACCTGGCGCTGAGCACGCAGCGGGATCTCTTGGCCGAGTATCTCTCCGGTCTCAACGGGACGTTTTCCGCGCACGTGGTCGTCCGCGCTTACCGCATCACCTTGGCGCTCGTCGGCTCGAGCCGCGTCCACTGGATGCTCAACGAAGGGATCGACGTACCGGATGGATACGTCGACTTTCTCTGGGACAACCGCCCGCGCCCGCGGTGAAACCCCTACGCCAGCCGTCGCGGCTGACCTAATACTGCAACGGCACTTGTGGGAGTGGATGTCCTCGTCGTTGGTAGTGGCTTTCGCGGGCTTGGTGTTGGCGTCGTCGTCGCCAGTGTGACCATCCCCAGATGTGATCGGGTTCGGGGACGTGTCGCAAGATCAGATTGACGAGGAGTCGGCGGATCTCCGGTAGCGTGTAATTGATCATGTTTTGTTCTGCTGGGCTGGTTTCCCTTTTATGGCAGGGGCTTTCGTGACGGCTAGCCAGGCGAGAGCGAGCATCGAGAGGGTGATGTGGGCGTACCAGGCGTGGTAGGTGCGTACCTGGTATGGTCCAGTCCGGCCTCGTTCTTGGCCTGTTGGAAGCATTCCTCGATTCGCCACCGTGATCCGGCGACCCGCGCCAGATCGGCCAGTGTTGCCCGGCGTGGGCCGTAACAGACGTAGTAGGCGATCTCGCCGTCGCTGATCGATCGGCGGGCCAGCAGCCAGTGGCCGCGGCCTGCCTGCCAGCCGATCCGGATCGGGGTCCGGGCCCAGTCATAGGTGCGAGGCCCGTGCGCGCCCGCCCCGATCGAGAAGCGTCGCGATGCCCGAGCCGGGAGCTGTGCGATGAGTTCGTCGACCCGCCCATCGCCGCCAGCGCCTGTGATGACGGTGTCGTTGCACTTGGTGGCCAGCACATGGGCTGCGTCGTGTTCTTCCAGCCACGCACGTAGGTAGTTGGCCTGCCCGTACGCCTCGTCGGCGGTGACCCAGGCGACCGGCACACCCGCGTCGAATGCGCGCTGAAGCATGCCGATGGCCTGCCGCGGCTTGGTCGCAAGCGGTGGTGCTAGCCGGCCGGTGGGCCGTTGGCGATGCGTTTGAGCAGATCATCCGGCGAGAGTTCCGAGCCGTCCTGGAACCACCAGGTGACGCCGGCTTGTTCGTACTCCTTCGCCGGTGCGGCGGCCGGCGCGGCGGCGTTGTTCGGCGACCAGATCGCAATGTCGCCGTCGGCGTGACCGCCGGCTCGGATGAACTCGGCGCGGATCCCGCGGACTTCGGACGGCGTTGGCAGCCGGAAGTCGTCGGTCTTGTCACGCATCTGCGGGAACAAGCCGTTGGCGTTCCGCGCGCCACGGACGGGTGCCTTTCGTGGCCAGAACCCGCTCGTCCACACAGGGACGTCCGTGGGCGGGAATCGGACGCCGGTGGCCTTGTAGTACGTCCCGATGTGCTCGACAGGCTCACCAGACAGCAGCGCGTGGATCAGCGTGGCGCCCTCGTCAAGCCGCGCGGCGAGCTCAGAGCGCTTCGCTGACTCGCCGTGGTTCGTGTAGTCCCACCCGACACCTGTTCCGAGGCCGAGGATCAGCCGGCCCCCTGACAGAGACTGCAGCGTGCCCGCCTCCAGTGCGAGCTTCGCCGGTCGGCGTCGCGGTAGCGGGACGACCATCGGCCCGAGTTGGATGGTCCTTGTTGCCTGGGCGATCGCGGCGAGCACTACCCACGGGTCGGCGACCGGCGGGTCATACTGGCCCGGACTGATGAGGTCCCACATGAAGTAGCCGTGCCAACCTGCGGACTCGGCGGCGACCGCCAGGTCGCGGAGGACGGCCGGGTCGCCGTACGCACCGAACGACGGGACATAGATTCCATAGCGCATGATCGCCTCCAACCTCCCCGGTTCCTCGGCTATTCCGCCGCTCCGACTTGCTAACCGGATTACCAACAGGAGCGCAGGACGACCATGGACAGCAGCCGACTGGATTGACCGATCGAACCCCTCTGTCCCGCCTCACCTCGACAACGATGACCCGCGAGCAGCGCGACGGGTTCGTCATCGTCATAGAGGCCGGGACTTCCGAGCGCGGGCACGGTATGTGGGCTGTGAAGTTGGCTGAGACGGGTGAGTTCATCGGCTGCGCGGGGCTGCTCTACCAGACGTTCGATGCTCACTTCACGCCCGCGTTCGAGATCGCGTACCGATTTGCCCGCAGCGCATGGGCCAGGTTATGCGACCGAGGCGGCGAAGGCGGCTCTGGCGTACGCATTCACCAGCGTCGGCATCACCACGATCGGTCGATGACGGCAGTGTCGAACACGCGGTCGCACGATCCGGCGGACGACTTCGACCACCCGCGGCTTTCCCACGCCATGCACTGCGCCCGCACGTGTTGTACCGCCTGAGCGTCGACCAGTGGCGTTCGCGCCACCCGACAAGGCAGCCGTGACAACCGCCGCACCCGTGGAAAGCTGGCGTGCCGGGCCCGAGGTGCTAACCCGTACGATGCTGTACGCGTAGAGGGGAGGCCGGCCCATGGTGACCACGGCCGACCCGGCTGCCACGTACCTACGTCGGTCGACGTATTCCCACCGCCGCTTCCAGGCGTACGTCGTGTGCCAGGGGCTGTGAGAACCTCGCCAGGTCGGTCCGCGATGCTCGCGGTCGACGTCGAGCAAGTTCGGATCAACTGAGTACGTCGTCCATCAGCCCGTTTCGGGTGCCCAGAAGGAGTTTCGTCGCATGCGCAAGATCTACGCAGGACTGTTCAGCTCGATCGACGGTGTGGTCGAGGCGCCCGACCAGTGGCAGCCAAGTTTCGACGAGGAGATGGGTGCGGCGTTGGCCCGCATGCTCGACGGACAGGACGCCGTGCTGCTCGGCCGGGCGACGTACTCCGAATGGGCGGAGTACTGGCCGACATCGACCGACGAACCGTTCGCCAGCTTCATCAACAACACCCAGAAGTACGTCGCCTCCACCACTCTCGACTCGGTGGACGAGTGGTCGAACAGCACGCTGATCAAGGGCTCGCTGACCGACTTCATCGCAGACCTGCGCCAGCAGGACGGCGGCACCATCGGCGTAGCAGGCAGCATTGGGCTGGTCCGATCACTGATCGAGCAAGGGCTGCTCGACGAACTCACCCTGATGATCAGCCCGGTCGTCGCCGGCGGGGGTCTCAGGCGGCTTTTCGCCGACGACTCCGCGCTGACGACGTTCGACCTGCTCGAAGCCCAGCCGACCAGCAGTGGGGCACTGATCGCGACCTATCGCCCCGTCCGGTAGCCGTACAGGATCGGCCACGCCGGTGACAACCGGAGTGGCCGATCAGGGGCTCCACACCATCGTCTGCTGGTGCAGACGACGCCCGTTCGCGCGGAGGCCCGGCACCTGCGGCGCTGGTGGATCCGAAGGCGAACTGGGTTGCCACCGGTGCCTGATCGTCCTGGCCTGGCGCGGAATCAAGCACCGGCTCCGCGAGTGCATCGGTCGCACCTCGTTGTGGCTCTTGACGATGAGATCGACGGGGCATCTCTCGGATGGGATGTACGTCCTGTGACGTAGCGGAAGTGGGGACTGTCGACGTACGCGCCGATTGTCCAGGCCGACAAGACTTGCCGGTATGTCGATTCGCGCCCGTGCCATGTCTCTGCTCGCGGTCGCTGTAGTTGCGGCTGCGACTCTTGTCGCTTCGCCGGCTTCGGCCGTCCCACGCCATCCAGGCCCGGGCGTG
The DNA here is from genome assembly GCF_040196095.1 of Actinopolymorpha sp. B17G11. Classification (NCBI taxonomy): domain Bacteria; kingdom Bacillati; phylum Actinomycetota; class Actinomycetes; order Propionibacteriales; family Actinopolymorphaceae; genus Actinopolymorpha; species Actinopolymorpha sp. B17G11. Next base: position 38,839 of record NZ_JBEFTW010000016.1, read on the forward strand.
GTCCGCGTGGAGTCCGGGTGGCTGCGCGGCAGCGTCACCGATGACCACGTGAACTACTCCGCCGTCCCGTACGCCGCGCCCCCTGTCGACGGGCGCAGATGGCGACCGCCGGCACGTCCGCGGGCCTGGTCTGGGGTCCGCGACGCCACGAGGCCGAGTCCGTACTGCCCGCAGGGCGGACCCGAGGGCATGGTGGGTACGGAAAACTGCCTCTATCTCGACGTCACCCTGCCCACGGATGTCCGACCGGGGGAGCGGATTCCAGTCCTGGTATGGCTGCACGGCGGCGGCTTGAACTCCGGCGGTGCGCGGGAGCACGACGGCGCGCGGCTCGCGACCTCGGGCCGCCTGATCGTTGTCACGGTGAACTACCGGCTCGGTGCGCTCGGCTTCCTTGCCTCGCCCGCGCTGGAGCACGGCGAAGGGAACTATGGACTCATGGACCAGGCCGCCGCACTGCGCTGGGTGCGCCGCAACGTTGACAACTTCGGCGGCGATCCGGACAACGTGACGCTGGCAGGCCAGTCCGGCGGCGCCCGAGCTGTGTGTGCCCAGCTTGCCTCGCCGATATCGCGTGGCCTGTTCCACCGGGCGATTACGCAGAGCGGTGCCTGCGACAACCGGGTGCCAACCCTGGTCGATGCCCACGCGTTCGGCGCCCGGGCCGCCGAGGATCTCGGCTGCGACATGGCGGCCGATGTCGCCGCCTGTCTTCGCGAGCGCACCCCGGCCGAGCTCCTCACAACGCTCGCAGGCGTCGGCTGGCAGCTCAACGGTCGGGTGAGCGACCGGCCGTGGAACCCGGTCGCCGGTACATCGGTGCTACCGCAGCAGCCGGGCGACGCGCTGCGCTACGGATCGGCCGCTCGGGTCCCGCTCATGGTTGGCGGCACCCGGGACGAGATGCGGTCGTTCGTCTCAGGTAGAGCGGCGCTGACCGAGCAGGAGTACCGCGCGATGATCACCCAGACATTCGGGGACAGGGCCGGCGTCGTACTCGCGGAGTATCCGCTTACCGACTATGACAACCCGGCGCTCGCCCTGTCGGCGGTGCTCAGCGACTGGGGCGGTGCCATCGGCGCTTGTCCCGTACTGCGCACGGCCGAGGCCGCCGCCGCGCAGCAGCCGGTTTACGCCTACGAGTTTGCCGAGGACAGCGGTCAGGACCGAAACGGGTTCCCGATGGGCTCCTATCATGGCCTGGACCAGCCATACCTGTGGGACCTCGACCCCCTCTGGCCGAACCCGTACCCGGAGCTGTCCGCTGATCAGGATCGGCTGTCGGCGACGATCGTCGACTATTGGTCGGCGTTCGCCGGCACTGGCAACCCGAACGGTCCCAGCCGGGCGCCCTGGCCCGAGTTCGGCACGGCAGGCACCGTGATCGGGATGTCGACTGGTGGCATCGGCCCGACGCCGTACGCCACCGACCACCGCTGCGGTTTCTGGGCCGGACTCCCACACTGACCCCGGCTAGCAACACACCTATCGCGGTTAATACTGCAACGGCACTTGTGGGAGTGGATGTCCTCGTCGTTGGTAGTGGCTTTCGCGGGCTTGGTGTTGGAGTCGTCGTCGCCAGTGGGACCATCCCCAGATGTGATCGGGTTCGGGGGCGTGTCGCAAGATCAGATTGACGAGGAGTCGGCGGATCTCCGGTAGCGTGTAATTGATCATGTTTTGTTCTGCTGGGCTGGTTTCCCTTTTATGGCAGGGGCTTTCGTGACGGCCAGCCAGGCGAGAGCGAGCATCGAGAGGGTGATGTGGGCGTACCATGCGCGGAAACTGCGGGCCTTGCAGTGGTCCAGTCCGGCCTCGTTCTTGGCCTGTTGGAAGGACTCCTTGCGTTCGTTGATCTCGGCGACGACTGCTGTCGGCGCCCACGGATTCTCGGACTCTCTGAACTCCGGCCGGTGCCCCTCCACGTCGCCTCCGAACTCGTCTGGGGAGAACTCGTTACGGTAGTGGTGCCCGCCGACGGCACCCATAGTGAGTCGAGTCGCTCGAGGAGAGAGACCATGGCCGGCCAGCCGTCCCGTGGAACGATGTCCCGCGAGCTGATCGATGCCGTCAGCGCAGCCTACGGTCTGCCATCCACGGCGGAGTACCGGGAACTCGGGGACTCGTTCAACCTCAACATGCTCGTATCGCATGGGGATGAGCGGCTGGTCGTACGAATGTACCGGCCGTCGATGACCGCACCACGGTTGGCGGCCGTGCAGAAGGTCCGCCGATTCCTGATCGATGCTGGCATTCCGTTCGCACCTCTCCGGCCGACGCTCGATGGCAGCGACTGGTGTGAGTTCGGGGGCCGACTGATCGAGGCGGACGAGTTCGTGCCGTCGGAGACGTACATGGAGTCCCTCGCGCACATCGGCCTGGCGATGCCCGTGCTCGCGCAGATCCACAACCGGCTCAGCCTCGCCAGTGTCGACGAATCGGCCGCCCACGCTCCTGTGGCCAATCACGTCGACGCCGGTCGTGTGGTCGACGTGGTAGGGGCATGGGTGGCCGCGCTGCGCGCCGCCGAATTGTCGAACGAGGACTTCCGGTACGCCGAGGTCGCCGAGACGTTGGCGCAGCAGGTGCAGAGAGCCGAGGCAGGTCTCGTCGACCTGCTGCCCCGCCAGCTCGTCCACGGTGACTTCTGGGACGACAACGTGAGGTTCACGGGCTCCCGGATCGTCCTCATCACGGACCTGGACTTCATGGGCTACCGGCCCCGGATCGATGACCTTGCGTTGACGCTCTTCTATGCCAACGAGCGACTCGGGCGCGACGACACGTCGGTCCGGCGGCGTTGCCAGCTGCGAGAGCTCGTCGATGCCTATGACGAAACGCTCACTGAACCGCTCTCGAGAGCGGAACGCCACGCACTGCCGTACGCCATCGCACGCACCACGCTGTGCTTCACTGACCAACCGGCACACAGCGATGCGAGATGCGCGACTGAGCTGATTCGCCGTCGGGGTCCCGCCTGGGTGTGGGCGTCGGCGGCGATCAACGACTCAGGGTGGACGACCGCATTCGCCTAGGCACCATCATGAGTCTCGTCCTAGAAGTAGCTCGGAATAATGCCGTGTGGATTCACGGTCGACTATGGCAGCGTGGCGGCCGTGCTCGCAGAGTTGCACCTTCACCTGTTCGGCTGCATCCGCCCGCTGGATCTCCTCCGTCAGCTGGTGGTCCGCGGCCAGGTCCGGTGGGACTGGTACGAGTCAGGGATGAAGGCCGCGTATGGCACGATCCCGCCCGTCCGGCAGGTGGTTGAACGGTACCGCCAAGGAGACGCCACGGCGGCCGCCGAGTTCGAGAACCTCTACGTGTTCGGCGACCAGGACGCGGGGAACTTCGACCGCTTTCAAGCCAAGGGCAACCTGATGGCCCTGAGCCTGGCGCTCAACGATCCTGACGCTGGGCCGGCCGAGATCGCGGCCGAGATGGCCAAGATCGTGACCGGCATCCGAGCCGACCATATCCGACACGGAATCAGCTACGCCGAACACCGCGTCTTGTTCGGGGTTGACCTCGACACACCGCGGAACCGGGCAGTGCTCGATACGGTTCTGGACGCGTACCACCACGGTGATGCCGGACCAACTGAACGCCTGGCTATCTCGCTGAACCGCACGAACCCGTGGCCGGGTTGGGAGCTCGTGCAGGAAATCGCACTCGGACCCCACGGCGACGTGCTGACCGGCATCGACTTCTGCAACATCGAGGAGGGCCATCCACCGAAGGACGCCGCCGCGATATTCCACGCGGTACAGGATTTCAACGCGGCCAACCCTCAGCGCTCCCTGGCGATCCTCTACCACGTGGGGGAAAGCTTCCGGGACAAGAGCCTCGAAAGTGCCGTCCGGTGGGTGCAGGAAGCGGCCGAGTTCGGCGCGCACCGGCTCGGTCACGCGATCGCGCTCGGGGTGGATCCTCACCTGTACGGCGCGCACTCCCGAGAGGAACCTGTCAGCGAACGCAGGGACCAGATCGCCTACGACCTCCACCACTGCGCCGGACTGCGCGCGGCCGGTGTCGCAGTTGACTCCGTGGCTCTCCGCACCGAACTCGCGGACCTCGCCGCGCTACCCGACGGCGCCTCCGTCACAGTCGACTACGACGCGGCGCGCCTCGATGAGGTACGCCGACGGCAGACGTACGCGATGGGCCGCACCTGCACCACCGGAGCGGTCATCGAGGTGTGCCCGACGTCCAACCGAAGGATCGGCGGCATCGTGGACCCGGCGCACCATCCGGTCCGGCGCTTCGTAGCCGCCGGGCTCCCGGTCGTCGTCTCCTCCGACGATCCCGGCAACTTCGGCATCTCGCTGGGCGACGAGCTCGACTGGGTCTGCGAGCACTCCGGCGGCGGTGCCGAGCTCCGCCAGGAGTTGATCAGAACCGCCTGGAACAGCCGCTCCGAGGTGCTTTCCGGACGACTCAGCCGGTAGCGGTGGCAACGGAGGCCCGGATCCAGACCTGGCGGTGACCTGTGGATATTGGGTAGCCGTGCCTGCCGTGTCGCTCTACCCTCGCAGGCGTGGAGCCTGCCGAGATCGCCCGTTTTACCGGGGTCAATCGTCATGCGTGGGACACCATCGCTGTCGTACGTGGTGAAGGTCTTCACCCGGGAGAGCTGTTCGCACAAGGTGAGGCGAACCTGGCCGCCAACGAGCTGCCGATCTCGCAGTGGCGCGGTCTCGACGTCCTGCACCTGCAGTGCGCCTCCGGGGAAGACACCCTCAGCCTCGCACTCGCTGGAGCACATGTCACAGGTGTGGACATCGCGCCGGAGAACATCAGACACGCCCGTCGTAAAGCCGAGATCGCGGGCATGCAAGCAACGTTCGTCGTGGCCGACGTGTATCAGCTGCCGTCCGAGCTGCTGTCCGCTGGGTTCGATGTCGTCTTCGTGAGTTGTGGAGCGTTGGGCTGGCTCCCAGACATCAAGCAATGGGCAGGAATCGTCACGGCGGCGTTGAAGAAGGGCGGACGCCTGTTCGTCGACGAGATCCATCCACTCGCGAGCTGCCTCGAGTTCGACGGCAGGAGGTACGTCGCCGTTGAGGACTACTTCCGGCGGAACCGGCCACAATGGAACGCTGCCGGTCCGCCAGGCCTGGCCGGCACAGGGCCCGACGACATCATGCCGGAAACCGTGGAGTTCCGCTGGCCCATTGGTGACGTCATCACTGCACTGGCCCGGTCGGGTATGCGCATCGAGCTCCTGGACGAGTACCCGAACGACAGGCCGGAGCTCACCACACAGCAGCAGGAAGAGCTTCGCAAGCTTCCCGGTGGCTTCGTACTGCTGGCAACGAAGGATCGAGACTGCCCCTGACTTCCACGGAGTTCGGTTTGCGGATGCCATCCACGTGGTCGTGGAACCACTGGACGTCCCCCCGCGGGATTGATCGAATCGGCTGCCATGAGTCAAGCTGACGCGCAATTCCTGGCCGTTCCTGCGAGGCTGCGCGATGCGCTCATCGAGGGCCAGGGTGAGGGCGCTCGCGAGTGGTGCGACCGCATGCCCGGGCTTGTCGCAGATCTGTTGGCGCGCTGGTCGTGCGTCATCGCCGGGCCCGTCATGTGCGGGTGGGCGGGAGTCCTGGTGCCGGTACGGAGCAGTGCTCTTGCTGGAGCGCGACGACGCCAACTACGCGATGCTGCTCGAACAGCTCCGCCCGGAGCCGTTGACCTCGCTGGCCGACACAGACGAAGCGATGACAGTCATCGGGCACCTGGCCAGACGGCTCGCTGTCCCCGCACCGTCCGGACTGCCCCGGATGCAGCCGATGTTCGAGCAGTGGGCGATCGAACTTCCCGCCATGTCGGCGGCCGCGGGTCACCCCCTTCCCGCACGAGCCGTCGATGCCGCCGTCGCGACCTGCGTGGAGCTGGGCGCGGAGTAACCCGACACCACCCAGCACGGCGACCTCAACCAGAGCAATGTGCTCCGCGGAACGCGCGAGGACTGGCTCGCCATCGACCCCCAGGGTTACGTCGGCGAAATCGCCTACGAGTGCCTCACTCACCTCCGTGACCGGTGGACCGAGCTGCGAGACCTGCCCGACCCCGACCGAGCCCTCCGCAGGCGGATCCAGATCTTCGCCGACGCCGCCGAGATCGACCTGGAGAGGGCGGTGCGCTGGACGCAAACCAGAGCCGTCCAGGTGATACTCCGAACGGGGGCGCCTTCGATGATGGCGGCGTGCACGACTGGATGGCCACCACACTGGCGGACTGACCATCCCGCGTACGAACCCCGCCGTGGTGACCTCTGGCTGGTAGCGTCGTGCGGTGGCGACATCGCCGTGGCGCAACACCACACATGACTGGGCGGTCGGCGTAGATCTCGCGCACTTGACCGCGATCCGGCGGGACGCTGCCGGGTTCGCGCCGACAGGCGCGATCCACCTGGCGCTCGAGGTGCTCGCCTATGTCGCGGACGAAGCGGCAGGCGGTCACGGCGGCCGATGTCGTGTCTCGGTGTTCGCAGACGGTTCGATCTCGATTGCCGATGACGGACGTGGCACCGACACCCGCCGCGATCCGAACGGTCGTTTCGTGAAGAAGCCGGTTCTGAGCAGCAAAGACATTCGGTTCTTCGATTCGTCACAGGCTCAGTCGCTGCCCGACGAACATCCGAGGCGGGGCATGTCTGTCGTCGCCGCGCTCAGCGAGTGGCTCGTGCATGTCAACCGTCGCGAAAGCGGTTCGTGGAGTCAGCGCTATGAGCACGGTGTGCCGGTGACGGACCTTGTGCAGATCGCCGACGACGAGACGACAGGGACGACCGTCCACTTTCAACCCGACCGTCGGCTGCTCGATCCGCAGATCGACCTGGGCGAGATCCGCCGCCTGGCCAACGCCTGGGAAGACCTCAACGTCGAAACCCGCGACCTGCGCGGATAGGCGAAGAGTCCACCTCGATCCACCACTACGGGCCTGGGCACCCGGAAGGTCAACCCGTGGCGATCTACGTCTGCCGGTGCGTCTGGATCTACTGGTCGACCTGTTCGTACGCGGTGATGACGTGCTTTGCCTCATCGTCGACCGCGTCCTTGTCCAAGTCCTAGACGATCTGAGTCGGATGCCCGTCCGCGGCGTAGGTCACCTCTGCGGTGTCGGCGTTCCTGTTCCGTACCTGCTCGACCTCCCGGAGCAGGTCGCCCAGTGTCGGTACGACCTGCGGCATCTTCGTCACGACGCGTCTGCTGTATTCGTCGAAGCCTTCCGCCTCCGCAACGTGGCGATCCCGAACCGCGATGCGATACTTCCCGAGCAGCGCTCGATTCCCCTCGGTCGACTCGAGGGTGTAGGTGTAGGCGCCAGGCTGCTGCCAGGAACTCTTCTGTTCTTTGGAGTCGCCCGCGATGCCGCATCCAGCTGAGCCACTCAAGAGCAGTCCGGACACGGTGACGGCGGCTGTGAATCGTCGGAGCAGACTCATGTCAGCGCCCCTTTCGGCTTGCCGTCGTGACGCATAACGGCCGGCAAGGGGTTGCTCCCGGCCACGACCGGTGGACAGCGACACTCTCGAGTGGGAAACCCGGTAGGAATTAATCGTTCTTGTGGCTGACGATGTTGATCACGTTGCCGTCTGGTGCGCGAACGAGGAACCTCCGCAGGCCCCAAGGTTCGGTGGTGAGCGGATGGACGATCTCGAACCCGCGTCGTTTCGCTTCCTCGTACGCCTCCTCAACGCCGTCGCCGACCGCGACCGAGATCACGGAGTCATGCGGAGCGGTGGCGTCACGGGTGACGAGTTGGACGACCGCTTGGCCATCAGGAGACTGGAACCGGGCAACCCATCCCATGTTGAGCCCTTCGACGCTCAGCCCGAGGTAGTCGACATAGAAGTCCCGGGCTTCGCCGATATCTGGGACGGACAGGTTCGCGATGACGCGAGTTGGCTGCACTGGTGGCTCCTTCTGTCAGAAAGCGGTACGCCGTCATTCTTTTGCGCTCTGCCGAGTCAGTCCAGCTCAGTACGCACCCGGTCGCAAGTGACCCCGTCGGTCGTGTCCGGGTACGAGGAGTGCTGGCGGTGGGTCGGTCAGCGCAGCGGCCAAGTCGTGGACAGGGAGGCCTACCAGGTGAAGCGCGGCACTCGCTTCCGGTTGCGGGTGCGGTACATCTAGGGTCGCGTGTATGACGGATCTACGTGACTGGAGCAGGCACTCGCCGTACTCGGATCCCGGCAGGCACGCGGTGCTGCTGGACGATGTGCCCACCGACATTCCGGGCCTGTCAGCGGTGGCGCGCAACGTTATCGTGCACTATCGAGGGTCGGGGCTGGAGCTTCCCGCATCCACCCGGAACGACATCCACAGTCGCTGGCTCGCGGTCATGCTGGAGATCGACCAGGAGAGGCACCGGAAGCCACTCGCGGAGCCTCGCGATCCCACCGATCGGGTTCAGGGTTGCTGCCGTGATCACACCCTGTTCTGCGTCGGGGTCCTGCGTCAGCACGGAATTCCGGCCCGCTCTCTGGTGGGTTTCGCGGGCTACCTCAGGCCGGGCTACAACCATGACCATGTGATCGTGCAGACCTACGACAGGGAAACGCAGCGCTGGGTGCGGTTCGACCCGGAAATCGCCGAGCCGACCGAGACGCTGCCGACGCCACACGACATTCCGGCTGGTGCCGATGCCTCCTTCCGCACGGCGGCCGAGGTCTGGCAGGGTTGTCGCGCCGGATCCCTGGACCCGCACCTGTTCGGGACTGGTCCGGGATCGGACTTCGCCGGGATGTGGTTCATCCACAACTACGTTCTGATGCAACTTGCTCACCGCTACGCCGACGAGCTGCTGCTGTGGGACGGCTGGGGTGCCGTGAGCCTGCCAGGCGGTCCTCCCGACTCCACGCTGGCCCTCATCGACGACATCGCGGACCTACTGATCGCGGTCGAGTCCGCCGCCTCACCTGCGGACGAGAGTCGGTTGGATGCCCTGTTGTTGCAGCGGTACGGCGATGACGAGCGGCTGCACCCTGGCATGTCCGTGACGCAGTATTCCCCGTACGGCGATCGGCCTCTTACCGTGCCGATCGCGCGCGGTCCAGGTCACGGCAACAGCCACGCCGCGCCCGCCTCGGGCGCTCCTGACGGAGTGTCCTTGTAGCGTGGATCATCGCGTGCTGGTCAGGGCCCGTTCGGGGACACTCGTCCCGGCCCATGGTGGTGCCCTGGGTGTGCACGGTCCAGGCCCGCGCGCTGCGATCCGTCAAGGCAGGCAGCCTGATCGCGACCTTCTCGTACGCACTTCCAAGGCAGTCGACAAGAGGTCGTCACCGCTCGCCACTGCAGGTCGTTGGCTCGGCGCTGGTGAGTCGTCCAGTAGCGTGCGGCGGATGAACGAACACGCCGCGACGGCCGAGAAGCACACGATCCCGCTGGCTCGGAAGCGGATGGGGGCGGGTGCGTTGCTCCTCGACGCTGAGGATCGAGTACTCCTCGTTGAACCGACATACAAGGACTACTGGGAAGTCCCGGGCGGGGCTGTCGAGGCTGACGAGTCTCCGTACGAGGCCGTGTGCAGGGAGTTGGAGGAGGAGCTTGGCGTCCGTCTGCCGGTAGGTGGTCTTCTGGCTGTCGACTGGGTTCCGCCTCAGGAGGGGAGGACGGAGGGCGTGATGCTCGTCTTCGACGGGGGCATGGTGCCGGCGGATGTGGCTGCGAAGATCACGGTGCCGGCGGATGAGCTTCGCGGCTGGGCGTTCTGCTCTCCTCAGGAGGCAGCGGAAAGGCTCTCTCCACTCCTTGCCCGTCGAATCGCGGCCTGCCTGGAGGCGCGGGCAAATGGAACGGTGGCGTATCTGGAAGACGGCGAACGAGTCGTCTGGTCGGCCACGGCCGGTGCGGCGAGGAGATCGTGAACGGGTCGGCCAAACGCAGTGCTTGCGCGCGGTCTAGGCACGAGCACCAGAGCGCAGGTGGCTGTACCACGCCGAAATCGATCGCTTGTAGCCATCTGGCATGGCAAGGCCCGAGGCCTCGGGCTCGGAGAACGTCCCGATTCGCTGATGCTCATGCGAGAGGACTGGCGCTGTGTCCCCTATCACGGCGCAGCCATAGGTGACGATCAGTACACCTGGGCCAGCTCCGATGTGGGACACCCATGAATCCAGGATCGCGACCACCGCTGTTTCCAAGCCGGTCTCTTCCTGGACCTCGCGGACGACGCAGGTCTCGGGCTGTTCACCGGGCTCCAGCCGGCCGCCTGGAAGTTCCCACTCGTCCCGCTCGTTCATGAGCAGGACAACCCGGCCGTCCCGTACCACTACGCCTTTGACGCTCACGGAGAATCGAGTGGGTGTGTACGGCATCGGCACGGGCTCCTTCGCGTCGTAGTCGAACCCTCTGCGGACCGTACCAATCTCGGCCCGGCGCGGTGGGACCGTTCCTGGCCAGCCGGCGCGCCTCGCGCGCTGAGCGTGGACCGGTACTGGCGGGCGCGAATCATTGACGGTTGGTGCCGGGCGCTCGGGGGCACCTCAGCGGCACGGTTCCTGAAACCTGTGGACGCCCTGCGCCGGGGTGATCGAATCTGTTTCCATGAGTCAAGCTGATCCTCGAGCCTTCACTGTTCCGGCCGCGTTTCGCGACGCCCTCGTCAATGTCCAGGGCGATCGGGCTCGCGAATGGTTCGACCGTCTGCCTGGACTGGTCGCTCAACTGCTGGAGCGCTGGTCGTGCATCATCGCCGGGCCAGCCATGTCCGGATGGGCAGGCGTCGTAGTCCCGGTACGTCGGCTAGATGGCAGCGGCGCCATGCTGAAGGTGTCGCCGCCTTATGAGACCCCTCAGTTCGAGGCGACCACGCTCGCCACCTGGGCCGGACGGGGAGCCGCGCTGTTGTTGGAGCGCGACGACGCCAACTCCGCGATCCTGCTCGAACAGCTCCACCCGGAGTCCTTGGCCACCGTGACCGACACCGACGAAGCCATGATCATCATCGGCCGCCTGGCCCGACGACTCGCAGTCCCCGCACCGCCCGGACCACCCAGGCTGGAGCCAGTGTTCGCGCAATGGGCGGCCGAACTTCCCACCATGTCGGCAGCCGCGGGAGATCCCCTCCCCGCACGCGCCGTTGGCGCCGCCATCGCCACCTGCACGGAGCTTGGGCCAGACCAACCCAACACGATGCTGCACGGTGACCTCAACCAAACCAACGTGCTCCGTGGAACACGCGAGGACTGGCTCGCCATCGACCCCCTCGGCTATGTCGGCGAGATCGCGTTCGAATGCCTCACCCACCTCCGCGACCGCTGGACCGAGCTGCGAGACCTGCCCGACCCCGACCGAGCCCTCCGCAGACGGATCCAGATCTTCGCCGACGCCGCCGAGATCGACGTCGAGAGGGCCTTGCGCTGGACGCAAACCAGAGCCGTCCAGACGATCCTGCGAACGGGGCCACTCGAAGGCCCCATGAACGACGGCGGTATGCACGAATGGATGGCCACCACACTGACCGACTGACCACTCGCGGTCCTTCTCGCGGCCGTACTCAGTCCGGACAACCCGCATGGTCCCCACGCGATGGTCCACCGCGTCAGGCATGGCCATGAGTACCCCTGGGGGGCGCGGGCGCTCCTCTCCCGTCGTTCGGGCAGCTTGTCCACACCCTGCACAGACCCTGCACAGTCTCCGTGTAGCCGCCCAGGTGCGCCGGGGCGCGAAGTTGCAGCTCGATGGGCTCACGCCGGGGCACTTCCACGCTTCCGCCTGGCCATCCGACGATCACCCGGCCACTCGCCGCGGGCCTGTCCCACCTCGCCCATGAGGCCCGGCTAGGTTGCAGGCCCGCCCTGGCCGCCGCATCGGCGTCGGGCCTATGCTCGCCGCGTGCTGGCTGAGCCGGAGAGGCTTGAGTGGGGTGCGGAAACGTGGGATGCGTGGGACCCCCCGACGATCGCGAAGCTGCTCGAAGCGTGCCCGCGCGGTGGTTCGTCGTGGGCGGATGGGCTGGGCACGGGCGGTCGGACGACCGGCGGTGGCTAAGCGTTCTATTGGCTTAGGTGCTTGGTGAAGAAGGCGAGTGCTTGGTCGCCGAGGCCTTCCCAGAGCTTGTTGTCGGTCGGCGGGGCAGAGTCTGTGCGTAGCCCGTGCTTGCCGCCTTGGACGACGTGGAAGGTGACATCAGCCGCATGCTGTCGGAGGGCCATGACCATGGCTTCAGCATTGGCGAAAGGGACGATCTCGTCGTTGGTGCCATGCACGATCAGGAACGGCGGGACAGCGCCGTGGACATTCAGTGCGGGGCTGAGCTGACGCAAGACGTCCAGGTACTGGCTCGGTGGTCCGCCGGCCAGGGAGCCAAGTACGGCATTGTTGTCGATCGAGGCGAGGTCGATCTTCGTCAGGTCGGCCGGAGCGCTTCGCGCGATCACTGCCTGCACAGTACCGGGTTGATCGACGCCGAGCAGGGAGCACAGGTGGCCTCCTGCGGAGTCGCCCCAGACGCCAATGCGGCTGGGATCGATGCCGTAGGTGCCTGCGTTAGCCCGTAGCCAGGTGAGCGCGGTCTTCAGGTCCTCCTGCTGCGCCGGGTGTGGCGCCATCCAACTCAATCGGTAGCCGACGTTGACGGCGACGAACCCATGGGCGGCCATCAACGGACTGTGCCAGGGGTACATGCCGGCAGCTTTGTCGCCCAACTGCCAGCCACCGCCGTGGACGTAGACCACCGCCGGAGTAGGTCGAGACGGACGGGGCTCCGGCAGCAGGACGTCCAGAGTGAGCGCTACCTCCCAGTCCCGTGACGACGCACGTGCTGTTCCGTACGGGATCGACGGCAGGCATTGAACCGCGTATGGCGCATCCGGAATGGTGAGCAGCACCCGCCAACCATAGGCATCGACCAGGCCGCCGAGGTCCTCGGCACCACGGCGCGCCTCCCCCGACGGCTGGTCGCAGAGTGACGTATCAGGTTCGTGAAGGTCGGCAGGCACGTCCGAATCCCTGCCAGCGCACTCCAGGAGTACATCGACTCGGGAAAGTCGAGCCGGTGAGCGTTCGACTGTGGGACAGCGGGAAGGCGGGTGGCCTGATGCAGGGGAAAGAAGGACATTAGTCCTCCGCAAGCTTGCGGTGGGGCGAGCTGCGGGCCTCGCGCAGGTCTGACATCGATCTCGACGAGCTGACCGTCCGGGTGACCAAGGCGGTCGTGGAGCATCGAGGTCGGCTCTCCTTGGGGAGCGCCAAGTCACGCTGGCACGCGGATCGTGTCGACTCCGTCGGTGGTCATTCCTGACATCCGATCACATCTCCAGTGGTTCTCCGAGCCTGGTCCGAACGGGCGCATGTTCGTCGGACCGAAGGGAGGAACGCCGCGCCGGTCGAACTTCAACCGGATCTGGTAGGTGGGCCGTGAACGCTGTCGAGGTAGAGGGCCTCCGGCTGCATGATCTTCGCCACACCGGAAGCACGCTGGCCGCCATGACCGGGGCGACGCGTCGAGAGCTGATGGAGCGAGCAGGGCGTTCGGGCAGCCGAGCCGCGCTCGGTTACCTCCACGCAGTGAAGGGTCGCGACCGCGCGATCGCCGATGGCTTAAGTGCCCTCGTTCGGAGTGGCCGGACGGGTCAGCGGTCGACGAAACGCCCGTGCCAAGGCGGCGCAACAGGCGTGACACGGGCTCACGACGTGGCACGTATGTGGCACGGGCCACGGCGAGGGAGCGAGATGCAAAAGACCCCAGGCCGGGGGAGGGCCTCTGACCTGGGGTCCTGTCGTGTGGAGCGGGTGACGGGAATCGAACCCGCATGGCCAGCTTGGAAGGCTGGAGCTCTGCCATTGAGCTACACCCGCGTGGTGCCGGTCCATGGTCCCATGAGTATCCCTCCGACGTCGCATGAGATCACTCTCAGGCGTTCCTCGGAGAAGGCGTACCGTCGCACGACCGTAGGCCGACCAACCGGCGGTGCGTGCCCGTGTCGAGCCGGTGGACTAAACTCCGGGCGGCACCGCGAGGCCAGCGTAGTGCCCGCCAGCTCCGACCCGATCGGGGTGGGTGGATTGTCACGTCCCACGACCCAACCGGCCTCGGCCGGCGGGACTGGCCGATGCCTGGGCGTGGGAGGTGACACCGGGGAGTGGCGCAGCTTGGCAGCGCGTCGGCTTTGGGAGCCGAAGGCCAGGGGTTCAAATCCCCTCTCCCCGACCAGGCGGCCGGCCTCCACCTCGGCCACTCAGCGGGTGCGCGAGGAAGAGGCGCCGCCGTGGGGCGTACACTGCGTCGCGCACCGGGATCGGCCCGAGCGGGCCACGTCCCGTGACGCGCCCGCGATCGTCTGCATGAGGCATGCGGGTGTCCCAGGCCACGTGCTCACGCCCATTCCGAGGAGATCCACGATCGTGAAGAGCGCCGTCGAGACCCTGAGCCCGACCCGGGTCCGGCTGACCGTCGAGGTGCCCTTCGAGGAGCTCAAGTCGAGCCTCGACAACGCCTACCGGGAGATCGCCCGACAGGTGACGATCCCCGGGTTCCGGAAGGGCAAGATCCCACCCCGGATCATCGATCAGCGGGTGGGACGCGGACTGGTCCTGGAGCAGGCGGTCCAGGACGCGATCCCGCGGCTCTACGTTGACGCCCTCCAGGAGAACAAGGTCGAGCCACTCGGCCGCCCGGAGGTCGACGTACCGGAGATCGCTGACGGTGCCGACCTGAAGTTCACCGCCGAGGTCGACGTCAAGCCGGAGATCACGCTCCCCGAATATCACGGGCTGGAGCTGAGCGTCGACGACGCCGAGGTGACCGACGAGGACGTCGAGGAACAGGTCAACTCGCTGCGTGAGCGGTTTGGTTCCCTCACGACGGTCGAACGCGCCGCCGGTGACGATGACTACGTGACGATCGACCTGTCCGCCAGCAAGGACGGCGAGGAGCTCGAGGACGAGGAGTCGAGCGGAGTCAGCTACCAGATCGGCAGCGGTGCGCGGCTCGAGGGACTGGACGACGCCGTGAAGGGCCTGCAGGCTGGCGAGTCCGCGACCTTCAGCACTCAGCTGGTCGCTGGCGACCACGCGGGCGAGGACGTCGAGGTGACCGTGACGGTGACCGCCGTCAAGGAGCAGCAGCTCCCCGACCTCGACGACGACTTCGCCCAGCTCGCGAGCGAGTTCGACACCCTGGACGAGCTGCGGGCAGATCTCAGCGATCGCATCGAGCGTTCGAAGCGGATCCAGCAGGCGCAGGCCGCGCGTGACGGCATCCTCGAGAAGTTGCTCGGGCTCGTCGACATCCCGCTCCCGGACGCCGCGGTCGCGACCGAGGTCGAGTCCCGCCGCGAGGCGATCGGTCAGCAGTTGGGCCAGATCGGTCTGTCGGAGGAGCAGTACCTCCAGAGCGAAGGCCAGTCGGCCGAGGAATTCGGTCAGGAGCTGGACAAGCGGGCCCGCGACTCGATGAAGGCGGAGTTCGTCCTCGACGAGGTGGCCGAGAAGGAAGAGCTCTCGGTCAGCGAGGACGAGGTCAAGATCGCCATCGCGCAGCGCGCCCAGCAGTCCGGTATGAGCCCGGCGGACTACTTCAACCAGGTCATCCAGGCCAACTACTTCCAGACGTTGGTGCAGGAGGTCAGGCGGGGCAAGGCTCTGGCCCTGGTGGTCGACAGCGCGGTCGTGACGGATGAGTCCGGGCGCCCGGTCGAGCTGAAGCGCCTGCAGCCGGACGGCACGCTCGCTCCGGAGGGCGAGGATGCGGCGGAGGGCTCCGAGGACGCCGGCGCCGCTGGCGACGCGGAGACTCCTACCGACGCTGCAGAGGACTCGACGGCGGGCAAGGGTGAGGGTGACGCCGGGACCGGAACAGATGGCGACCCGGAAGGTCAGCCAGGCTCCGGTGCCTGACCGGCAGCCGCCGCGTTAGGGACGGTCACGCGTCGCTGTCCTGGTCGGGCCCTGCGGTGTTGCCGGCCCCGAGGTCGTCGTCGGTCGGTGCGCCGGGACGCAGGAACGCCTGGAGCTGGACAACCACCGGCTCGGCATCAGCTGGCGCCGAATCGCCGCCTGCGGCGTCATCGTGGCGGTATCTGCCGATGAGTTCGGTGACCTGAGTGAGCAGCTCATCGAGCTCGTCGGGGGTGACACGGAGCCTGAAGTCGCTGAGGTTTGGCCGCCAGCGCTCCGGGCGGGTCGGCAGGTCGTCGAGTGCGTCCTGGATCCGTTCGGCGTACTGCAGGCCGACCGCACGGAGGTACGCGTCGCCGAGCGCGCGGTCGTCGTCGGCCGCTGGCGGGGCGTGGCGCGTGTGCCGGTGCGCAGGTCGCCACCAGCGCTCGCGGGCGGTGCCACGCTCCGCGTCCTCCACGACGAAGCCATGCGCGGCGAGCTGTCGTAGGTGGTAGCTCGTGGCGCCGGTGTTGAGCCCGAGCTGGTGCGCCAGGGTGGTCGCGGTGGCCGGCCCCGCCTCGCGCAGCAGGCCGAGCATCCGGACTCTGACCGGGTGGGCCAGGCCCCGCAGCGACCGCGCGTTGAGGGGCACCTCGCTCCTCGGGGTGAGGGGCACCTCGCTCCTCGGGGCGAGCCTGGGCGGAAGGTCTCGCGTGGCCTCGGGCTGGACGGCCCGGACGGACTCGTCGGACTGGTCGGACTCGTCGGACATGCCGGGCACCGTAAGCTCGCGGAGACATGTTTGCAAACGATTCTTTGCATGGGAAGCGGAGTCCGGACCTGACGACTCTGCGCCGTGAGCGAACAGGACCCTCTCCGCGTCCGCTGCGGGGGAGCGGTTGGCTAGGGTCGAGGTCAAGTTCGAACGGTGCGACTACCGCCCACGTGCGGGCCCGATGTGTGCCACCAGACACCCACGAGACAGACCTAGGCGGAGGACGTGAACGAATACGCGGAGCGGGCGCAGGGCCACAACGGCCAGGGCGGCCTCGACGATCACATTTACCAGCGGCTCCTCAAGGAGCGGATCATCTTCCTCGGCTCGGAGGTCCGCGACCAGAACGCCAACGCGATCTGCGCGCAGATGCTCGTGCTCAACGCCGAGGACCCGGCCAAGGACATCTGGCTCTACATCAACTCGCCGGGCGGATCGGTCGACTCCGGCCTCGCGATCTACGACACGATGCAGTTCATCTCCAACGACGTCGCCACCGTGGCGATGGGCCTGGCCGCGTCGATGGGACAGTTCCTGCTGGCGGCCGGTACGAAGGGCAAGCGTTTCGCCCTGCCGCACTCGCGCATCATGATGCACCAGGTCTCGGGTGGGCTCGGTGGCACGGCGTCCGACATCAAGATCCAGGCCCAGCAGAGCCTGCACCTGAAGAAGCAACTGTTCGAGCTGACCGCTCTCCACACCGGCCAGACGGTCGACCAGATCGAGGCGGACGCGGACCGCGACCGGTGGTTCACCGCCGAGCAGTCGCGGGAGTATGGCTTCATCGACCATGTGGTGAAGTACGCCGGCGAAGTCAGCTCGGTCGGACCTGTCTCCTGACACCCCGGCACGGCACCATCCCCCTGGAGGACGAACCACGATGACCAGCATCCAACCGGCCGGCGGTATCCAGCTCCCCGGACTCGCGACAGAGCCCTCGAGGCTGCCGCGGGGCGACTACTTCATCCCGCGGTGGGAAGAGCGCACCCCCTACGGTTACCGACAGATCGATCCGTACGCGAAGCTCTTCGAGGAGCGGATCATCTTCCTCGGCACGCCGATCTCCGACGACATCGCCAACGCCGTCATGGCGCAGCTGATGTGCCTGGAGTCGATGGACCCCGACCGCGAGGTGCAGATCTACATCAACTCACCCGGTGGTTCCATCACGGCGCTGACGGCGATCTACGACACGATGCGCTACATCACTCCCGACGTCCACACGGTCTGCCTCGGCCAGGCGGCTTCGGCGGCCGCGGTGCTGCTGGCCGCCGGCGCGCCAGGCAAGCGGTCGGCGCTTCCGCACAGCCGGATCGTCATCCACCAGCCCTACACCGAGGGTGGTTACGGTCAGGCGAGCGATATCGAGATCCAGGCGAACGAGATCCTGCGGATGCGCGAGATGCTGGAGACGATGATCGCCGACAACACCGGACGTCCGATCGAGGAGGTCGGACGCGACATCGAGCGCGACAAGTACCTCAGCGCCGAGCAGGCCGTCGAGTACGGCCTCATCGACGAGGTGCTGGTCAGCCGCAAGAAGAGCCTGGTCGAGGTCTGAGGGCCGAGCCAGGCTCCAGAGCCGGCTTTGTGGGGAACTGACAAGGGAGTCAACCGACGTGCCGAATGTCACGGCGGCCCAGAAGTGTCGGGCCCACCCGGATTCGCCGCGTGTGTCCAGCGACGCGCGGTTGAACGCGACCGTTCGCGCCCAGAACGGAGTACCGTCGGTCTCTGTACGCTCAGAGCATGCGCGGCAACGGCTCACAAGGTCGCCGCGACACACCCTGAGGGCTGACCGGCCCGAGTCCTATGCAGGTTCGACCCCCACGCCCATGACAGTGGCGTAGCAACCGAAGGAGACGTTCCGGAGTGGCACGCATCGGTGACGGCGGCGACCTGCTCAAGTGCTCCTTCTGTGGAAAGAGCCAGAAGCAGGTCAAGAAGCTCATTGCAGGTCCGGGCGTCTACATCTGCGACGAGTGCATCGACCTGTGCAACGAGATCATCGAGGAGGAGCTCAGCGAGTCCTCGGAGGTCGGTCTGCACGAGCTTCCCAAGCCGCGGGAGATCTACGAGTTCCTCGACTCCTATGTCGTCGGGCAGGACGCTGCCAAGAAGGCGCTCTCGGTGGCTGTCTACAACCACTACAAGCGGGTGCAGTCGGGCCTGTCGGCCGCCGGGCGACACGCCCGTGACGAGCCAGTCGAGTTGGCGAAGTCCAACATCCTGCTCATCGGGCCCACCGGCTGCGGCAAGACCTATCTCGCGCAGACCCTGGCCAAGATGCTCAACGTCCCGTTCGCGATCGCCGACGCGACCGCACTGACCGAGGCGGGCTACGTCGGTGAAGACGTCGAGAACATCCTGCTCAAGCTGATCCAGGCCGCTGATTATGATGTCAAAAAGGCCGAAACCGGCATCATCTACATCGACGAGGTTGACAAGATCGCCCGTAAGAGCGAGAACCCGTCGATCACCCGCGACGTCTCCGGCGAAGGTGTCCAGCAGGCACTGCTGAAGATCCTGGAGGGGACCACCGCGAGCGTGCCGCCGCAGGGTGGCCGCAAGCACCCGCACCAGGAGTTCATCCAGATCGACACGACCAACGTCCTGTTCATCGTGGGCGGGGCGTTCGCCGGCCTCGAGCGGATCATCGAGCAGCGGGTCGGCAAGAAGGGCGTCGGATTCTCCGCCACCATCCGGACGAAGGAGGAACGCGAGAAGGACGACGCTTTCTCCGAGGTGATGCCGGAGGACCTGTTGAAGTTCGGGCTGATCCCGGAGTTCGTCGGCCGGCTCCCGGTCGTCGCGACGGTGCAGCCACTGGACCGGACCGCGCTGATGCGGATCCTCACCGAGCCGCGCAACGCGCTGGTCAAGCAGTACCAGAAGCTCTTCGAGCTCGACGGTGTCGAGCTCGAGTTCTCTGACGAAGCGATCGAGGCGATCTCCGAGCAGGCGCTGCTTCGCGGCACCGGGGCGCGCGCGACCCGGGCGATCATCGAAGAGGTCCTGCTCAACGTGATGTACGAAGTGCCCAGCCGCGACGACGTGGCCCGGGTCATCGTCACCCGCGAGGTCGTCCTCGACAACGTGAACCCGACGCTCGTTCCGCGAGAGCAGACCGGCCGCAAGCGCAGCAGCAGCGAACGCCGCGAGAAGACGGCCTGACGAGACTGGCGCGGGCTCGACGGGGACGGGCGCCGGAGGGGCCCTTGCTCAGGCCGCGACGCCGATGGTGAGCAGGATGTTGGCGTACGTGCGCTGCTCGCCGGTGGCGATGACCAGCGCGACATCCTCCGACTTCGCGGCGTCGTAGAACCCGAACCGGTCGAGCCGCTCCATCGGAGTGCCGTCGGGCAGCAGCGCCCCGAACTCGGCGAAGACCTCAGGCGTCGGGAGCTCGGGAGGTGGCTGCATGACCGAGGCGGACTCGATCGGCGTGGCGTCCACCACGGCCGCCAGAACCTCGGTGGCGTTGAGCCGACCGGGCGTGAGGTTGAGGAAGACGTGAGTCGCGTTGGGCCCGGCAGCGGTGACGAAGGGGTAGTGCCCGTCCGCGATCAGCACTCGCGAGCCATGGCCCGCCGAGGCCAGGGCGGCCAGGATCTCTGGATGGATGAGGTTGTACCGCAGCATGGCCTCGCCTCTCGATGAGTGCGGGCCCTTCTCCGCCGACCCGCACGTCCTCCGGCCTGGGACTATAACGAGCCGGGGATGTCGGTGGTTCTTCGCCCTCTCGCTCCTGCAGGAGGGGACCCTCCCTGCGAAGCCGCGTTGGGTGAGGGTGCCCTTCGTACGTACCTATTGGAGGGGGGTCCCCTCTCGTGAGGGCGCGTTGGCGGGGGGCACCCGAATCCGAATCCGAACCTGGGTCGCCGGCGGTCACTCAGCGCGGAGGAGGACGGCGCAGTGGGGTGGCAGCTCCAGCTCTTCGTAGCCGGCCAGGTGCCGCGGCACCACCGAGTCGCTGGAGTCGACGATGACGGAGTAGGCCAGCGCCCATGGCGGTCCCGGCAAGCTGACCTTGACGGCCTCCTCGCCGGCGTGGAGCCACAGCAGGAACGAGTCGTCGTGGACCGGCTCGCCTGCGGCCGTACGCCGTCCGGTGCGTTCGCCGGCCAGGAACATCCCGAGCGTCCGCAGTGACGAGTCGTGCCAGGCGGCGTCGTCCATCTCCTCGCCCCATGGGCCGAACCAGCCCACGTCGCGGCGCCCGCCAGCGGGGTCGAGCGCGCCGGAGAAGAACGTCGAACGTCGGAAGACCGGGTGCTCGCGCCGGATCCGCAGCAGCGTCCGTACCACGCGGCGAAGGTCCGTCCAGACGCCCTTGTCAGCCCAGGAGACCCAGGAGATCTCGTTGTCCTGGCAGTAGGCGTTGTTGTTGCCGCCCTGCGTACGCCCGCGCTCGTCGCCGCCGAGCACCATCGGCACACCGGCTGCGAGGACCAGGGTCGTGAGCAGGTTGCGGACCTGCCTCAGCCGCCGCGCGACCACCGCCGGGTCATCCGTCTCGCCCTCGACACCGGAGTTGGACGACCGGTTGTCGTCGTTCCCGTCGGCGTTGTCCTCGCCATTGGCCTCGTTGTGCTTTCGTTCGTAGCTCACGAGGTCACGCGCCGTGAAGCCGTCGTGGGACGTGACGTAGTTGATGGAAGCGAAGGGCCGGCGGCCGCTGCGCCGGTAGAGGTCGCTCGACCCCGACATCCGCGACGCAAGGTCCCTGACGCCATCGGGGGAGCCGGACCAGAACTCGCGGACGGCGTCCCGGAACCGGTCGTTCCACTCCGACCACGGCGGCGGGAACGCGCCGACCTGGTAGCCGCCCGCCCCAAGGTCCCAGGGCTCGGCGATCAGCTTGACGCGACGCAGGACCGGGTCCTGGTTGACGGCCGCGACGAACGGTCCCGCCATGTCGACTCCGCCGTCGTCCCGGGTGAGCGCCGACGCCAGGTCGAACCGGAACCCGTCGACGTGCATCTCCTCCACCCAGTACCGCAGCGAGTCCAGGACCAGCCGCACGACCTCGGGATGGCGCAGGTTGAGGGAGTTGCCCGTACCGCTGAGGTCGAGGTAGTGCCGCCCCCCGTCGTCCAGCCGGTAGTAGGCGGCGTTGTGGATGCCACGGAACGACAGCGTGGGTCCGCGCTCGTCCTGCTCGCAGGTGTGGTTGTAGACCACGTCGAGCACGACTTCGAGCCCGGCTTCGTGGGCCGCCTTCACCAGCTGCTTGAACTCGGTGACCTGCTGCCCTTCGGTGCCGGCCGCGGCATATCCCCCGTGGGGCGCGAAGAACCCGAGCGTGTTGTAGCCCCAGTAGTTGGCGAGCCCACGCCCGCTCAGCATCGACTCGCTGACGAACTGGTGGACCGGCAGAAGCTCGAGGGTGGTGACGCCCAGGTCGACGAGGTAGGAGAGGACCGCCGGATGGGCCAGGCCGGCGTAGGTACCGCGAAGCTCGGGCGGGACCTCGGGGTGCAGCTTCGTGAAACCACGCACGTGAAGCTCGTAGAGAACCGTGTCACTCCACGGTACGCGGGGTCGTCGGTCATCGCCCCAGTCGAAGGACGCGTCGACGACGACTGACCGCGGCACATAGGGCGCGGAGTCCCGGTCGTCGCGGATCAGGTCGCCCTCGGCCTTGGTCGCGTGGCCGAAGATCGCTGCGTGGTCGACGAGCTCACCGTTGATCGCCCGGGCGTACGGATCGACAAGCAGCTTCGCCGGGTTGAACCGGTGGCCCGCCTGCGGATCCCACGGCCCGTAGACGCGGTAACCGTAACGCTGCCCGGGCCCGACACCGGCGATGCGGCCGTACCACGTCCCGAAGATCTGGTCGGACAAGGGAACCCGCCGTTCGGAACCGTCGGGAGCGGTGAGGCAGACCTCCACGCGTTCGGCCATGGGCGCCCAGAGGGCGAACGTCACGCCCGAGCCGTCGTACGTCGCACCGGGTGGTGGGCAGCCGTCGGGCCACCAGAGGCCCGCTCCATTCCTCGTCACGGGCTCCATCCTTGCGGATCGGTGGGACGGAACCGATGTGGTGCCGGCGATTCGGGACACTGATCCCCGCGATCGCCGCGCCGATCCGGGTGTGAGAGGGCCCGACAGGGGCGTGCGATCTCGTTCCTCGCACCCCACGGGCGGGCTCAAACGCGATCAACTTGCGAGAGGGACATGCCACACGAGGAGGTTGCCACGCTCGCCGGACCGGACGTCGAACGAACCACCCAGGTGGAGGGCGCGGGTCTTCAGCTCGGCGACGCGCGCTTCAGGCGGCGAGCCGCCGATATCGGTGCCGTCGTCGGTGACGGTGAGGACAAGCTCATCTCCGGTGACCCTGACCGTGACCTCGACCTCGGTCGGCGACAGGTGGGCGGCGGCGTTGGCGAGCGCGTCGCGCACTGCTGGAACCAGCTCGCTGCGCAGCCGCGGTGACACGCCTCGGTCGACCGGTCCACGCACGACCAGGCGTGGCGTGAAACCGAGCACAGCCCGCGCCGAGTCGATCTCGTAGAGCAGCTGAGAGCGGATGGACGCTTCGTCGCCCTCCTCGTGGTGTAAGGAAAAGATCGTCGAACGCACCTCCCTGGTCATGTCGTCGAGGTCGTCGATCGCCGCGTCGATGCGCTGCCGCACCTGCGGGTCGGTGCTCAGCCCCGCCGCGCTGTGCAGGCGCATCTCGACCGCGAACAGGCGCTGGATGACCACGTCGTGCAGGTCCGATGCGATCCGGTCGCGGTCCTCGAGCACCCGCATCCGGGCGCGGGCCTCCTGCGACTGGACGTGTTGCAGGGCGAGCGCGGCCTGGCCGGCGAACGCTTCCACCATGTCGATCTCTCGACGACCGACCCGCTCCTGTGGCGAACCACGCCGCCATCCCGCGTAGAGGATGCCGAAGACGTCGCCCGACACCACCAGCGGGATGAGCATGCCCAGGCCGATCACCGACATGGCTTCCGCCCACTCGGGCGGAGGGTCGTACTCCGGCTCGTGGGTGAGATCGTCGCTGACGACGCGCTGGCGCGTCTCGATGACACGGGCGGTGAGGCCACGCCGGCCGATCCTGGTGCCCGCGGTCGACTCCAGGTCGAGTCCCTCGACCACGGCGAGGACCGCGGTGTCGGCGTCGGCGGGGTCCACGGTGATCAGCCCCGCGTAGTCGGCGGCGGAAACCACCCGGAACCGCCGGATCACCATCGTCAACGCCTCGTCACGGTCGACGTCGTTGAGGAGCAGACGGGTCAGCCCGAACCCGGCTTCGAGCCACCGCCCGCGCCGCTCACGGTCGTACTGGAGCCGCTGCTGGTGCAGGGCTAGTGCGGCCTGGTCGGCGAACGACTGCATGAGTTCGGCGTCCTCGATCGCGACGGCTTCGTCGGGTGAGCCTCGCCGCCAGGTGAGAGCGAGCACTCCCATCGTCTCGCCCTCGGCCGTCAGCGGCATGAACATCGCGAGGCCGACGTCTTCGGACAGGGCGGCCCAGATGGGGGTGGGGTTGTACTGCGGGTCGTCCTGCAGGTCGGTGGTGAGGATCGGCGCTCCGGTGTCGATCACGGACGCCAGGAAGCTGGGGCGGCGGAGTTGGATGCTGACCGTCTCGTCGTGATCCGTCTCGATGCCGTCCATCGCCTCGAAGACGATGCGTTCCTCCGAGGCCGTGCGTTCGACGAGGGCGATCACGCCTGTGAACGCCCTGGAGACCTCCCGGATGCGACGCAGCACCAGCGGCAGCGCCTCGTCGCGACTTGCCGGGTTGAGGAGCAGGCGGGTCACCTCGGCGCCCATCTCGATCCAACGCTCGCGTCGGCGTTCCTGCTGGAACAGCCGCGAGTTCTCGATCGTCATGCCTGCCGCGTCGGCGAGTGCGGTCACGGCGGCCTCGTCCGCGGCCGAGAACTCGCGCGCGGACGTCTTGTTGGCGAGGTAGAGCAGCCCTTCGGTGTCGCCGTGCAGCTTGATGGGTACGGCGAGCAGACTGGTGATGACGGGATGGTGTGCGGGAATGCCGTATCGTGCCGGATGTGTCCTGACATCGGCGATCCGCAGGGCTCTGCCGGTCTTGCGGACAATTTTAAGAATTCCTCTGAACTGTGGTCGCTCACCGATTTTCGCAACACGTTCCTCGGTGACACCAAAGGGGATGAATTCGAGAATCCGCTTCTCCCGCGTCACGATGACCAGAACGGCATACTTCGCGACGGTGAGCTGCGCCGCGGTTTCCACAATGCGCTGAAGGACCTGCCTCCGCTCGCAATTGTTACCCACCGTTTGTCCGCTCCATCAATGGCCATAAGCCTTGCGGCAAATAGGTCACACATCCCCTTGCGGCGAGTCCGCAACCCCGCTTTCGAAAAGCGTAGGACACATTGCGCCGCGCCGCTGCTTCGCGGGGCATGATCGCACCCTGCGAGGACAGTGCCAGCACGCTGGAGAAGGGATCAGGCTGGCAGAGAAAGGGTCTGCCTGGCAGACAAAGGCTCGGCCCCGGGAGTCAGTCGAACGGTGCGTACCACTTGATCGTCGTGCGGCCGTCCTCGTCTGCGAATGTCTCGCACCTGCCCCCGAGGCGGCTCGCCTGCGCCGACAGTTCCGCGATCCGGGCGGCGCGGAAGCGTTCGGTCTGCGAATCGCCGGCAACGCCGTCATCTGTCACCGTGAGGCTGACTCCGCCGACGAGGTTGATCACGACCTCCACGTGGACCACCGCACGACGCTTGCCGGCAACGGTGAGGGCGTGACGGACCGCGAATATCAGCTCGTCGTGGAAAGCCTCAGGCAGGGAATCGACCAGCCCGTTCAACACGACACGTGGGGTGAAACCGAACAGGTCCCGCGCCATGTCGAGCTCCGCCAGGAGTTGGTTCTGCAGGGGAGTGGGGGACTCGCGGCGCGGCTCATGGAGCTGGAAGATCGTCGACCGGATGTCGTTCGTCGTCTCGTCGAGCTCCTCGATGGCTCTCGCGATCCTGCGCTGGACCTCGGGCCGGGTACTGAGACCGTTGGCGCTGTGCAGACGGGTACCGACGGCGAAGAGGCGTTGGATCACGGCGTCGTGCAGATCGCGGGCGATCCGGTCGCGGTCCTCCAGGATCAGCAGGCGGGAGTTGTTGCGCTGGGCCTGGACCCGCTGGAGCGCAAGTGCGGCATGGCTGGCCCACATCTCCACCAGGGGGACCTCCTGGGCGGCCAGACGTTCGTTCGGCGAGTTGCGTTCCCAGCCGACATACAGCACGCCGAGGATCTCGTCGCTGGCGACGAGGGGCAGGACCATGCCGAGACCCACCACCGACAAGGGCTTACGCCAGTCAGGCGGGGGGTTGAACGCCTTTTCGGCCGGAAGGTCACGAGTGACAAGAGCTTTTCCTGACTCCATCACCATGGCGGGAATTCCGCGGATGTCAGTGCGGGTGCCGGTGGTGAACTCCAGCCCGAGACCGTCGGCCGCCTCGAGCACCATCGTTCCCGGGACAGCCGGATCGAGCAGGATCAGGCTCCCGTAGCACGCGCCGGAGATCTCCCGCAGCTGCCTGGTCACCATGCGCAGGGCCTGGTCGCGGTTGACCTCGCCCAGCAGGAGATGGGTCATCTCCGATGCCGCCTGCAACCACTGTTGGCGCCGACGTTCACGCTCGAAGAGCCGGGCGTTCTGGATCGCGATTCCGGCGGCCGTGGCGAGGGCGAGAAGCGCTTCCTCGTCGTCGGGGGTCAACGACGTCGTGCCGTCGTCGCCGTCCTGCCCACAGTCGCCGAGGTAGAGATGGCCGAATGTCTCGTCGCGCATGGCGATGGGAACGCCCAGAAGATCAGGGACCGCCGGATGGGGGCGAGGCAGCCCGGCGGCCGTGAAATGCTCCGGAACCTCGCCGATCCGGATCTCTTTTCCAGGCTTGAAGTCCCACCCCGGCACCTCGCGGAATTCCGGCAGTTGAGAGATTTTCTCCCGATCCTCCGCAGTGGTACCGATGGTAATGGTGTCGGTGATTTCCCGTTCGGGTGTGGCGAGAATGAGGACGCCGTATCGAGCACCGGCAAGGACGCACGCGGAATGCACGACACGTTCGAGAACCTGTGAAAGGTCCAGATCGGTTCCGACGGTGAGGATCGCGTCGATCAGTGTCTGGACCCGACGCTGAGGAGCCGGCATCCTCGGGTAGGCAGGGTCATCGGGAGGGATCCTTTCCTGATCCACCCGGTTGTCGCGCAGAGCGCCCGGTTGCCCTGGAGTGGACATACCGGCCGCCTCCCCGGTCAGGGCCATGGAACCGATGGTAGGCGCCCAGAACGCCAAGACATAGCCGGCCACCGTCTCGCTCGCAGATTGTGCGGGATCGCGGAGAGTCGATGGACGTCCGTCAGCGGGACATTGGCCTCTGGGGGCGATCGTCGAGATCGGGAATCCTGGCGCAGAGCCGGGCGAGGAGGTTCTGATGACCGATCCATCGCGCCGTCGGGTTGTCGTGGGAGTCGACGGCAGTACGGAGAGCCGCACGGCATTGCGCCTCGCAGTCGACGAGGCGAGGTACCGGAACTGTCCGCTCCAGATCGTGCGTTCGGTCGAGATGTACGAAGAGAACCCCGAAAGCGAAGAACTCGACTCGGCGGTGGCTTTCGTCCGTGACGACCTGGGTTTCACGGAGGTGTCCGGCCTGGTCACCAGCGGGTTCCCGGCGATGGCCCTGCTGGAACAGGCGGCCGATGCCGAACTCGTGGTCGTGGGATCGCGGCCGCGGTCGGCAATCGCGTCGGTGGTACTCGGCTCGGTGGGATCGGCGGTGGCGACCCATGCGCCCTGCCCGGTCATCGTGGCCCGGACGTCGGGAGAGCGCGCCACGCCGGGTGCGCGGGTCGTGGTCGGAGTCGACGGCTCGGACGTGTCCGAACGTGCGGTGGACTTCGCATTCGGCGAAGCCTCCCACCGCGGGACCGGGCTGGTCGCCGTGCACTGCTGGCAGGTTGACCATCCGGCCGCAGCCCGGTGGGACGCGGAGGCGTTCGCGACACGGCGCAACGAGCACCTGAGGTGGATGTCGGAATCGCTTGCGGGCTTTCAGGACAAGTACCCGGAGGTGCAGGTGACGACGAGTCTGTTGGAGGGCCGGCCCGCGGTGCTGCTCACCGAACTCTCGCGCGGCGCCGGCCTCGTCGTGGTCGGCTCACGGGGCCGCGGCGGGCTGGTCGGGATGCTGCTCGGTTCGGTCAGCCAGAGCTTGCTCCACCATGCGTACTGCTCCATCGCCGTCGTACGCCCGGTGGTTCCCTCCTCCTGAAGTACCCCCGTCCCGCCCCTGCGTTCGGGGGAACGGTCTGGCAGTCCTGTGGCGCTGGGCCGGAGGGACCGGTGACTCCGCCCGTGTTCACCCCGATCAGGTGATGGTTCGACCTGCCCGGCCGCAAAGTGTGGTCGCAGGGCCGGACGGCGAGTCCGGGCCGGGGAAGGCTCTCGGGAGAGGACAGCGCCATGCGGCTCGTCGTCGACCTCACCCGCTGTCAGGGGTACGCCCAGTGCGCGTTCCTCGCGCCGGACGTCTTCTCGATGCGTGGCAACGAGTCGTTGACCTACGACGCGGAACCCGACGATCGGCAGCGGGACCGGATCCTGCGTGCGGCGGCCGCGTGTCCGGTGCAGGCGATCCTGCTGGACCGGTTGGACGGCGGTGCCGCACCGGGCGGCACGGCTGCCGTGCCAACCCGGGCGCGGAGCACCTCGACGCGGCCGCGGGTCGAACGCATCGTCATCGTCGGCGCGTCTCTTGCCGGGTTGCGGGCCGCGGTGACGCTCCGCGCGGAGGGCTTCACCGGCACGCTGACGGTGATCGGTGACGAGCGCCACGCACCCTACGATCGTCCGCCACTGTCGAAGCACGTCCTGACCGGCCGGGTCCCCGCGCAGCGGACGAGCCTGCCGCGGACCGAGGGGATCGACGCGCGGTGGATGCTCGGCAGCCCGGCCGCGCGCCTGGACATCGGGGCGAAGGAGGTCGTCCTCGCGGACGGTCGGCGTGTGGGCTACGACCGGGTACTGATCGCGACCGGCGTCCGCGCCCGGCCCTGGCCGAACCCGACAGAGGCGGCACTCGACGGTGTCTTCGTCCTGCGTACCCGCGACGACGCAACTGTGCTCCGGCGGCGCCTCGGGGCGGAGCCTCGCCGGGTCCTCGTGATCGGCGCCGGCTTCACCGGCTCCGAGATCGCGTCGGACTGCTGTGATCTCGGCATTCCCGTCACCGTCGCCGAACGCGGACCGACCCCGCTGGTCGGCGCGCTCGGCGGCGTGATCGGCGCAACAGCGGCCAGGATGCAGCGCAAGCATGGCGTCGACCTGCGGTGTGGCGTCACAGTCACGGCCCTCGAGGGCGATGCCGACGGCCGGCTGCGCAGGGCGAAGCTCTCCGACGGCAGTGTGCTCGACGTCGACGTGGCGGTAGCGGCACTCGGCGCCATCCGTAACGTGGAGTGGCTTCACGACTCAGGTCTCGCCGCCGGAGCGTGGGGCGTGGCCTGCGACGCCGGCTGCCGGGCGTTCGACGTCAACGGGCTGGTGACCGACGACGTGTTCGTCGCAGGTGACGTGGCGCGGTTCCCGCACCCCATCTACGACTACCAGCTACTCGCCCTGGAGCACTGGGGCAACGCGGTCACCCAGGCCGAGGTCGCCGCGCACAACATGCTCAGCGCCGAGACCGAACGCTGGCCGCACCTGTCGCTGCCGGTGTTCTGGTCCACGCAGTTCGGGATCGAGATCAAGTCGGTCGGCGTACCGACCTACGCCGACGAGCTGGTCATCACGCAAGGTGCGCTTGACGGCGACGGCTTCGTCGCGGCGTACGGCTACCAGGGCCGCATCACCGCGGCGGTCTGTTTCGACCAGGCGAAGTGGCTGGACTTCTATGCGCGGCTGATCGAGCGGCGAGCGGCGTTTCCGCCGGACTTCCATGCCGTCGACCAACCGGACACGCTGGCGCCCGTCTCCGCCGAGATCCCGGACCAGACCCTGCCCAGCCACGTCGCCACCGTGCTCGTCACCGGCCACCAGCCGAGCGACCGGCGGGCGACGCTGGTGCACGGTGGCGAACCGTCAGGGGGCCTGTGATGGAGCGGAGCGTCTTCGACCGGATCCTCGATCCCGCCAACCGGCCCGATCCGTATCGGTTGTACGCGGAGCTTCGCGAGATACCGGTACGCCGGGAGGCCGACGGGACCTACGTCGTCAGTACGTACCGCGAGATCGTCGACCTGCTCCACGATCCTCGGGTCAGCTCGGACGAGCACGCCGCCCGCTGTGCGCCGGGATCGGCCCCGGAGGACGAGCAGGTTCCTGACGACGAACTGGCACCGGACGACGAGCTGACGGAACCGGAAGCCGGGACCGCCTCGGGACAGGAGGACGAGCACCTGGCGAGCTTCATCCGCCACGATCCGCCCGAGCACGACCGGCTCCGCGGCCTGATGGCGCGGCACTTCGGCCCTCCCCACACTCCCCGGCGGATCGACGACATGGAGCCGGAACTCGTCGAGATCGTGACCGGCCTGGTCGACGACTTCCCGGCCGCGAGCGACGGTTCCGCCAGCAACCAGGTGGACCTGGTGGACGCGTTCGCCTATCCGTTCCCGGTCACGGTGATCTGCCGGCTGCTCGGCGTACCCACCGAGGACGAACCGAAGTTCCGGGTGTGGACCGCGGCGCTGCTGGAGTCCATCGGCCCGCGCGGTGGGGAGAGGTCCGAGGCGTCCGACCTGCGGCGCAAACGGATCGAGGCGGTCGCGGAGCTGGAGCGCTACCTCGGCGGGCTCGCCGACGTACGCCGCGACCGGCCGGGCGACGACCTCCTGTCCACGCTGGTCGTCGAGGAGGTCGAACGGGGTCGGATGACCCGCGCCGAGCTGCTCAGCAACGCCGCGCTGCTGCTCTTCGCCGGCCACGAGACCACCGTGAACCTGATCGCGAACGGGATGCTCACCCTGCTCCGGCACCCCGACCTACTCCGGCGCCTGCGCAACGAACCCGACCTCGGGATCTGGGTCGTCGAGGAGCTGCTGCGCTACGAACCGCCCGTGCACTTCCTGCCCGAACGGGTCGCCCTCGCCGACATCGACGTCGGCGGTACGACGATCCCGGAAGGGGCGGCCATCACGTTGGCCCTCGCCGCAGGTAGCCGTGATCCCGCGCACGTGCGGGACCCGGACCGCTTCGACCCGGACCGCTTCCATCCGGACCGGTACGGCGAGGACCGCGCAGGCACCGAACATCTCGGGTTCGGCGGCGGGATCCACTACTGCTTCGGTGCTCCGCTCGCCCGGCTGGAAGCGCGGGTCGCGTTGACCGCGCTCGCCCGCCGGCTCGAGAACCCCCGCCTGGCCGCGGATCCGCCGTCGTACCGTCCGAACGCGGTTTTGCGTGGCCCGCGCCACCTCGAAGTGGCGTACGACCGGTTGCTCGCCGCGCAGCCGGCGGAACCGTGGCCAGGTGTTCCCCAAGCCCGCCGACCGATCGAGGAGGCTGCCGACCAGGCGGCGCGTCCCCGTTGAGGGTGTCAGCTTTCCGCATGAGGCGTCCCTTCATGCGAGGCGGTTCTGCGTGAGGGCCGCCCTCATGCACAACGACGGCGCGCCTGCGAGCGCAGGGACCTCGCCACCAGGTCAGCCCGGGGCGGACCGGGCCCACGGCAGTGGCGGCCGCCCGTCGAGCAGGCGGCGGAGCTCGGCACTCTCGTCCGGATCGATCGGGTACCCGTGCTCGGGACCGGGGAACACCCGCCCGCGGACGTCGGCGGCATAGGCGGCCACGCCCGTGGTCATCGCCTCACGGACCCCGGCGTACCGCTTCACGAACTTCGGCGTGTGCCCGGTCGAGATCCCCAGCAGGTCGTGGAAGACCAGCACCTGGCCGTCGGTGGCTGGCCCCGCGCCGATCCCGATGACAGGTACGTCCACCTGCTCCATCAGGATCTCCGTCACCGCCGACGGGATCGCCTCGAAGACCAGCGCGAAACACCCGGCGTCGGCCAGCGCCCGAGCCTCCGCCGCGATCCGCGCCGCA
Source organism: Actinopolymorpha sp. B17G11 (assembly GCF_040196095.1). NCBI lineage: Bacteria > Bacillati > Actinomycetota > Actinomycetes > Propionibacteriales > Actinopolymorphaceae > Actinopolymorpha > Actinopolymorpha sp. B17G11. The sequence goes on from NZ_JBEFTW010000016.1 coordinate 70,490, forward strand.
CTCGCCGCCGTCCGCCCCTGCGCCTTGAACCCGCCGAGCAGCCCGACCGTCTGAGGCGTGAGGCCGACGTGGCCCATCACCGGAATCCCGGCACGGACGATCGCGCGGGCCCGGTCGACCGACGTACCACCGCGTTCGATCTTCACCGCGTCGCAGCCGGCCTCCTTGACGAGCCGCTGAGCATTCTCGATCGCCTGCTCGTCGGAGCGTTCGTACGAACCGAACGGCAGGTCGCCGACCAGCAACGGAACCGTGAGCCCCCGCCGCACGGCCGCCGCGAGGACGAGCATCTCCGTCATCCCCACCGGCACGGTCGAGTCGTGGCCGAGCACCACCATCGCGGCCGAGTCGCCGACGAGCACCACGTCGACGCCGGCCTTCTCCACGACCTGCGCCGACGGATGGTCGTACGCCGTCACCATGACGATCGGCTCGCCGGCCGCCTTCATCTCGGCGAGCCTGGGAATGGTCACGCGAGTGCGGGCGGTCATCGCGGATCACCTGCCTGCGACGCAAGGGGCGAGCCCAGGAGCGCCCCGGGATCGGAGTCCACCCGGGCGATCGTGTTGGCGGCATCGACGTGGACCACGACGGGCTCGTGAGCCCAGACCTCGTCGGAGGAGAAGCTCCCGAACGACGCCACGATCACCCGGTGACCGATCTCCACGAGACTCGCGGCGGCGCCGTTGACCTGCATCGTGCCCGAGCCCGCGGGACCGGCGATCACGTACGTGACGAACCGGGCGGCGTTGTCGACGTCCCAGACGTGGACCTGTTCGTGGGGGAGCAGGTCCGCCGCCGCCATCAGCTCGGCGTCGATGGTGATGCTGCCCACGTAGTCGACGTCGCATCCGGTGACAGTCGCCCGGTGGATCTTGGACTTCAACAGCGTGCGGTGCATCGTCAGTCCTCCGCTTCGTTCGGGCCGGTATCGGTGGTGCTTGACGTGGTGGTGGTCTCGGAGAGGGTGATCACGGTGTTGTCGATGAGCCGCGCCCGTCCGACCCGGGCGGCGACCGCGACGAGCACCGGTCGTACGCCGAACTTCGCTGCCGCCGTGAGGTCCTCGGCGTCGCGGGCCTCGAGGTACTCCGGCTCGACGCCCGCGTCGGCGAGGATCTTCCGGCCAAGGGCGAGCGCCGGTTCGGTCGCGCTCTCACCCGCCAACGCCGCGTCGCGGATAGCCGTGAGGGCCCGGTTCAACGCGAGCCCCCGGGTCCGCTCGGCGGGGTCGAGATAGACGTTGCGCGAGCTCATCGCGAGGCCGTCGGGCTCCCGTACGGTCGGCACGACGACGATCTGCACGCCGAACTCCAGGTCGCGCACCATCCGGCGGATGACCACCGCCTGCTGGGCGTCCTTCTGGCCGAAGAACGCGACGTCCGGCCCGACGGCGTTGAGGAGCTTGGCGACGACGGTCGTCACGCCACGGAAGTGCCCGGGACCGCGCCGGCCTGGAGCGCCGCACAGCACCTCGGTGAGGCCACCACCGACCTCGACCGTCGTGGCGTACCCGTCCGGGTAGACCTGCGCGGCGTCCGGCGCGTAGACGACATCGGCACCCGCCTCGCCGGCCAGGCGTACGTCCCGTTCCTCGTCCCGCGGATAGCCGGCGAGGTCCTCGCCCGCAGCGAACTGCGTCGGGTTGACGAACAAACTCATCACCACCACGTCGCACCGCGCTCGGGCGGTCCGCAGCAGGGTGAGATGACCTTCGTGCAGGGCGCCCATCGTCGGCACGAGCCCGATCGTGTGGCCCTCCCGGCGCGCCGACGCCAGCGCGGTGCGGAGTTCCTCGCGGGTACGGATGATGCGGGGGGTGCTCATCTGGGTACCTCCAGCGGAGTCAGGTCGAAGGCCGCCCAGGCGACCTGTGGTCGGTGCCGCCGCGCGGTCGGCGAGGGCCCGGGTGTGCGTGGTGAGCAGGTCGTAGAGCGGCCGGAGTTCTGGTGCGTGGGCCTGGAGTGCCTCGACGTGCCGCGCCACAGTGGTGTCGTCACCGCGGGCGACGGGCCCGGTGAGGGCAGCACCGCCGAACTCCGACCAGTTGGCGACCGTCTGTCGTACGAGCGGTGCGAGAGTCGCCCGCGCGTCCGCCACGCCGGCACGGGCCAGCAGGTCCGCCGCCGTCTCCTCGAGGGTGACGAGGAAGTTCGACGCCATGACGGCCGCGGCGTGGTAGAGGGCGCGATGCTCCTCGGCGACCGCGAACGGCGCCATCCCGAGCCGGCGGGCCAGGTCCTCGGCCACCGCCGCCGCGGCCCCCGTCGCGCCGGCGACCGCGCACGGAACGCCGGTGAGGTCTGCCCCCGCCCGCGGGATCGTCTGCAGGGGGTGGAGCGAGAACGCCTGTGCGCCCACGACCGCGGCGAGGACATCGAGGCCGGACGCACCACTGACATGCCCGACGTACGCCGGTCGGCTGGGCGCGGGCGTCGGCTGGGCGGCGGACGTGGGCTGGGCGGCGGACGTGGGCTGGGCGGCGGACGTGGGCTGGGCGGACGTCGGCGGACCGGCGCTGGGTGGGGAAGCCTCCGTTTGGGTGGAACCTTCCTGGATGGCGGCTGCGAGCGCGTGGGCGAGGTCTGGAATCGCCCGATCCGGCACGCAGATCAGGACGATCTCCGCTGCCGCCGCTTCGTGGAGGCGATCGCGTCCTGCGACGCTGACCGCGAGCCCGGCGGACCGGGCGGCATGAACGACAGAACCGCCGACCCGGCCGTTGCCGATCACAACAATCCGGCCAAACTCGGACGAGGCGCGGGACAGCGCCCGCGCGTCTCGGTCCCGTTCCAGTTCTCGCATCGGAGATACCAGACGGCTTTCGGTATGGGGCCCCGTCAGGGCCATACGGTGTGGCTACCCTCACGGCGGCGAGGGCATGCCGGTGTGCCGCCTGCGCGGCACCGTCCGCGCCTGGTTGGCCAGGTCGCGGCGCACCGAAATTATAGGCGTCCGCCGTACCACCTCCCGAGTTTCGTCCCTGACACCCGCCGGAGGTGATCATCCCGTCCCCCGGAGAGCCGGTCACCACCGAGCGCCGAGTTCTCGCGCCCGGCGAGCCTGGATCGGCCGTCGTACCCTCTCGCGCCGGAAAGGTAGGGCCCGCTAGCGTCCGTGACGGTGCCTTTTGCCCCGCGTGGTGCCCGTCCGAGCTGGAGGTTTTTGCATGTCCGACGCGTCCCCGACCTTCGAGATCCTCGATGAACGTTTCGCCTCATGCGTCAAGACCAGTGCCCGACTCGAGAAGCTCTACGAAGGGTGCCGGTGGGCGGAGGGGCCGGCCTACTTCGCGGCGGGACGCTACCTCGTCTGGAGCGACATTCCGAACGACCGCCAACTCCGGTGGGACGAGACCAGCGGCAAGGTCGGCGTCTTCCGCACGCCGGCGGGGTTCTCCAACGGCAACACGGTCGACCGTCAAGGCCGCCTTGTCAGCTGCGAACACGGCAACCGGCGCGTCACCCGGACCGAGCACGATGGATCGGTCACCGTCCTGGCGGACACGTTCGAGGGCAAGCGGTTCAACAGTCCCAACGACGTCGTGGTCCGTTCCGATGACTCGGTGTGGTTCACCGATCCGGCGTACGGCCTCGACAGCGACTACGAGGGCCACCGGGCGGAGAGCGAGATCGGCGCCTGCCATGTCTACCGGTGGGATCCCGCGACGGGGGAGGTGCGGATCGTCGCCGACGACTTCGTACGCCCTAACGGGCTGGCCTTCTCGGTGGACGAGCGGCGCCTCTACATCTCCGACACCGGTGCCACGCACGCGGCCGACGGGCCGCGACACATGCGCGTGTTCGACGTCTCCGACGATGGTGCGTCGCTGTCGGGAGGTGACGTCTTCGCGGTGTGTACGGAGGGCCTCTTCGACGGGTTCCGGCTCGACGACGGCGGCCGCATCTGGGCCAGCGCGGGTGACGGTGTGCACTGCTACGACCCGGACGGCACCCTGATCGGCAAGGTGCTGGTGCCCGAGACCGTCGCCAACGTGGAGTTCGGCGGCCCACGGTGCAACCGGCTCTTCATCTGCGCCACGACGTCGCTCTACGCCGTACTTCTCCCGGTCAACGGCGCCCCACGCCTCTAGGAGCTGAGCTCGCCGACGCCGCCAGCCACGTCAGGAGTGCCTGCGAGTGCCGGTGGAGCCCGCGCGGAGTCCGGCTGCGTCTCCGGCCGCAATGCGGTGATTGCCGTGAAAGTACCGGCGGAAGCGAGCCTGAGCGCCGGCGATACCCGAACCCCGTCATAGGCTTGGGGGTGGAGGCAGGTTGCTGACGAGGAGGTCAGCATGGCGCTCGCGATCGTCCTCACGGTCTTGGCGTTCGTCGTGGTCGGGCTCGCGGCCAGCGTCCGCGTCGTACGCCAGATCGAGCGAGGCGTGGTGTTTCGTCTCGGCCGGGTCCAGGACCACCTGCGGACCCCTGGGGTGACGGCGATCATTCCGGTGGTGGACCGGCTGCACAAGATCAACATCCAGGTCGTGACGATGCCAGTGCCGGCCCAGGAAGGCATCACTCGCGACAACGTGACCGTGCGAGTCGACGCGGTGGTCTACTTCCGCGTCGTGGACCCGATCCGGGCCTGCGTCGAGGTGCAGGACTACACGTTTGCGGTGGCCCAGGTCGCGCAGACCTCCCTGCGTTCGATCATCGGCAAGAGCGAGCTCGACGACCTGCTGTGCAACCGTGAGCGGCTCAACGAAGGGCTCGCGCTGATGATCGACAGCCCGGCCGTCGGGTGGGGAGTCTCGATCGACCGGGTGGAGATCAAGGATGTCGCCCTGCCGGAGACGATGAAGCGGTCGATGTCACGCCAGGCAGAGGCAGAGCGCGAGCGGCGGTCGCGGATCATCACCGCCGATGGGGAGTTCCAGGCTTCGAAGAAGCTTTCGGCGGCCGCGGGTGCGATGTCGGACACGCCGGCCGCGCTCCAACTACGACTGCTCCAGACGATCGTGGAAGTCGCAGCGGAGAAGAACTCCACCGTCGTCCTGCCGTTCCCGGTGGAACTCCTGCGTTTCCTCGACAAGGCAGCGGGCGGTCTCGTCGAGCAACGGTCCAAGGGGGCTGACACCACAGCGAACGCGCTCGAGAAAGGCGCACATGTGCCCCGACCGTCGCAGGAGCGCACACGGACGGGGGAAGCCGTGACGGAGCCGGCGCCAACCTCGCGAGGGACTGGATGAGGGCGCCCCTCAAGCGAGCGCCCGTTGGATGAGGGCCACCCTCACACCAGAACGCCGAGACACCGACGCCCCGGACCGCACTCCTACCAGGGGTCGGCGCCGAGCAGCCTGCGTCCGAGTGACGTGAGCGGTGCGGGTTGCGTACGCGCCTCCTCGATCCGGCGCGGGTCGCCGGGGAACGGTGACCCGCCTTCGGTCGGTGCCCGGTTCTCCCGCCACACGGTGACACGGTGGTCGCGGTAGTCCTGCTTCTCGTCGTCCGTGGGTGCGGGACCCATCGAGATGTACTGTGCGAGCCGCGGTCGGTCGGAGGTGTTGTGTCCGTTTCCGTGCGGTAGCAGGTTGGTCCAGATCACCATGTCCCCGGCACTCAGCGGGATCTTGGTGACCTCGTAGCCGGAGAGGTCCGGCACCCGTGAGCCGTCCTTTGGTGGATGGCGTTCGAGGTAGCCGGCGAGATCCTGGTAGATCTCCGGTACGCACTGGAAGCCACCCATCGCCTCGTCGGTGTCGACGAGCGCCAGCACGCCCTGCACCCGGAACGGCACGTCGGGGTACGCCGCGATGTCGGCATCCCAGTGGATGAATCCCTTGTGGTCGTAGTCCGGATGGTCCGGATGCACCGGCGGCTTGAGGTTGGCCCGGTCGAGACTCACCCACAGCCGCTCGGTGCCGAAGATCTCTGCGAAGACCGCGTGGACCCGTTCGTGCTGGCGCGTGTTCCACATCGAGGCGTAGTGGTACATCTCGATCATGCCGGTAGGGGCGACGATGCCCTTTGCGTACCACGACTCCGGGTCGTCGGGCCGTGCCCCGGTGTGCCGCCAGATGTCGGCGACGACTGCTTCCGTCGCCGCGCGCGGTACGACGCCTTGGACGACGACATAGCCCTGCGACTCGATCGTGGACCGCAGGTCGGTGCTGAGCTGGCTCATGCGCACTCCTCCGCTGGCGCGTTCCCTCTGCGCCTTCCGAGTCTGGCAATGCCCGTACGTCGTCGCCATCGGCCAGCGCACGGGCGGCCGCCTTCGGCCGCGCAAGGGAAAGCTCAGGCGCTTTTGCAACTGGGGCGCTTCTGGCACCTGTGGAGGTCCGGGGGAGCAGCTGCTATCGCACAGACAGCCCACCCGGGATAGCTGCCGCGGTGGGCGCACCTGCAGACCAATGACCACGTTGGGTATGCCTGTGGCACCTGGAACATGCATCGACGCCTGGCACAGGTTCACAGGCATACCCAGCGTGGTCATTTGCGGCGCAGGCCGGCAGCATCAGCGCGTTGGTGTCAGGCCCGCGGGCCGCCCCGCCTGTCACCAGCCGCGGGCGATCCACTCCTGCAGGTGCGGGATCTCCGAACCGACCGTCGTCGTGTCACCGTGCCCGGTGTAGACGACCGTCTCCAGCGGCAGCGTGAAGAGTCGGTCGCGGATCGACGCGATGATCGTCTCGAAGTCGGAGTACGAACGACCGGTCGCACCGGGTCCGCCGGCGAACAGCGTGTCACCGGTGAACACCGCGTCGAGGTCACGTGCCCGCAGGCTGACACTGCCGGGGGAGTGGCCGGGGGTGTGGAGGGCGCGGATCTCGACACCGGCGACGGTGAACCGCTGGTCGTCGGAGAGCTCGCCGCCGGGTGCCATGTCGGGATAGACCGTGTCCCACAGCATCCGGTCGCCCGGGTGCAGCCAGATCGGCGCCTTCGTGGCGTCCCAGAGATCCCCGGCGGCGCTGATGTGGTCGTTGTGTCCGTGCGTACACACGATGGCGGTCACGTCGCGGTCGCCGACCGCGGCGAGGATGGCCGGAGCGTCGTGGGCGGGGTCGACGACCAGCACCTCGCTGTCGTCGCCGACCAGCCAGACGTTGTTGTCGACCTCCCAGGTGCCGCCGTCGAGGCTGAAGGTCCCCGACGTGACCACCCGATCGATGCGCGCCCCGCCGGCGCCGGAGATGCTGGGCGTGCTCACTTGATCACCACCACGGAACGCAGGACCTCTCCGGCGTGCATCTTGTCGAAGGCCGCTTCCACCGCGTCGATACCGATCTCCTCGCTCACGAAGGCGTCCAGGGGGAGCCGTCCCTGACGGTACAGGTCGATGAGCATGGGGAAGTCGCGGGAGGGCAGGCAGTCGCCGTACCACGACGACTTGAGCGCGCCGCCACGGCCGAAGACGTCGAGGAACGGGAGTTCGATCGTCATGTCCGGGGTGGGTACGCCGACCAGGACGACGGTGCCGGCCAGGTCCCGTGCGTAGAACGCCTGCTTGTAGGTCTCGGGCAGGCCGATCGCCTCGATGGCGAGGTCGACGCCGTTTCCGCCGGTGAGCTCGCGGATCCGCTCGACCGCGTCCTCCTGCCGGCCGTTGACGGTGTGGGTGGCGCCGAGCCCCTTGGCCCACGCGAGCTTGCGGTCGTCGACGTCGACCGCGATCACCGTGGTCGCTCCACCGAGGACAGCGCCCGCGATCGCCGCGTCGCCCACGCCTCCGCAGCCGAAGACGGCCACCGAGTCGCCGCGCTGGACGCCGCCGGTGTTGAGGGCGGCGCCGAGGCCGGCCATGACCCCGCAGCCGAGCAGCCCCGCGACGGTAGCTGGCGTCTGCGGGTCGACCTTGGTGCACTGGCCGGCGGCCACCAGCGTCTTCTCGGCGAAGGCGCCGATGCCGAGGGCCGGCGAGAGCGGGGTGCCGTCGGCGAGGGTCATCTTCTGGGTGGCGTTGTGGGTGGCGAAGCAGTACCACGGCCGGCCGCGGCGGCAGGCCCGGCACTGGCCGCAGACGGCCCGCCAGTTCAGGATCACGAAGTCGCCGGGGGCGACGTCGGCCACGTCGTCACCGACCGCCTCGACGATCCCGGCCGCCTCGTGTCCGAGCAGGTAGGGGTAGTCGTCGCCGATGCCGCCCTGCTTGTAGTGCAGGTCGGTGTGGCAGACCCCGCACGCCTGGATGCGAACCAGCGCCTCGCCTGGGCCCGGGTCAGGCACGTGGATGGTCTCCAGGGTGACAGGGGCGTCCTTCGCTCGGGAGATGACAGCGGTGACCTCGGGCATGGGGGCACTCCTTCGGGCCTCGGGCCGGCGACGTTACTCGTGCTCGGGTGGGATCCTTCCAGCATTGGGCCATGCGTGGGAAGGGTGGTGTCGACACTCCGAGATCGCTCCGCCACCGGGGGTCTCCACGCCACCGGAAAGGTCGACCGCTACCGGAACCCGTCCCCGCAGCGGCACCTCCTTCACCGCGAGGAGGGCGAAGAACGCCAGCAGCACAAGGGGTACGGCGAGCAGATAGATCCGGTCCAACCCGAGCGTGAACCCCTCCCGGATCGCCGTACGCAGCGGTTCGGGCAGGGCACCGATCTCGGCAGGTGTACCCAGGTGCGAGGACAGGGAGTCCTCCGACGGCGCCCGGGCACCACGCCTGGCCAGGACCTCGGGAATCGACGCGGTGACGCCCGAGGTCAGGATCGCGCCGAACAACGCCACGCCGACGGCCCCTCCCATGGAGCGGAAGAACGTCGACGACGACGTGGCGATGCCCAGGTCGCGGACCTCGGAGGTGTTCTGGACGGCGAGAACGAGCACCTGCATCGTCAGGCCGAGCCCACAACCGAAGACGGCCATGTAGGCGCAGACGGCCACCAGGTCGGTGTCCGCGCGCAGGGTCGACAGCAGGGCCGACCCGGTGGCGACGAGGAGCAGCCCGACCAGCGGGAAGACCTTCCAGCGCCCCCACCGGGTGATCGCGCGGCCGCACACCATCGACACCGACAGCATGCAGATCACCAGCGGGATGGTGAGCAGGCCCGAGACGGTGGGGCTCTTCCCGCGAACGACCTGGAGGTACTGCGGAAGGTAGATCATCGCGCCGAACATCGCGACCCCCACCAAGAACGCCGCGATCCCGGTGAGGCAGAACGTCGGACTGCGGAACAGCCGCGGCGGCAGGATCGGCTCGGTCGCCCGTCGCTCGACGAGCACCGCAAGGACCAGGCTCACCAGGCTCACCAGCACCAGCGCGGCGGACCATGGCGAGACCCAGGCGAACTCCTGTCCGGCAAGGGAGAGCAGCAACAGCAGTGCCGACGCCGACGCCGTGATGAACATCGCACCGAGCCAGTCGATCCGGGTTTTCCTTCGTACGAACGAAAGATGCAGGGTCTTCTGCAGCACCAGGGAGGCGACGACGGCGATCGGGATACCGACGTAGAAGCACCAGCGCCAGCCCGGACCGTCGACGAGGAAACCGCCGATGAGTGGACCGGCCACGGTGGCGACGCCGAACGACGCACCGAGATACCCGGCATAGCGACCGCGCTCTCGAGGGCTCACGATGTCGGCCATGATCGTCTGCGACAGGGCGATCACGCCGCCCATGCCTACGCCCTGTGCGGCGCGGGCGGCGATGAGTTCGCCCATCGTCTGCGAGAGGCCGGCGAAGAGCGAGGTCACGACGAAGACCGCGATCGCGATCTGCATGAGCGGTTTGCGGCCATAGAGGTCGGAAATCTTTCCCCACAAGGGGGTTGAGACCGTGGTGGTGAGGAGAGTGGCGCTCGCGACCCAGGCGAGTTGGTCCTGGCCGCCGAGATCGCCGACGATCGTGGGGAGGGCGGTGCCGACGACGGTCGCTGAAAGCGAGGTGACGAAGAGGCACAGCAGAAGGGCCCAGACGATCTCGATGATCTGCTTGTGGCTGAACGAAGGCCGTTCAGTGCTTTGTGGAGTTGTGCCAGATGTAGTTGTGGTGGGCGGTTCTGACGCAGGTTGTGAGCCGGTCGCGCTCATCCGGTGGTCAACGCTCCTGTCGTGAGGCGAAAGCGATCTGGCCCACCCAAGAATATACTTGCCACATACAACTGTCTCGTCTCGTACCGTTGCTGGCCTCGCGCCGGAACACGGCTCGGCGGATGGTCCGCGAAATGGACAATGCGTCCGCCGCGGGAGCTAGGCTCGCCGCGATGCCGGATCCGGACAACGAGAGGAAGGCTTCGCGCGTGGACGCATTCGTACGCCTGCAGGTCGACAACGGCATCGGCACGATCAGGTTGGATCGACCGCCGATGAACGCGCTCGACACGGCGATGCAGGAACAGATCCGGGCGGCCGCTGCCGAAGCCACCGGGCGTGCCGATGTCGCCGCGGTTGTTCTCTACGGAGGCGAGAAGGTGTTCGCCGCCGGGGCGGACATCAAAGAGATGATCGACATGTCCTACTCCGACATGGCGATCCGGTCCCACGGGCTCACGTCGTCGTTCGACGCGGTGGCGCGGATTCCGAAGCCGGTCGTGGCCGCGATCAACGGCTACGCACTCGGCGGCGGCTGTGAGCTTGCTCTCACCGCGGACCACCGGGTGGCGGCGAGCACGGCCAAGCTCGGCCAGCCTGAGATCAAGCTCGGCATCATTCCGGGCGCGGGCGGCACCCAGCGACTTGCCCGCCTGGTGGGACCGGCCAAGGCGAAGGACCTGATCTTCACCGGGCGTCTCATCGACGCTCAGCACGCTCACGCGATCGGGTTGGTCGACGAGGTGGTCGAGACCGATCCAGCTGCCGAACCCGACACGGCGGGCGCGTCCGTCTACGCCGCCGCGCGGGCATGGGCGGCCCAGTTCGTCGGCGGGCCGGCGCAGGCGTTGCGGGCGGCCAAGGCCGCGATCGACCACGGCCTCGACGTCGACCTCGCCACCGGCCTCGAGATCGAACGCCAGAACTTCGCCGCGCTCTTCGCGACCGAGGACCGCCGGATCGGCATGTCGGCGTTCGTGGAGAAGTCCACACCGACCTTCACCGGACGCTGAGGAGGACCCGATGGCACGCTCCGAGCACTCGAGGTCCACGGGCGGTCCCACGCCCAATCCCAACCCCAACGCCAGCGCCGAAGAGGTCGAGGCCGCCTGGGGCGATCCCAAGCTGGCCAACGTCCTCTATCACGACTGGGAGGCGCAGACCTACGACGACAAGTGGTCGATCTCGTTCGACGAACGCTGCATCAGCTATGCCCGCGACCGGTTCGTCGCCGTCGCGGGTGCGGCCGGCTGGCCCTACGCGACGTCGCTCGAGGTCGGCTGCGGCACCGGCTTCTTCACGCTGAACCTCAAGCAGGCTGGCGTTCTGGACGCCGCGCGCGTCACGGACCTCTCGCCCGGCATGGTCGAGGCGACCAAGCGCAACGCCCGCCGGCTGGGCTTCGAGGTCGAGGGCCGGGTTGCCGACGCCGAGGGTCTGCCCTACCCCGACGAGACGTTCGACCTCGTGATCGGGCACGCGGTCATCCACCACATCCCCGACGTCGAGGAGGCGTTCCGCGAGATGCTGCGGGTCCTCAGACCGGGGGGCCGGTTCGTGATCTGCGGAGAGCCGACGCGGTACGGCGACCGCGTCGCCCGCAAGCTGTCCCAGGCGACCTGGTGGGCGGCGACGCGGGTGACCCGGCTGCCGGCCCTGCGCGAGGCGTGGGCGCGGCCCCAGGAGGAGCTCGACGAGTCCTCCCGGGCCGCCGCGTTGGAGGCGGTCGTCGATCTGCACACCTTCGATCCCGACACCCTCGCGCGGATGGCCGCGCGGGCGGGCGCGGTGGACGTGCGTACCGTCACCGACGAGCTGACCGCGGCATGGTTCGGCTGGCCGGTCCGCACCTTCGAGCACGCGGTCAAACCGGGGCGCCTGGGGTGGGGCTGGGCGAGCTTCGCCTACCGCAGCTGGCGGCGGCTCTGCACGGTCGACAGGTGGTTGAAGCCACTCGTCCCGGACGAGTTGTACTACAACGTGTCGATCACCGGCGTACGACCTTAACGGGAGATTTCGTGCGCTACCGGTCAAACAGGGACCATGGTCACAGGGCGCTCACCCGTGGTACCGTCCTCGGCGGTCGTTCGTCGTTTCGACAAGACGTACGTCGAAGTGTGCAATGTGCGCCGGTGACAGCCTCCTGTGACCGGCCGCGTCAAACTCTTCGTCCGCGGGATTCGACACGCGGGGATAGGACCCCCGTGGCGACTCGGTGCTCGTGAGGTTCGGGCACTGCACCAACGTCTCCGCGAGGGGAAATCAGGAACATGGCGCAAGGGACCGTCAAGTGGTTCAACGCTGACAAGGGCTTCGGCTTCATCTCCGTCGACGGCGGTCAGGACGTCTTCGTCCACTTTTCCGCGATCGTCGCCGACGGCTACCGCAGCCTGGACGAGGACCAGCGGGTGGAGTTCGACGTCGTGCAGGGCCCGAAGGGTCCGCAGGCCGAGAACGTCCGCACTGTCTGACCACGTTCGCGTGATCTGAGTTAGGCCACCAGAGGAGCAACTGCTCTTGGTCAAGGGCCCGCGGGATTCCTTCCCGCGGGCCCTTGCTCATCTCGGCTGCTCATCTCGGCACCCGTCGAAGCCGAACCTGCTTTTGGCACGACGCACTCGTGTCGGGTGCACGTGTGGCGTGCCGGCGTCGTAGGGTCGGATGCCGTGCGATGCCGCGTCCGAGATCCGCGCCAGGCCAGGTTCCTCACCCTCGCCAGCCTGCGTTGGGTCATCCGCCATCGCGCCTTCACGCCGTACCACCTGGTGCGCTACTGGCGCTTTCTGCTGCTGCGGATCAGGCATCGCGGTGTCATCACCGAAGGGTTCGTTTTCCTCGGTCGGCGGGTGGATCTGCAGGTACGCAAGGGATATGGACGTCTGGTGCTCGGGCGCTTCGTCCACCTGGGCGACGGCACCAGATTGCACGCCCACGAGGGAACGCTCCGGGTCGCAGACAAGTGCGTGTTCGGCCGCGACGTGACGGTCAACTGTTATCTGGACATCGAGATCGGCGCCGCGAGCCTGATCGCGGACTGGTGCTACGTCGTCGACTTCGACCATGTGACGAGTGACCTCGCCGCTCCCATCAAGGACCAGGGCCTCGTCAAGTCGCCCGTACGCATCGGGCCGAACTGCTGGCTGGGAACGAAGGCGACGGTTCTCCGCGGAAGCTTTGTCGGGACGGGTGTCGTGGTCGGCGCACACGCGGTGGTGCGCGGCGAGATACCCGACTACGCGATCGTCGCTGGTGTGCCGGCGCGCTTCGTGAAGGACCGACGTGCTGTCCACGCGGCGGAGGCGAGTCACCGGGAGTATCTCGAAGGTCTGGCCCGGGGCGCGGAAGAGGCGGCGGCGAAGGCCCGCGGGGTCGGCGGACCGTAGGTCGCTCGCCGTGGGCTGGGCACCGCGGGTCAGGGCCGGGTGGCGCCGTGGTCCGCAGGGCCGCTGACGGTGGGGTCGTGGAGGGTCGGGTCGTTGACGATGGTCTCGTGGACGGTGGTGTCGGAGTCCGTGCTCCCGTTCGGTGCGGGCAGGACGACCCGCAGCGCATCACGAAGCGCGTCTGTCTGGTCCGCGTTCATCGCCTCGATGAAGTAGACGAGGGCGGCCGCCGGATTCTCCGCCGCCGACCACGCCTCGTGCATGAGCGCGGCGGTGTAGGACTCCCGGGACATGACCGGCGAATAGCGGTAAGCCCGACCATTGGTCTCGCGGCGCAACCACCCTTTGCGGAAAAGCTTGTCGAGAACGGTCATCACGGTGGTGTGGGCGAGACTCCGGTCAGGCAGCAACGCTTCCCGAACCTCGCGCACCTGAACCGGGTGGTCGGCCGCCCACACGCGCAGCATTACCTGTTCTTCGAGCTGTCCAAATCGGGGCATCCCGCCATCCTTTCCCGCAGGTTGGGCGGAAATGTGTCGGAGACACCTCGGATCATCGGGCAGAGATCCGACGTGTCCTTGATGGATAACGTCCGAGTGCTGTGATCCGTGTCACGCCACAAATATTGCTCCTACGGATCATCGTACGGATGCTCGCGGGTTCGACGCCGATTCGTACTTCGCGGATAAATCCCGTTATCGACGCATCCCGCCAACCAGGCATGGACGAACTACCTAGCCCGGCCAGGCGTGACATTGCACCTGCGTGAATTGCGGCCGCGGCTTTTCGGTGCCGCGGCGCTCGACTTTAACGCACGTATTTCCACTCCGACTACGAGCGGGAATCGTAGGTGCGCACCAGCGCAGGGCTGGCATGGCGAAAAGTCCTCTGTTAGGACTGTCCGCGGCCGGTGAGCGGAATTCGGCACCAACGTCGGTGTCGACGTGCGTGCATCTCTTCTCTCACCCGGCCAGAGAAACAGAGTCCGCCTGGGCGCCTGCACACCGGGGGCGCGGTCGAAGACCGCCGATTCATTGGCGACCCCACGCCCACCGCTGGGCACGGCACATTTCGTCTCGAAAGGGCGAACAGGTGTGCCGTCTACGTTTTCGAGGTAACCGTTGTGGAGTCCTTCTTGCGGCGTATTCGCACTCTGTGGACATTTCGTTGGCGCAAGATTCCGTTGACGATGGTGGCGACGGCACTCGCGGTGTGCGGTGCCGGTGTGGGAACGGCTGTGGCGGTCGGTGGAACGTCCGCGACACCGCAGCCGGCCGCTGCCTCGGGCACGGGGGAACGTGCCGCGGGGGCGGATGTCCACCTCGCCCGCGATGCTGCTCGCGCCCGGGCCGCTCGCGAGCGGGCCGGACGTTCGAGGGCCGACGCGAAGCATGCGGCATCCAAGGTCGCGGCGAAGACGGCCGCGGCGAAGAAGGCGGCAGCGAGGAAGGCGGCAGCGAGGAAGGCGGCAGCGAGGAAGGCCGCGGCGAAGAAGGCGGCAGCGAGGAAGGCGGCAGCGAGGAAGGCTGCCGCGAAGCGTGGGGCGGTGAAAGCGGCCAGGAAGCCTGACTGGGTCCTTCCGGTGGAGTCGTACCACCTCACCGGTCGCTTCGGGGCAAGCGGAAACCGTTGGGCGTCGTCGCACCACGGACTGGACTTCGCCGCGCCGAGCGGCACACCCATTCGCGCGGTGGGCTCGGGAGAGATCATCGCGTCCGGGTGGGACGGCGCCTACGGCAACAGGATCAAGGTGCTGCACCCCAACGGCACCGTCACGCTCTACGGCCACATGTCACGCTTCGAGAGGTCATCCGGCAGCGTCGACGCCGGCACCGTGATCGGCTACATCGGCGCGACCGGCAACGCGACCGGACCACACCTGCACCTCGAGGTACGCCCGGACAACGGTGGTCTCTACGACACGATCGATCCGGAGGACTGGCTGGAGGACAAGGGCCTCGACCCGTAGGCCACGCGGAGTCCCCGGAGGTGGTCGGTTCTGACATCTGACGCGTCGCGAGGGTCCGTGAACCGGCTTGGTGCCCTACCCTCGAGGTGTCGTCGAGGGGAGCGGCCGTGCCGGACAACGCGCGCAGCACCACAGCAGACAGCAACGTGTCAGCAGAACCCACCACCGCCGAACCAGCGCCCGCGCCTGACGAGGCGGCGCAGGAGGCTTCGGCGGCACTGTCACCGTCAGCACCGTCACCGTCAGCACCGTCATCGGGGCGTGCGGACGGCCGGCGTACGCCGGGGGACCGGAAGCGCCCGACCGGCTCTCTGGTCGGGAAGGTGCGCGAGATGGTGGCGACCGTGGTCTTCGCGGTCGCCGTGCTGGCGGCCCTCGTCATGGCGCTCGGCGCGATCCTCACGGCGTTGGAAGCCAATCAGGACAACGAGATCGTGGCCGCGGTCCTGGGCTTGGCGGGCCGGCTCGACGGGCCGTTCGCAGACGTCTTCACCTTCGCCGACGCGATGAAGCAGACCCTCGTCAACTGGGGGATCGCCGCGGCGGTCTACCTCGTCGTCGGACGCGTCGTGGAGCGCGTCGTCCGCCCCTGACCGTCCTCAGGAGGAGACGTTCGCGACCGACAGCAGGTCGAGCGCGGCGTCGAGGTCGGCGCCTTCGCCGATCCCGGCTCGCAGGTGAAAGTCCTCGTCGACGAGGCTGGTGACGAAGGCCGCCAGCTCGGGCGACCAGTCTTCGGGCGGATCGGCGAGCTGGGCCTTGACGAGGTCGCCGTGTCGGTGCTCCCAGGCGAGGATCCGTTCGCCGTGGTGGAGACCGGCGACCGTCGTCGACTCGAGCCCGGCTCGTTCCAGCAACGCGCGAAGCTCACTGCCGACGAGCTCATGTGCGTGGCAGATGTTCCCCGGTGGGAACGTCAACCGGTTCGGTGTGGAGAGCACGATGCGCCCGCCTGGCCGGGTGACGCGGACGCACTCGGCGAGGAACGCCGGCTGGTCCCACAGGTGCTCGATCGTCTGCAGGCTGACCACCGCGTCGAACACGTGCGAGGCGTACGGCAGCGCCACGAGGTTGCCCCGCAGCACCGGGACGTCCGGATAGGTCCTGCGCACGTGTGCCGTCACGTCCGCGTCGTAGTCGAGTGCGGCCACCCGGGCTCCGGTCGTACGCCGTAACAGGTCCGCGCCGTAGCCCTCGCCAACACCCGCGTCGAGCACCCGCCAGGACGGTCCCGCCCCCGCCGCGAGGAACTGCTCCGCCACCCAGTGGTAGACCACCTCGTGTCGGCGGAACCAGTAGTTCTCGTGCCAGATGCCAGGCATGGTGCGTTCACCTGTCAGTGGCAGCGCGTCGGGGGAGGCCATGAGCCCGCTCACCAGCTGTGCACGGTGCCGTCGGTCAACCGGTTCACCGGAAGGTAGGCCGGTTGGTACGGATAGCGGGCCGCGAGCTTCTCGTCGATGTCGACGCCGAGCCCGGGTTCCTCACCGGGATGCAGGTAGCCGTCGGCGAACCGGTAGCTGTGCGGGAACACCTCGTCGGTCACCTCGGCGTGGGGCATGTACTCCTGTAGCCCGAAGTTCGGGATGGCCACGTCGAGGTGGAGCGCCGCGGCCATGCACACGGGCGACAGGTCGGTCGCTCCGTGCGAGCCCGACCGCACGTGGTAGAGCGCGCAGTAGTCGAAGATCCGCCGCAGGTGGGTGATCCCGCCCGCGTGGACGACCGTCGCGCGGACGAAGTCGACGAGTTGTTCGGCGACCAGATGCTGGCAGTCCCAGAGCGAGTTGAAGACCTCGCCGACGGCGATGGGTGTCGTCGTGTGCGTCCGGATCAGCCGGAATCCTTCCTGCAGCTCGGCCGGGACCGGATCCTCCAACCAGTGCAGGGCGTAGTCCTCGACCCGCTTGCCGAGCCGCGCCGCCTCGATCGGCGTCAACCGGTGATGGACGTCGTGCAACAAGGTGAGATCGGGCCCGAACCGGTCTCGGACCGCCTCGAAGAGCTGGGGAACGTGGGTGAGGTACCGCTGGGTGGACCAGGTCGCCTCGACCGGGCGCGCACCGGCACCGGCGGGTTCGTACGGCGTCGAACCCTTGTGCACGCCGTACATCTTCTCGATGCCGGGAATGCCGCACTGCACCCGGACCGCGCGGTAGCCGAGGTCGACCAACCGCGCCACGTCGTCGACGGCCTCAGCCACCGACTCGCCGTTGGCGTGGCCGTAGACCGTGACGCCTTCGCGGCTGCGGCCGCCGAGGAGTTGGTAGACGGGCAGGCCGGCGAGCTTGCCCTTGACGTCCCACAAGGCGGTGTCGACGGCGGCGATCGCGGCCATCGTGACAGGACCGCGCCGCCAGTACGCGCCCTTGTAGAGGTACTGCCAGGTGTCCTCGATCCGCTGGGCGTCCCGTCCGATCAACAGGGGGCAGACGTGGTCGCGGAGATAGCTCGCGACGGCGAGCTCGCGTCCGTTGAGCGTCGCGTCACCCACGCCGGACACGCCGTCGTCGGTACGAATCTTCAGGGTGACGAAGTTACGGCCCGGACAGCTGACGATGACACTGGCGTCGACGATTGTCGTCATTTCGGCGGTGCTTCCTTGACCTCGGCCACGAGTTGCGTGGGGTTGACGAACCTCAGGGCGATCAGGAGGAGGACCAGCATCGACCCGGTGTAGATGACCGCCATCGCGTCGACGGACTGCTGCGCGCGGATTCCCGCCGCCGAGATGGAGTAGTACAACGCCACGACCAGGGTCTCCGACCCTGGACCTGCGGTGAGGAAGGTGAGTTCGAACATCCCGACAGACCGCACGAGTACGAGGATGCACGAGGCGAGGATCCCCGGTGCGAGCAGGGGACACAGGATGCGGATCAGGACGTCCCACGTCGTCGCTCCACACATTCTGGCCGCGGCCTCGATGTTGGGGTCGATCTGCTCGATGAACGGCGTGAGCACCAGGATGAGGAACGGCACCGAGGGGACGAGGTTGGCGAGCACCACACCGATGAGCGTCCCCGCCAGGTGGTACTTGTAGAGCGCCGTCGCGAGCGGCACGCCGTAGGTCATCGGCGGGATCACGATCGGCAGCAGGAACGCCAACATCACCAGGCGCTTGCCGGGGAAGTCCCGCCGGGCCAGCACGTAGGCCGCCGGCACCCCGATCAGCGCCGACAATCCCACGACCGCGGCGGAGACCTCCAGCGTCACCAGGAGCACGTACAGCAGCCCGAACTCCTCCCACGCCTGGGTGTACCACTGCGTGGTCCAGCCTTCCGGGAGCCAGGTGTCGAACCACCGGGTGGCGAAGGAACTCGCCAGGACGGCGCCGAAGACGCCAACCAGGTTGACGAGGAAGAAGCCGACGATGCCGAGGACCAGCCAGCCGAGTGGACTGGCGACGAGCCGGCGCCGCTCGCGCTGGGGCGGGTGGAAGTCGGAGCGCTGTTGACGCCGGGCGGAACGGCGTTCGGAGCGCTCCCGGCGCGCCGTGGCGCGGATCGCTGCCGTACTGCGCGTGACCATCACACCCGTCCCCTCGTCGCACCGCGGTGGAGCCGGGAACGCCAGACGAGGATCGCCGCGATGACGACGAACTCCACGCCGCCCATGACCATCGTGATCGCCGCCGCCATGGTGTAGTCGTACTGCTCGAACGCCGCCTGGTAGGCGGCGATGGCGATGACGCGGGTCTCCCCGGCGGGCTCACCGACGAGCACGGCGGAGGGGAAGACCGAGAACGCGAGAACGAAGTTGAGGCAGAACACGATCGCCAGCCCGGGCGCGAGCAGCGGCAGCGTGACGTGGCGGAAGCGTTGCCAGCGACCGGCACCGAGCGTGGCGGCGGCGCGTTCGAGTGTCGGGTCGATGCCGGTGAGATAGGAGAGCGTCAACAGAAAGGCGAACGGGAAACCCGTGATGACGAGGGAGAAGAACACGCCCCAGTAGTTGTGGATCAGCTGCAGGGGTTCGTCGATGAGGCCAAGCGTGCGCAGCGTGCGATTGAACCACCCCGTCGGCCCGAGGTAGGTCAACAGCCCTTCCGCGGTAAGGACCGTGCCGAGGGTGACGGGCACGACGAGCAGCGTGGTGAGCGACCTCTTCCCACGGAATCGACCGCGCAGCCGGTACGCGACCGGAACGGAGGCGAGGACGTTGACTGCCGTCGCCGGGATGGCCAGCCACAGTGTCGTGGCAACTGTGTCGCGCAGGTGCCGGTCTGCCCAGAACCGCGCGAAGTTGGCGAACCTGCCGCCGGTCTCCGGCTGGAACGACAGCCCCACGCCATAGAGGAACGGATAGACGAACAGCACACCGAAGAACAACGCGGCGGGGATCAGCAGGAGCAGCACCCGGTCGATGCCGTGCTCGGCCAGCCGGTGGCGAAGGGCCGGCTTGCCGCCGGTGTCGTCGTCCACATCGATGGTCAGCTGCTCGTCGTGGGTCACCGGTGGCGTCCTCGGGGCGTGTCATCGCGGGTCCCCGACGGATAGACCAGGAGGCGTTCCGGCCGGATCGTCACCTGAACCCGGTCGCCGGGCGCCAACCGGTGCGGGGTCAGCAGGTGGATCCGGGTGCCGTCCGGTGTCCGACCTTCGACGGCGAGTTCGCGTCCCTGGTATTCGCAGACCTCGACGCGGACTTCGATGCCGTTGTGGACGCCCCACTGGTTGGTCGGGGATTCCACCCCGGGTGCGCCCGGGGGAGAAGTCGGAACGTCGCCGGTCTGGCCCTGGCCGGCCTCATGCCCAGGCGAGGATCCCTGCCCCTGACGGCCTTCGGGGGACGGCGCCCGTTGGGCTCCCCACGCGGGTTGTGGACCGCGCGGATCGCCGCCCGGCCGGACGACCACCAGGTCCTCGGGCCGTGCCATCGCGACCACCGGGTCGCCGACCGTGAGCCGGGCCTGTGCGGCGCCATGCAGGGCCCATCCGTTTCCCGCCACGAGGACACCGCCGCGCCCGTCGATCGCGTGGACCCGTAGCTCGAAGTCGTTGCGGTAACCCATGAAGTTGGCGACGTAACGGTTGGCGGGCTGGCTGTAGAGCTGCTCCGGCGTGCCGATCTGCTGTGTGCGCCCCTCGCGGAGAACGACCAGCCGGTCGGCGAGCGACAACGCCTCCTCCTGGTCGTGCGTGACGTAGATCGTCGTCAACCCGAGCCACTGGTGGAGCCCGCGGATGTCGGTACGCATCTCCAGCCGGAGCCGGGCATCGAGGTTGGACAACGGCTCGTCCATCAGCACCAGCGCGGGTTCGAGCACGATCGCCCGTGCGATCGCCACCCGCTGCTGCTCGCCGCCGGAGAGTTGGTCGGGCAGCTTGTTCGCGTGCTCCTCCAGGCGTACGAGCGCGAGGGCGTCGTTGACCCGGCGCTTGATCTCCGCGTCGGGAATCTTGCGCATGGCAAGGCCGAAGCCGATGTTCTTGCGTACGGACATGTGCGGGAACAACGCGTAGTTCTGGAACACCATCCCGAAGCCGCGCCGCTCCGAAGGAACGGTGTCGATGCGTTCGGCGTCGAGCCAGATCCGGCCGCCGGAAAGCGGCAACAGACCGGCCAGGCAGTTCAGCGCCGTCGACTTGCCGCACCCGGACGGGCCGAGCAGGGCGATGAACTCGCCCGCCTTGATGGTGAGGTTGAGCCGGTGGAGTGCGGTGTAGTCACCGAACCGGCGCGACACGCGTTCGAGGGTCAGTCCTTCGAACCCGTCGGTCCGAGCGTCGGTACTCATGACTCCTTGACTTTCGACCCGCCGATGAGGCGGTCCCACTTGTCGAACGCCTTGACGAGTGCGTCGGCGTCGAGCGGTGTCTCGGTGGGGTGGTCGGCGATGAGCTGGTCGTATTCGGGGCGGCCGAACTCCTCGAGGATCTTTCGGCTCGCCGGCGGTGCCATGTCGAGCGTCACGCCCTTGACCGCCGCACCGAACAGGAACGTGCCGTCGTCGTAGATCTTCGCCTGCTGCTCCACGCTCAGCATGTGGTCGAGCAGGAGCAGGATCGCCGCCTGTTTCTGCACGGAGACGCCGTGGGGTACGACGGCGTAGTGGGCGTCGGTGATCCAGTGGAAGCCGTCGAGCGCAGCGATCTCGACTTCCTTGGGCACCGTGCCCAGCACCCTCGGGTTGATGTCCCACCCGGTCGTCGACGCGATGAGGTCGACGCTGCCGTTGCCGAGGTTCTTCATCGTCTCGGTCGTACCGGACGGGTAGTACTCGATGTACTTGTCGAGTTCCTTCAGGTAGGCCCAGGTCCTGTCCCAGCCCTTCACCGGGTCTTTCGGGTCCTTGTCGCCGAGGATGTAGGGCAGACCCATCAGAAGCGTCCGGCCCGGACCGGAGTTGGCGGGTCGGGCGTACATCATCCGGCCCGGGTGTTCCTTCGCCCACGCCAGCAGTGCGTCGGCGTTTGTGGGCGGACTGGGGACCTTCTCCGGGTTGTACTCCAGCAGCGGGCCGGACGGGTCGTACATCACGACGGCGCCGTAGCCCTGGGCCAGCCACTGCATCTTGCTCGCCGCGGGGAGATAGTCGTTCATGTGTGTCAACCGCATCTGGTGTTTGGGCACCAGTGGCATCCAGAGGTCCTGGGAGATCCCGGCCGCCAGGCCGTCGTTGCCGGTGAGGACGAGATCGATGTTGACCCGCCCGGCGTCCTGCTGGGCCCTGATCTTGCCGGTGAGCTCGGGCGCGGGTGACTTGGAGTAGGTCACCCGGCTCACGATGTCCGGGTTCTCCTCGACGAACTCGTCGATCATCGGTTGGGTGAACTGCAGGTCGCCGGCGACGTCGAGGATGTTCAGCGTGACCGGCTGGGCCGGCTTCGCGGGAACCTCGACCTCCCTGCCTCCCGTCATACTGCTGAAGCCCGCTCCTGGTGGTGGCGCGGGTGCGCCGCAGGCGATGAGCACGAGAGCCGCGCCCAGTCCTGCGGCGACGTACCGAACTGCACCACTCACGATGGCAGCCTTCATGGCAGCGTCTCTCCTTCGCCGGCGAGCATTGCGGTGACGAGCGACACGAGGTCCATGGGAAACGGGTTTCCCGAAGACGACCACAGCGGGCGTTCGACGGTCAAGACCCCACTTTTCACACCAACCGGACAGGTGGAGTCGCGACCACCCCCGGCATGACCCCCGGACCGACACGCGGGGCAAGGCCAGGCACGACCTCGCTGCCCCGCTGTGGGGTGAAGAGCATAGTCCCCGGACGAACCGGCGCAATCCACACCGGAACGGTCCTGTTTCGGCCCAGAGCCGGCGGACTGCCCCACGACTCGACGGTGTTGTGTGGACGAGACTTGAGAGGTCGCTCCTTCCATGGCGGCAGCGGCGACAGTCCTCGTAGCGACGACGAGAGGGGTACGCCTGTGGGCGGTACCAGTGCCACCACTTCCACCACACCGGGCACACCGGCCAGCGACGCGTTCTTCACCAGCCTCAACCCCGGTGCGCTCGGTATCAGCCCGGGCTTCGAAGCGGCGGTGGAGCTCGCCGGCGAGTTCGGTTTCGGCGCGGTCGACCCGGACGGCCGCTACCTCGGGGAGCAGCCCGAAGCCGAGCTGTCGAAGGTGGGCGAACGCCTGGAGAGCGCGGGTCTGCGTTGGGGATCCGGTGGCGTGCCGGTCGACCTCACCGGTGATGCGGCGAAGTTCGCGGAGCAGCTGTCGGGTCTTCCGGCGTACGCGGCGACGCTGGCGGCGGCAGGCGTCGAGCGCGCGGGTACGTGGATCCGGCCGATGAGCGACGCGGTGACGTACCGGCGCAACTTCGCCCGGCACGTCGAGCGGGTCGGCCTCGTCGACGAGATCCTGAGCGGTGCGGGGATCAGGTTCGGGCTGGAGTACGTCGGGCCGAAGACCTTCTGGTCGACCGAGCTCTACCCGTTCGTCCACACCCTCGCCGAGGCGCGCGAGCTGCTGGCGGCGGTGGGAAGTTCGAACGTCGGCCTCATCCTGGACACCTTCCACTGGTACACCGCTGGCGAGACGGCCGACGACCTGCGCGGACTGACCGCTGACCAGGTGGTCGCCGTGGACCTCAACGACGCGCCGGTCGGCCGTGAACGCGACGAGCAGATCGACGGCCAGCGAACCCTCCCGGGAGCGACCGGTGTCATCGACCTGGCGGGTTTCGTCGGCGCGCTGCGCGACATCGGTTATGCCGGGCCGATCAAGGTCGAGCCGTTCAACGCGGAGCTTCGGGCGCTGCCGGTCCGCGATGTCGTGGCGAAGACGGCGGACTCCCTCTCCTCCGTCCTCTGACCCTCGCCCGGCTCCTCGTCGCGCGAACGGCTCCCGGCGTCCGCCGAGGGCGGCAAATGACCACGCTGAGCAGGTCTGTGGCACCCGGGACAGGTGCCGATGCCTCGTGAGGGTCCTGACGCCTGCTCAGCGTGGTCATTTGCACCGCGCCGAGGCTCCCACACGTCCCCGCGGCACGCTGGTTGCCGACTAAGCTACTGACGGGTAACGTCTCGCTGGTCGGGTTCGGGTCCAAGGTGTTCGCTCGAGTGCGTTCGCCAGGAGCGGCGAGCCTGGCAGGCTGGTAGCCACGCGAGCGCCCGCGACTCGCGGGGTGTTCGTTCAGCCGCGTAAGCGCCCGGAGCGAGTGAGGAGCCGGACCGGAGCATGAAGATCGTCGTCTGTGTGAAGTACGTCCCCGACGCCACAGCGGACCGCACCTTCGACCCTGGCGACAACACCGTCGACCGGGTGAACGTGCCCGGCCTGCTCTCCGAACTCGACGAGCACGCGATCGAGGCGGCGTTGACGCTCGCCGAGGCCGGTGATGCCGAGGTCACCGCCCTGGCGGTCGGCCCGCCCGACGCCGCCGCCGCGGTGAAGAAGGCCCTGCAGATGGGCGTGGACGCCGGCGTCCACGTCGCCGACGACGCGGTGCACGGTTCGGACGCGGTGGCCACCTCCCTGGTGCTCGCGAAGGCGCTGGCGAAGATCGGCGAGGAGGGTCCTGTCGACCTCGTCCTGTGCGGCATGGCCTCGACCGACGGCGGCATGTCGGTCGTTCCCGCGATGCTCGCCGAACGCCTCGACCTGCCGCAGGTGACTTTCGCCGCGAGCGTCGAGGTGGGGGAGGGCGGCGTACGGATCCGCCGGGACGGCGAGACCGCCACCGAGACCGTCGAGGCGTCCCTGCCGGCGGTCGTCTCCGTCACCGACCAGGCCAACGAACCCCGTTACCCGTCGTTCAAGGGGATCATGGCGGCGAAGAAGAAGCCGGTGCAGACCTGGAGTCTCTCCGACGTCGGCATCGACCCCGGCGAGGTCGGGCTGGGCGCGGCGAGGACGGCGGTCGCGTCGTACACACAACGCCCACCACGTCAGCAGGGCACGGTCGTCACCGACGACGGCGACGGCGGTCGGGCACTCGTCGGCTTCCTGGCCGAGCAGAAGTTCGTCTGAAGCACGCGCGCGGAAAGAGATAGGGGAAGGCTTCCGGCATGGCAGAGATCCTCGTCCTCGTCGACCACAGTGACGGCGCCGTCCGCAAGACGACCACCGAACTGCTGACGATCGCCCGCCGCCTCGGCGATCCCGCCGCGGTGTTCATCGGCAGCGGGTACCAACGCGCAAAGGACACCCTGGCGAGCTTCGGCGCCCAGAAGGTCTACCTCGCAGAAGACCCCGAGCTGACCGACTACCTCGTGGCACCCAAGGCGGAGGCTCTCGCCCAGGTGGCGGAGCGCGCGACGCCCGCCGCGATCCTGCTGACCTCCAGCGCCGAGGGCAAGGAGATCGCGGGACGGCTCGCGATCAAGCTCGACGCCGGCGTACTCACCGACGCGGTCGACGTGGTAGCCGGCGAGAACGGCGGCGGGCCGGTCGCCACCCAGTCGGTGTTCGCCGGCAACTACACCGTCGAGGCGAAGGTCACCCGCGGCACGCCGATCATCACGGTCAAGCCCAACGCCGCCACCCCGGAGCAGGCGCCTGCGCAACCGGTGGAGGAGAAGCTCGACGTCGCCGTGTCGGACCAGGCGAAGACGGCCCGGGTCGTCGAACGCACGGCACGCACCCAGACCGGCCGGCCCGACCTCACCGAGGCGGCCATCGTCGTGTCCGGCGGCCGTGGCGTCGGGTCGGCGGAGAACTTCGCCGTCGTCGAGGCACTCGCCGACGCGCTCGGTGCCGCCGTCGGGGCGTCGCGGGCCGCGGTCGACTCCGGGTG
Organism: Actinopolymorpha sp. B17G11; assembly: GCF_040196095.1. Classification (NCBI taxonomy): domain Bacteria; kingdom Bacillati; phylum Actinomycetota; class Actinomycetes; order Propionibacteriales; family Actinopolymorphaceae; genus Actinopolymorpha; species Actinopolymorpha sp. B17G11. The sequence goes on from NZ_JBEFTW010000016.1 coordinate 96,004, forward strand.
GTACCCACACGCCTACCAGGTGGGGCAGACCGGCAAGACCGTGTCGCCGCAGCTGTACGTCGCGGCCGGCATCTCCGGCGCCATCCAGCACCGGGCGGGCATGCAGACCTCGCGGACGATCGTGGCCGTCAACAAGGACGCCGAGGCGCCGATCTTCGAGATGGCCGACTTCGGTGTCGTCGGCGACCTGCACACGGTCCTGCCCCAGGCGACGCACGAGATCACCGAACGCAAGGGCTGACCGGCACACCTGGGTCGCATACCCGCCGCCGAGCGGGTACGGTCGAAGGCAGTGACGCGGGGTGCCCGTAGATCGTCCGGGCTGAGAACACACCCGTGGAACCTGATCCAGATCATGCTGGCGAAGGGACGTCGCGATGCCCGCAGCCGATGCTGCTGTGAAAGCTGACGACATGGCCGACGCGCTCGAGCGGTTGCGCGTCCAGACTCCACTTGTGCACTGTCTCACCAACGTTGTCGTGGCCGGATTCACCGCCAACGCCCTGCTCGCCGCAGGGGCGGCCCCGGCGATGGCTGACGCGGTGGAGGACGCCGACGTGCTCGCCCGAGCGGCCGGCGGAGTCCTCGTCAACATCGGGACCGTCACGGCGGCATCCGCCGACGGCATGCGGGCCGCCGTGGTCGCGGTGGGTGACGCCGGCGGTCGCTGGGTACTCGACCCGGTGGCCGCGGGTGCGTTGCCCTGGCGGGCGGCCCTGGCTGCGGAGTTGACGGAGCTGTATCCCCCTGCGGTCGTACGTGGAAACGCCTCGGAGGTCCTCGCACTCACCGGAGAGCTCGGCGGTCGGGGGGTCGACGCGAGTGCCGGACCGGACGACGCGGCCGCGGCGGCCACCGCGATCGCCGGCAGGTTCGGGGCGACGGTCGCCGTGAGTGGGGCTGTCGACCTGATCACCGACGGCGAGCGGATCGTCCGTGTCGAGAACGGCCATCCCCTGATGACGAAGGTCACCGGCGTCGGCTGTGTGCTCGGCGCGCTGGCGGCAGGGTTTCTCGCAGTCGTCGACGATCCTCTTCTCGCCACCGTGACGGCTACCGTGTTCCTGACGCTGGCGGCCGAGGACGCGGTGGCGCGGGCCGACAAGCCTGGTTCGTTCGCGGTGGGTTTGATCGACGAGTTGGCCACCGTCGACGGCGACCGTATCCGTACCGGCGCAAGGCTGCGTTGACAGGTGATCTCGTTGCGCCACCTGGACCTCTCGCTCTACCTCGTCACCGACACGAGGTTGTGTGGCGGTACGCAAGGTGTGGTTGACACCGTGCTGGCCGCTGTGACCGGTGGCGTGACGGCTGTCCAGCTACGCGACACCCACGCGAACGCCCGCGCGCTCGTGGCCCTAGCCCGTCGCCTGCGCGAAACCCTCTCTGAGACAGGCGTTCCGCTGATCGTCAACGATCGCGCGGACGTTGCGGCAGCGGCGGGTGCTGACGGAGTCCATGTCGGGCAGGAGGACCTTCCGGTCGAGGTCGCGCGGGCGCTCCTTGGTCCGGACGCCTTCGTGGGCTTGTCGATCCAGCGGCCGGATCAGCTCGCCGCGGTGCGTGAGCTGGCGGCGGGCGCCGTCGACTACCTCGGTGCCGGACCGGTCCTTCCGCAACGTACCAAGGGCGACGCCGCTGCTCCGATGGGCCTCGACACGCTGGCAGAGGTCGTCCGCGGAGCATCCTTGCCGGTCGTCGCGATCGGCGGGATCGACGCCGACAACGCTGCCGCTGTCCGGGCGACCGGGGTGGACGGCATCGCTGTCGTCAGCGCGATCTGCGGGACGCCGGACCCGGCCGCGGCGGCCCGAGCCCTGCGAAACTGCCTTGCCGTGAAGGAGGTTCGATGACACCGGCGTTGCGGACAACGCCCGACCCGGAGCGGCCAGGGGCTACGCCACCCCCGGTCGCGTTGACGATCGCGACGAGCGATCCTTCCGGTGGTGCCGGGATCCAGGCCGACCTCAAGACGTTCTCGGCACTCGGTGCCTACGGCACGGCCGTGCTGGTCGCCCTCACCGCACAGAACACCCGGGGCGTGACCGGTATCCAGGTGATCCCTACCGCGTTCATCGCCGAGCAGCTCGACACGCTGTTCGCCGACGTCTCCGTCGACGCGGTGAAGATCGGCATGCTGGCGAACGCCGCGGTGATCCGTACCGTCGCGGACGCTCTCGTCCGGCTTCGACCGCCGTGCATCGTTCTCGACCCGGTGATGGTGGCGGCGAGCGGCGACCGGTTGCTGGAACCCGACGCTGTCGCCGATCTGCGCGACCGGTTGCTGCCGCTGGTCGACCTCGTGACCCCCAACATCCCCGAGGCGGCCACGCTGCTGGCCCGCCCGCCTGCACAGAGCGTGGACGAAGCGGAAGAGCAGGCACGGGACCTGCGGCGCATGGGCGCGCGGAGGGTGCTGCTCAAGGGTGGCCACCGGCTGGACTCCGACGAGTCCACCGACGTGTACGTCGACGCCGAACGCACCCACCTGTTCAACGCCCCACGGATCAGGACCAGGCACACGCACGGCACCGGCTGCACGCTGTCGTCGGCGATCGCGGCGCTGCGACCCCAGCGTCCGGGCTGGCCGGAGGCGATCGGAGACGCCAAGGCCTACCTCACGGAGGCGATCGCCGCGGCCGACACGCTGGCTGTGGGTACCGGCAACGGACCCGTGCACCACTTCCACCACTGGTGGGGAAACCGTGACGCCGCCTCCTGATGCCGCTCCCGACCCGGCGCACAGTACGACGGACAGTACGGCGGGCAGTACGACGTTCAGTGCCGCGGCGTGGACCGCGAGCGCCGTGACCCGCGAGGCGATCGACACGCTGCCGTTCGTCCGCGGGCTGGGGGACGGCTCGCTGGACCGCGACCGGTTCGTCTACTACCTCGCCCAGGACGCGCACTACCTCGAGAACTACGCACGGGCGCTGGCCACGGCGGCGGTCAAGGCGGAGACGGTCGACGACCTGGCTTTCTTCGCCGGCTCGGCCAGGGACTCGATCCTCGTCGAGCGTGACCTGCACCGCCGCCACGTCGGCGACATCTGCCGGCACCCGGCGAGCCCGACCTGTCTGGCGTACACGTCGTACCTCCTGGGCGTCGCACACACCCAGGGTTACCCGGAGCTGGTGGCCGCGCTGCTGCCGTGCTTCTGGATCTACTCCGACGTCGGTACGCGGCTGCTGGAGCGGGCTGGGGCGTTGCGGGGGCATCCGTACGCCGACTGGATCGGGATGTACGCGGACGAGTCGTTCACCGCCGCGACCTCGACGGCACGGGCGATCGCCGACCGGGTGGCGGCCGGCGCCGGCGAGCCGACCCTGCGCCGGATGCACGCGGCCTTCGCCCGGGCGGCGACCTTCGAGTGGATGTTCTGGGACGCCGCCTGGCGCCGGGAGACCTGGCCCGCCTAGCACCGCGAGCCGCGGGCGCCGGGGAATGATCACGTTTACGTGATCATTCCCAACGACGCGGCAAAAGTCGACGTGCTTCGTTGGTACTTGCCGTGCATCGTCGGGAGCTCAGAGGGGCTCTTGTCGCGAACGTCGTGCTCGCCGCCCACGTGCCGGAGACGGTTATTACTCTGGAGGGCGATGGATGCCACGCCTTCCCCTGTCTACCTCGACCACGCCGCGACGACTCCGATGCTGCCCGAGGCCGTCGCGGCGATGGCTGCCCAGCTCCCGCGGCTGGGCAACGCGTCGTCCCTGCACGCGTCCGGCCGCGCGGCCCGGCGGGTCGTCGAGGAGTCGCGCGAGACGATCGCCCGGGCCCTGGGCGCCCGGCCGTCGGAGATCGTCTTCACCGGTGGCGGCACCGAGGCCGACAACCTCGCCGTCAAAGGCCTCTACTGGTCCCGTCAGGCCGCCGACCCGCGTCGGCGCCGGATCCTCGCGAGTGCGGTGGAGCACCATGCGGTCCTCGATGCGGTCCAGTGGTTGGCCGGCCACGCTGGCGCCGAGGTCGAGTGGCTGCCGGTCGACGTCGTGGGCCGGGTCGACCTCGACGCCGCCGTCGCGAGCGTGGAGCGGGATCCCACCTCCGTCGCGTTCATGACGGTGATGTGGGTCAACAACGAGGTCGGTACGGTCCAGCCGGTGTCCGAGCTCGCCGCACTCGCCCGGCGGCACGAGATCCCCTTCCACACCGACGCGGTCCAGGCCGTCGGCCAGCTGCCCGTCGACTTCACCGCCGCCGGACTCGACGCCATGACGGTGACCGGGCACAAGGTGGGCGGTCCGATCGGTGTCGGCGCGCTCGTCGTACGCCGGGAGATCGACCTCATGCCCCTCCTGCACGGCGGGGGACAGGAACGCGACGTCCGGTCGGGCACGCTCGACGTTCCCGCGGTCGCGGGGTTCGCCACGGCGGTGGAGTTCGCGACGTCACGGCACGTCGAGCTCGGGCGCACTCTGGCCGGTCTGCGGAACGAGCTCGTCCGCCAGGTCCTCGCCGAGGTGCCCGACGCCGAACTCAACGGCGAGCCGCTCGCCACGGACCAGCGCCAGCCGGCTGGCGAGACGCGCCGACTGCCTGGTAACGCGCACTTCTCGTTCCCCGGCTGTGAGGGTGACTCGCTGCTGCTCCTGCTCGACGCGCGCGGGATCGAGTGCTCCACCGGTTCGGCGTGCTCGGCCGGAGTCGCCGAGCCGAGCCACGTCCTGATCGCGATGGGACGGGACGAGGAGCGGGCCCGTGGATCGCTGCGGTTCAGCCTCGGCCACACCTCGACGCGCGCCGACGTCGACGCCCTGGGCACCGCGATCGGACCCGTCGTCGAGCGTGCCCGCGCCGCCGGGCTGGTCAACGCAGTCAACACCGCAGGCGTGCACGAGCGGGTCACGGGCACGACGACCGGAGGAGAACGCTGATGCGGGTGCTGGCGGCGATGTCCGGCGGAGTCGACTCGGCGGTCGCGGCGGCGAGGGCGGTCGAGGCGGGCCATGACGTCACCGGCGTCCATCTCGCGTTGTCGCGCAACCCGCTGTCCTTCCGCACGGGAGCCCGCGGCTGCTGCACTCTGGAGGACTCCCGCGACGCCCGCCGGGCCGCTGACGTGCTCGGGATTCCGTTCTACGTCTGGGATCTCGCCGAGCGTTTCCAGGCCGACGTGGTTGACGACTTCGTGACGGAGTACGCGGCCGGACGCACGCCCAACCCGTGCGTACGCTGCAACGAGAAGATCAAGTTCACGGCGGTGCTCGACCGGGCGCTCGCGCTCGGCTTCGACGCCGTGTGCACCGGCCACTACGCACGCCTCGTCGACGGTGCGGACGGACCCGAGCTGCACCGGTCGGTCGACCCGGAGAAGGACCAGTCCTACGTCCTCGGCGTGCTGACTGCCGACCAGTTGGCGCACGCGATGTTCCCGCTGGGTGGCTCCCACAAGACCGACGTACGCGACGAGGCGGCGGCACGAGGGCTCGCCGTCGCGGAGAAGCCCGACAGCCACGACATCTGCTTCGTCGCCGACGGTGACACTTCCGGCTTCCTCTCGCGCGAGCTGGGTGAGCGGCCCGGCACGGTCGTCGACGAGGACGGCACCGTGCTCGCCCGCCACGACGCGTCGTACGCCTTCACCGTCGGGCAGCGGCGCGGCCTGCACCTCGACCGGCCCGCCGCCGACGGCCGCCCGCGCTACGTCCTGTCGATCGAACCGGTGAGCCGCACGGTCACGGTCGGCCCGCGCGAGCGGCTCGCCGTGCGAGCGCTCGCGGGCACCCAGCCGCGCTGGTGCGGGTCGAAGCCGGCCGGTGTGGTGCGCTGCCGGGCCCAGATCCGCGCCCACGGCGAGGCGTTCGCGGCGCGGGCGTGGCTCGACGGCGAGACGCTCCGCGTCGACCTCGCCGACCACGCCGTAGGTGTCGCGCCCGGGCAGTCGGTCGTGCTCTACGACGAGAGCCGGGTCATCGGCTCCGCGACGATCGCCGACACCGTTCCGGCCGCGGTGGCGGCCGACTCGTAGCCTGTGCGTCGTGCCCAACGACATCGAGGTTCCTTGGCGCCCGGGTTCGGCGACCGGCGTGGGTTCGTTGCCCTTCTCCGACCCGTCGGAGGCGGCGAGGGTCGTCCTCGGAGAGCTGCCGGACCTTCCGCACCTGCCGGAGCTTCCGGGGCGCGGACCCGGCGCGGACATGGTGGGCCGCGCATGCGGCCTGCTCGTCGAGTTGGCGGTCGACCTGCAGCCCGCCGGCTGGCGGCTCACGACGGGAGAGGGACTGGACCAGGGCCGCGGCCGGTCGATGCTGGCACAGGACCTCGACGCGCTGGAGGAACTGGCCCAGGGTTACTCCGGGCCGCTGAAGGTGCAGGTCGCCGGACCGTGGACGCTGGCCGCATGCGTCGAACGCCCGCGCGGGGGCCGCGTCCTCGGTGACCCGGGCGCCCGGCGTGACGTCGCACAGTCGCTGGCCGAAGGGCTTTCCGGTCACCTGGTGGAGGTCCGGGGGCGGGTACCCGGGGCCGAGCTCGTCGTCCAGCTGGACGAACCTTCCCTGCCGTCCGTCCTGGCGGGTTCCGTCCCGACCGCTTCCGGGTTCTCCCGTTATCGGACGGTCGAGGAGTACGAAGTCCTCGAGTTGCTCCGCGGTGTCCTCGACCGGGTGGCGGGCGACGGGGCTCTCCCGGTCGTCCACTCCTGCGCGGCCGGTGTTCCGTTCGACCTGCTGGTGCGGGCAGGGGCGCGTGGGGTGTCCTTCGACCTGAGCCGGGTGCGGGAGCGCGATCTCGACGCGCTCGGCGCGGCGGTCGACGGCGGGGTGGCGCTGCTGGTCGGTGCCGTGCCGGCTACGCGTCCGGCGTCCGCGGCCGGCGCGGCGACGGGCGCTGTGACCGGGGGCACGGGCGCGGGACCGTCGGACAGCGACGTGGCGCGTTCGGTGACGGTCTTGTGGCGACGGCTCGGCTTCGCCGCCGACGAAGCCGCCCGCGGCTGCGTGGTGACACCCTCGTGCGGCCTTGCGGGCGCCGACCCGGCATGGGCGCGCACGGCGATGGCGCTGGCGCGCGACGCCGCGGCTCATCTGCGGTCGGCCTGATCACCGGACCTCGCCCGGCCAGCGGCCGCTCTGCCACCTGACCGGCCGGAGACCTCGCAGACGTCCGGCGTGAACTGGGGCGATGGGCAGCGGCCATGTCGGACCGCGGCGGTAGGTTGCTGCCATGAGCAAGCGGACCGCCGAGCCGTCCAGCAAGGCACGTGAACGGCACACCACCCTCGCGCAGGAGGTCGAGGAGCACAACTACCGCTACCACGTGCTCGACCGCCCGACGATCTCCGATGCCGACTACGACGCCCTCATGCGGGAGCTGCGCGACCTCGAGGACGCCCACCCGGAGCTGCGTACCCCCGACTCGCCCACCCAGAAGGTCGGCGCCACCTGGTCGGCCGACTTCGCCCCGGTCGACCACCTCGAACGCATGATGTCGCTCGACAACGCGTTCAGTCTGGAGGAGCTGCGCGCCTGGGCCGCCCGGGTCGAGCGCGAGATCGGCACCGAAGCGGAGTATCTCTGCGAGCTGAAGGTCGACGGCCTCGCCGTCGACCTCGTCTACGAAGGCGGGCGTCTGGTCCGCGGAGCCACCCGAGGCGACGGCCGGACCGGAGAGGACGTCACCGTCAACGTACGGACGATCGACTCCATCCCGACCCGGTTGGCCACCAGCGCAGACGGGTCGATGCCGCCCGATGTGTTGGAGGTCCGCGGCGAGGTCTACTTCCGCCTCCGTGACTTCGAGGAGATCAACGCGGGGCTCGTCGAGTCCGGCAAGGCACCGTTCGCCAACCCGCGCAACTCCGCGGCCGGAACGCTGCGCCAGAAGGATCCCCGGATGACTGCCCAGCGGCCGCTGCGGTTCGTCGCCCACGGGATCGGCAAACGCGACGGGTGGGTGCCGGCCCGGCTCTCGGAGGCGTACTCCAGCCTGCGCGACTGGGGCGTCCCCGTCAGCGACCACGTGCGGGTCCTCCGCACGCTGGAGGAGGTCGACGCCTACGCCCGCGAGTTCGGCGAACGCCGGCACGACCTCGACCACGAGATCGACGGCGTGGTCGTCAAGGTCGACCAGGTGCCGCTGCAGCGTCAGCTCGGCTCGACCTCACGGGCGCCACGGTGGGCGATCGCGTTCAAGTTCCCACCCGAGGAGGTCAACACCAAGCTGCTCGACGTCCGGGTCAACGTCGGCCGGACCGGGCGAGTCACGCCGTACGGCGTGATGGAGCCGACCAAGGTGGCCGGGTCGACGGTCGAGTACGCCACGCTGCACAACGCCCAGGAGGTCAAGCGCAAGGGCGTCCTCATCGGCGACACGGTGGTGCTGCGCAAGGCCGGTGACGTGATCCCCGAGATCGTCGGGCCGGTCGTCGACCTGCGGGATGGTTCCGAACGTGAGTTCGTGATGCCGAGCAAGTGCCCGGAGTGCGGCAGCCCGTTGCGGCCGGAGAAGGAGAGCGACGTCGACCTGCGCTGTCCCAACACCCGGTCATGCCCGGCGCAGCTGCGGGAGCGCCTGTTCCACCTGGCGGGGCGGGGGGCGTTCGACATCGAGGTGCTCGGCTACCAGGCCGGCACCGCCCTGCTCGACGAAGGGTTGATCCATGACGAGGGCGACCTCTTCGCGCTGACTCCCGAGCAGCTCGAAGGCTCGGAGTTCTTCACCACGAAGTCCGGCGAGCTCTCGGCCAATGCCAAGCGGCTGTTCCTCAACCTCCGGGCGGCCAAGACCCGCCCCCTGTGGCGGGTGCTCGTCGGGCTCTCCATCCGGCACGTCGGGCCGACGGCGGCGCAGGCGCTGGCCCGGACCTTCGGCGACCTCGACCGGATCGCGGCGGCGAGCGAAGAGGAGTTGGCCGCCGCGGAGGGTGTCGGTCCCACCATCGGGGCGTCGCTCGTGGAGTGGTTCGCGGTCGACTGGCACCGCGAGATCGTCGAGAAGTGGCGGGCGGCCGGCGTCCAGCTGCGCGAGGAGATCGAGCAGGGTCCACGGCCGCTCGAGGGCGTCACGGTCGTCGTCACCGGCAGCCTCGAAGGCTTCTCCCGCGACGAAGCAACCGAGGCGATCACGGCACGGGGTGGCAAGGCGTCGGGCTCGGTGTCGAAGAAGACCGGCTTCGTCGTCGCCGGTGACAACCCCGGATCGAAATACGACAAGGCCCGCGACCTCGGCGTACCCATCCTCGACGAGGCAGGCTTCCAGGTGCTCCTGGACGACGGCCCCGACGCCGCCCGCGAACGCGCACTTCCCGCGGAGTAGCCGCAGGTCGGGCTACTCCTCAGACGCCAGTGCCATGACGCTCTGGGAGAGGGCGGCGAGGTAGGCGAGCCGGGCCAGCTCCGAGTCGAGGATGTCGGGGCCGCCGTACCTTCCGACGACCAGAGCCCGGCACGGCTGGCCGAGGGGCACCGCGGCCGCCGCGACGTAGCGCCACCCGTGGCCCTCCCACTCGGCAGGAATGCTCAACCGGCGCGCCGAGGGGAGCGGGAACCAGAACGCCTCGCCCGCTGGGAGTCGTGGTGCCGTCCTCGTCGCATGGACGATCTGTGTGCCCTCGGTCCCTTCACCCGAGTGGACGAGGAACGCCCAGTCCGCCCGGAAGACGGTGGGTGCCTGGTGGACCAGAACGCGTTCGGCGTCGGTGGGTTCCTCGGTCATCGCCTCGATGGCTTCCAGGTCGTGGCGCAGGTTGCCGCCCGCCGCATACCGCGAGAGCCACACCACCCGGACACCGGGCACCGAGTGGCAGGCCGAGACGAGGGCGTCGGCACGTCCACCAAGGGGAAGTTCGACCACGAAGTCGTCGACCGCCGTACCGTCATCTTCACGGCCCATCACGTCGACCGCCACGATGTCGGCACCGGTCTTGCCGAGCGCCGAGGCAACGGTCCCCAGCGCACCTGGTTCGTCAGGGAGTACGACGCGGACGAGGTACACACCATGATTGTCGCAGCGAATGATCGGCGACGTTGTTGCTTCGAGGTCAAGTTCCGTGACGAGTCATGCCGGTGTGCCCGTGGGGAGCCCGATCGGTGGCCCTCCTAGGATTGCCGGACCAGGCCCTGCCTGCGTGATCATGAAATCTCCTCGGCGTCAGAGCACCGCGCAGTCTTCATGATCACCGGACGAGGCTCAGGGCTCGGCACCAACGGCAAGGACAACGCGACGGCAAGAAGGGTCACCACCGTGCCTGCGATCACCCGCGAGGAGGTTGCGCATCTGGCGCGCCTCGCCCGGATCGACCTGACCGATGACGAACTCGACCATCTCGCCCCCCAGCTCGACGTCATTCTGCAGTCGGTCGCCCAGGTAAGTGACGTCGCGGCACTGGACATCCCGCCCACCTCGCACCCGCTGCCGCTCACCAACGTCTTCCGCGCCGACGAGATACGACCCGGCTTGTCCGCCGAGGAGGCCCTGGCCGGTGCGCCACTGGTCGACGGCGAGCCGGCCGTGGAGACGCAGCGATTCCGCGTACCTCGGATCCTCGGCGAGGAGGCGTGATGACCGACCTCACCAAGCTCACGGCGACGCGGATCGCCTACCTGGTCCGCACCGGCGACGCATCCGCGGTGGAGGTGGCGCAGGCCCATCTCGACCGGATCGCCAAGGTCGACGACCGGATCCACGCGTTCCTGCATCTGGACGCCGAGGGTGCGCTGGCGGCCGCGCAAGCCGTCGACGAGAAGCGTGCCGCGGGGGAGCCGCTCGGTCCGCTGGCCGGCGTGCCGCTCGCCCTCAAGGACGTCTTCACGATGAAGGGCGTGCCGACCACCTGCGGATCGAGGATCCTCGAGGGGTGGCGGCCGCCGTATGACTCGACCGTGGTGCGGCGCCTGCGTGCCGCAGACCTCGTGATCCTCGGCAAGACCAACATGGACGAGTTCGCGATGGGGTCGTCGACGGAGAACTCCGGGTACGGGCCGACTCGCAACCCGTGGGACACCGATCGGATCCCGGGTGGTTCGGGGGGCGGCTCGTCGGCGTCGTTGGCGGCGTACGAAGCACCTCTCGCGATCGGCAGCGACACCGGCGGATCGATCCGGCAGCCGGCGTCGGTCACGGGAACGGTGGGGGTGAAGCCGACCTACGGCGGAACCTCCCGCTACGGCCTGGTCGCCCTCGCGTCGAGCCTCGACCAGCCGGGCCCGTGCGCCCGGACCGTGCTCGACGCGGCGCTGCTGCACGAGGTCATTGCCGGCCACGACCCGATGGACTCGACCTCGATCGACCGGCCGGTGCCGCCGGTGGTCGACGCCGCCCGTGCCGCCGACATCCGGGGCCTGCGGGTCGGCGTGGTGAGAGAGCTCGGCGGCGAGGGTTACCAGCCTGGGGTCGAGCAGCGGTTCCGCGAGGCGGTCGACCTGCTCGGCGAGTTGGGAGCCGAGGTCGTCGAGGTGTCGTGCCCGCACTTCGTCCATGCCCTGGCGGCGTACTACCTGATCATGCCGAGCGAGTGTTCCAGCAACCTCGCCCGCTTCGACGCGATGCGCTACGGCCTCCGGGTCGGCGACGACGGCACGCGCAGTGCCGAGGAGGTGATGGCGTTGACCCGCGAGGCAGGTTTCGGCCCCGAGGTGAAGCGCCGGATCATGATCGGCACGTACGCCTTGTCCAGTGGCTACTACGACGCCTACTACGGCCAGGCGCAGAAGGTCCGCACCCTCATCGCACGGGACTTCGAGCGCGCCTTCGAATCGGTCGACGTGCTGGTCTCGCCGACCACGCCGACGACGGCGTTCCGGATCGGCGAACGCGTCGACGACCCGCTGGCGATGTACAAGGCGGACCTCTGCACGATCCCGTCCAACCTTGCCGGCAACGCGTCGGCGTCGTTCCCCTGCGGCCTCTCTGCCGATGACGGCCTGCCGGTGGGCCTGCACGTGATGGCGCCGGTCCTTGCCGACGACCGGCTCTACCGCGTCGGTGCGGCGGTCGAGGCGGCGTACGCCGAACGCCGCGGCCGCCCGCTGCTCGACGATGCGCCGACCCTCTAGATGATCGAAGGACGCTGATGACGACCGGGACCATGCCGAGTTTGCTCGACTACGACGAGGCGGTGGAGCGTTACGACCCGGTGCTCGGGCTCGAGGTGCATGTCGAGCTGAGCACGGTGACCAAGATGTTCTGCGGTTGCCCCACGGAGTTCGGCGCGCCGCCCAACACCCAGGTCTGCCCGGTCTGCCTCGGCCTGCCCGGATCGCTGCCGGTCGTCAACGGCAAGGCAGTCGAGTCGGCGATCCGGATCGGCCTCGCTCTCGGCTGCGACATCGTGGACTGGTGCCGGTTCGCCCGGAAGAACTACTTCTATCCGGACATGCCGAAGAACTACCAGATCAGCCAGTACGACGAACCGATCGCGGTCAACGGCGAGGTCGAGGTCGAGGTCGAGGGGCGTACGTACACGATCGGCATCGAACGCGCCCACATGGAGGAGGACACCGGCAAGTCCACCCACGTCGGCACGAGCGGCCGGATCCACGGCGCCGACTACTCGATCGTCGACTACAACCGCGCCGGCATCCCGTTGATCGAGATCGTGACCAAGCCGATCGAGGGCACGGGCGCGTTGGCGCCACAGGTGGCGCGGGCCTACGTCTCGCAGCTGCGTGACCTGATGCGGGCACTGGGCGTCTCCGACGTACGCATGGAACAGGGCTCGCTGCGATGCGACGCCAACGTGTCGCTGCGGCCGCAGGGTGAGACGCCGTACGGCCTGCGGACCGAGACGAAGAACGTCAACTCGCTGCGTTCGGTGGAGCGTGCCCTGCGGTACGAGATCTGCCGGCAGGGGGCCATCCTCGACGCGGGTGGCAAGGTCACGCAGGAGACCCGGCACTGGCACGAGGACACCGGCATCACGACGTCCGGACGTAGCAAGGAGGAGGCCGAGGACTACCGGTACTTCCCCGAGCCCGACCTCGTGCCGGTCGCGCCGTCGCCGGAGTGGGTGGAGGAGCTGCGGGCCACCCTGCCGGAACCGCCGAGCGCGCACCGCAAACGGCTCGCCGAGGCATGGGGCTTCACCGAGATGGAGTTCCGCGACGTCATCGGCGCGGGCGCCCTGCACCTCGTGGAGGCGACCGTCGAGGCAGGCACGACCCCGGCGGCGGCCCGCAAGTGGTGGCTCGGCGAGCTGGCACGCCGGGCGAAGGAGGCCGAGGTCGAGCTCGAAGCGCTCCCGATCACGCCGCCACAGGTGGCCGCCATCCAGGCCCTCGTCGACGCCGGCACCGTCAACGACAAGTTGGCGCGCGAGGTCTTCGACGGCGTCCTCGCCGGCGAGGGTACGCCCGAGGAGGTCGTCAAGGCGCGCGGTCTCGCCGTGGTGAGCGACGACTCCGCGCTCGGTGCGGCGGTCGACCGGGCGATCGAGGCCAACCCCGATGTGGCGGAGAAGATCCGTGGCGGCAAGGTCGCCGCCGCGGGGGCGCTGATCGGTGCCGTGATGAAGGAGATGCGTGGCCAGGCCGACGCGGGCCGGGTCCGCGAGCTGATCCTGGAGCGCCTCGGCGCCGAGTAGGTCCGGCGCCCGGCGGAAACGTCCTGCACCGTTGCAGTCGGGGCCGATGAGGTCGAGTCGATCTTCGCCGTCGGTGCCGCCATCTACCCTTCGAACTCCTGATCGAAGGGTAGTTGCCATGCCACACTGGTGTGAGCGCTCCGCTGGAGGTGTCGCGCAATGGGTGCAGTCACGACCGAGGATCCCGACGTGTGGGTCAACCACCCGGGGCCGTGGACCGAGGAAGAGTTCCTGGCACTTCAGGAAAGCCGGTGGGTCGAGCTGGTGGACGGGAGCCTGCTCGTGAATCCCAGCCCGGGCGCTCTCCACCAGGACTGGACGCGCCGGCTGGCCAACTTTCTCGAGGCTGCGGCTCCTGAGACTTTGAACGTCCATTATGAGGTGAACGTCCGGATCGTTCCGGGTCGGATCCGCATTCCTGATGTCGTCGTGACGCATGAGCTGCATCGATCGATGATCTTCGAGGGGAGCCGAGCACTTCTGGTGGCTGAGGTCGTCTCGCCCGGCAGCGGGCGACGTGATCGGGACGAGAAGGCGATCGACTACGCGATGGCGGGAATTCCGTGGTACCTCGTGGTCGAGCCCGATGACAGCGGTCGGCCGGCGTTCTGGCTACGGCGCTTGGAGGTCGAGCGCTACGTCGATCATGCGCGTGCTTCTTGCGGCCAGACCATGCAGTTTCCGGATGTGGGGGCGGAGATCGATCCGGCCCAGCTCGACCGCCGCCACACCTGAACTCAGCGGTCGACCGACGCTACACCTGAGCTCAACGGTCGAGGGACAGCCGCAGGATCCGGTCGTCGCCGTCGCGCGGGTCGCCACGGCCGTCGGTGTTGCTGGTCGTGAGCCACAGTCCGCCCCCCGGCGCCGGTGCCACGGTACGCAGCCGGCCTAGGTCTTCGGTGAAGAACGCCCGCGGCTTGCCGATGACGCGACCCTCGTCGATCTGGATCCGCCAGAGACGTTCGCCACGGAGTCCAGCCATCCACAACGCACCGTCGACGTACGCAAGGCCCGACGGCGAGGCCTCGTCGGTGGGCCATTGCGCGACCGGATCGACGAACCCGCGCTCGCCCGCGACACCTTCGACCTCGGGCCAGCCGTAGTTCCGACCTGGCCGGATGAGGTTGAGCTCGTCCCAGGTGCTCTGGCCGAACTCGCTCGCCCACAGCCGCCCGTCGTCGTCGAACGCCAGCCCCTGCACGTTGCGATGCCCGTAGCTCCACACCGGCGAGTCGAACGGGTTGCCGGGCGCGGGGTCACCGTCCGGCGTGATCCGCAGGATCTTCCCGCCGAGGGAGTCCAGGTCCTGGGCGAGCGGCTCGTCGGACGCCTCACCTGTGCCGACGTAGAGGAAGCCGTCCGGGCCGAAGACCATGCGGCCGCCGTTGTGGATGCCGCTCCCGGGAATGCCGTCGAGGACCGTCTGGGGGCGGCCGAGCCGGGAACCTGTGTACGGCATGCGTACGATCCGGTTCTCGTCCCCGGCGGTGTAGTAGGCGTACACGAACCGGTCGCGCTCGAAGGTCGGCGACACGGCGATGCCCAGCAGACCGCCCTCGCCGCCCGGCACCACGCCGGGGACGGTGCCGACGGTGGACACCGCGCCGCCGCGGGCGATCCGCTTGATCCCTGCAGTGTCACGTTCAGCCACCAACGCAGCGCCGTCAGGCAGGAAGGCCAGTCCCCAGGGGGACGTGAGGCCGGTGGCGACCGTTCCAGCGATCCGGGGAGCGGGTGGGGGACCGGCCCGGCGGGAGTCCTCGCCCTCGTCCTCAGCTGGCGTGCTCTCCTCGGGAGAGGACGACGCGGTAGCTGTTTGCGACGAATCCGGCGGATTTCCGTTGGTCTCCGGTGCGGGGTCGTCCGCGCAGGCGCCGAGCAGGCCAAGTGCCGTGGTCGCGACGACGGCGACGATGACATGACGCACTGGTGGCTCCTCGATGTGTGAAACGTGCCCTCGCTGCGGATAGTCTCATGGCCCGTGGAGAGCAGGCAGAGTGTCCGGCGTCCGGCGTCCCCACCCGCGCGGGTCTGGCTTCCCGAGCCACCTGCCGTCTATTCCGGGTTGCCCGACGGTCTGGTGATCGACGTCTACGACGGTAGCGCTGAGCCGCCGGAGTCGCTCGCGGGAGTGACCTTCTACGTACCGCCGTACATGGCCGGACCCCACACGGTCGAACTGGTCGCCAGCATGCCCGCGCTCGAGGTGGTGCAGACCCTGACCGCGGGCGTGGAGAACGTACGCCCGCACCTCGGCGAAGGCGTCACCCTCTGCAACGCGCGTGGTGTCCACGACGCCAGTACCGCGGAGCTCGGGGTGGCGCTGATCCTCGCGTCCCTGCGGGGGATCCCCGAGTTCGTCCATGCGCAGACCGAGCACCGGTGGGCGGACGGTCGAAGGCAGGCCCTTGCCGACAAGCGTGTCGTGGTCCTGGGTGCCGGGTCGATCGGACAGGCGCTGGCCCGTCGGCTGGCCCCCTTCGAGTGCGAGGTGACCCTGGTCGGGCGTACGGCACGGGGCGGCGTCGCGGGCGCAGCGCAGCTGGCCGACCTGTTGCCCGCGGCCGACGTCGTCGTCCTGCTCGTACCGATGACGGACGAGACCCGCGGCATGGTCGATGCGAAGTTCCTCGCCCAGCTGAAGGACGGCGCTCTGCTGGTCAACATCGCGCGCGGGCCGATCGTGCAGTCCGACGCTCTGCTCGCCGAGCTGTCGAGCGGGCGGTTGCGCGCCGCGGTCGACGTGACCGATCCGGAGCCCTTGCCTGCAACGGATCCGCTCTGGGACGCGCCCGGGCTGCTGCTGAGTCCACACGTCGGCGGCAACACCTCGGCATTCGTTCCCCGCGGCCGTGCCCTGGTGAGCGCACAGCTGCGCCGCTACGTCGCCGGCGAGCCGCTCGCCAACGTCGTCACCGGCTCGTACTGACCCGGATCCGGTGACCAAGGACGGGACACGCCCACGCTGGAAGGAGCAACCGAGTGCGGAACCGGGTAGCCATCGTCGTGCAGGTGGCGTTGCCGATCCTGGCGGCGTTGCTGGTCGCGCCGTTCTCCGTACGCTTCGAAGGGTTCTGGCCCTGGGATCCGCGGGTCGTCGACCTGGAGGTCTACCAGTACACCGGCCAGGTCCTGATCCAGGGCGGCGACATCCTCACCGCCCGCACGCCGCGCGACGGGTTGGCGTTCATCTATCCACCGTTCGCGGCACTGCTGTGCCTACCCCTCGTCCTCGTCACGCCGGTCCTGCTCAAGGCGCTCTGGCTCGCGGCGGCGGCGGTCGCGGTGGTGGGGGTCGTCCATCGGCTCGGGTTGACCGGTTGGTGGCTCAGCCTGGCGGCCACGGCTGCCGTCCTCTTCGTCGAGCCCGTACGGGAGACGCTGGGATTCGGTCAGGTCAACGTCTTCCTGATGGCGATGGTCGTCCTCGACCTCGTACCCGGCCCCCGCCTCCCCCCATGGCGGCGGCGTCTGCTGCCGCCCGGCGTCCTCACCGGCCTGGCGATGGCGATCAAGGTGACGCCTGCCCTCTTCGTCGTCTACCTCCTTCTCGCCCGCCAGTGGCGGACGGCGCGCACCACACTCATCGCGGCAGGAGCGGCGACGTTGCTGGGTGCGGTCCTCATGCCGCGGGAGTCGCTCGCGTTCTGGCAGTTCCTGCTCGCCGGCGACACGCGGACGGGATCGACGTCGTTCCTGTTCAACCAGTCGATTCTCGCGGCGACGTTGCGCTTCGCCGGCAACGGAATGGCCGTCTACTACGCGGGCCTCGCGCTCAGTGCCGTTGTCGCGTTCGCCGGAGCGTGGGCAGCGGCACGCTGGCATGTACGCGGGCAGCCGCTCCTCGCGGTCTCGCTGTGTGGCGTGGCCACCCTGCTCGCCTCGCCGCTGTCGTGGACGCACCACTTCGTCTGGGTGGTGCCCCTTGCCGCGGTGGTCGTCGACCGCGGGCTGCCCGCCCTGGTACGTGGCTTCTCAGCTGCGTTCGTGGTCTGGGTCGCGGCCGCGGAGTTCAAGCATCTGCCCTGGGGTGAGGACGTCGAGCTGACCTACGGTCCGGCCGAGCAGTTGCTCAGCGGTGTGACGCCGATTCTCGGAACGGTTCTCGTGGGGATCGCTCTGGTCGAGGGCCACCGCTCCGCCAAGCGGACCGCACAACATAGTGCCGAGACTGCCGCCGTGTGAGGGCGCCGTACAGTGAGGGGGCGGAGATCCCGTCCCACGTCGCTGCCATCAGCAGCCTCCACGCACCAACTGTGCGGCGAACGAGGAGCCGAACGACCATGACAGACATCAAGCCCCGCAGCCGGGAAGTCACCGACGGGATCGAGCGCGCAGCCGCCCGCGGGATGCTCCGCGCGGTGGGGATGGGCGACGAGGACTGGGAGAAGCCGCAGATCGGCGTCGCCTCGTCGTGGAACGAGATCACCCCCTGCAACCTCTCCCTCGACCGGCTGGCGAAGGCCGCCAAGGACGGCGTGCACGCCGGCGGTGGCTACCCGCTGGAGTTCGGCACGATCTCGGTCTCCGACGGCATCTCGATGGGTCACGTCGGCATGCACTTCTCGCTCGTGTCCCGCGAGATCATCGCCGACTCGGTGGAGACCGTCGTCGAAGCCGAACGCCTGGACGGCACGGTCCTGCTCGCCGGCTGCGACAAGAGCCTGCCCGGCATGTTGATGGCGGCGGCCCGGCTCGACCTCGCGTCGGTGTTCGTCTACGCCGGCTCGATCCTGCCCGGCAGAGTCGACGGCCGCGACGTCACGATCATCGACGCGTTCGAGGCCGTCGGCGCCTGTGCCCGAGGGCTCATCACGCGAGAGAAGGTCGACGAGATCGAGCGCGCCATCTGCCCGGGCGAGGGCGCGTGCGGCGGCATGTACACCGCCAACACCATGGCGAGCGCGGCCGAGGCGCTGGGCCTCGCGCTTCCGGGTTCGTCCGCGCCCCCGGCGGTCGACCGACGCCGCGACGGCATCGCCCGGCGTTCGGGCGAGGCGGTCGTCGAGATGCTGCGCCGAGGGATCACCGCGCGCCAGATCCTTACCAAGGACGCGTTCGAGAACGCGATCGCCGTCGTGATGGCGCTCGGCGGCTCGACCAACGCCGTCCTGCACCTGCTCGCGATCGCCCGCGAGGCCGAGGTCGACCTCACCCTCGACGACTTCAACCGGATCGGCGACAAGGTGCCGCACCTGGGAGATCTCAAGCCGTTCGGGCGTTACGTGATGAGTGACGTCGACCGGGTGGGTGGCATCCCGGTCGTGATGAGGGCCCTGCTCGACGCGGGGCTGCTGCACGGCGACGCGCTCACGGTGACCGGCAAGACGCTGGCCGAGAACCTCACCGACATCGACCCGCCGGACCTCGACGGCACGATCATCCGGGCCATCAAGGACCCGATCCACCGCACCGGCGGGCTCACGATCCTGCGTGGTTCGCTCGCGACCGAAGGTGCGGTCGTCAAGAGCGCGGGCCTGGACGCAGCTGTCTTCGAGGGCCCGGCGCGGGTCTTCGAACGCGAACGCGGCGCCCTCGACGCCCTCGAGGACGGCACGATCCAGGCCGGAGACGTCGTGGTGATCCGCTACGAAGGCCCCAAGGGCGGCCCGGGCATGCGCGAGATGCTTGCCATCACCGGCGCGATCAAGGGTGCGGGTCTCGGCAAGGACGTCCTGCTCCTCACCGACGGTCGCTTCTCCGGCGGCACCACGGGCCTGTGCGTGGGCCACGTCGCGCCCGAGGCGGTCGACGGAGGTCTGATCGGCCTGGTTCGCGATGGCGACGTCGTACGCCTGGACATGACCGCGCGCACGCTCGACCTCCAGGTCGACGCCGACGAGCTCGAACGCCGCCGGAAGGACTGGGAGCCCCTGCCGCCGACCTACACCCGCGGTGTCCTCGGCAAGTACGCCAAGCTGGTGAAGTCCGCCGCGCACGGCGCCGTCTGCGGCTGACGGCTGAGTGGGGGAGGACACATGGGCAAGATCCACGAACGCATCGACGGTCGGCTGCGGACCTTCATCGAAGCGCAGAAGATGTTCTTCACCGCCACCGCGCCGAGCGGGTCGGACGGGCACGTCAACGTCTCGCCCAAGGGGGTCGGCGGCACGTTCGCGGTGATCGACGAGCACACCGTCGCCTACCTCGACATCACCGCGAGCGGCGCCGAGACGATCGCGCACCTGCGGGACAACGGCCGGATCACGCTGATGTTCTGCGCCTTCGAGGGCCCACCCAACATCGTCCGCCTGCACGGGCGAGGACGGGTGGTGTCGATCTACGACGACGCGTACCCCGCGTTGGCCGAGCTCTTCACCGAGCATCGTGGTGCCCGCGCGGTGATTGTCGTGGACGTGCACCGGATCTCGGACTCCTGCGGTTACGGCGTACCCCTCATGGACTACGTGGGGGAGCGCGACCTGCTGCCGCCGCACATGGACCGGAAGGGGCAGGAGGGGCAGGTGGCGTACCGCCGGAAGAAGAACCTGCACAGCATCGACGGGCTCCCGGCGTTCACCGATGATCCGGCGCCCGTGCCGGACGATCCAGGCGCCCCGGAGGGTGACGACATGCGGACCGAACGTCCGGATGTCGAGACACGCGAGGCTTCGGCTTGACGTGAGGGGCGACGGTCAGAGAACGTGCATGCGTGCGTCCACAGATTCTCGTACTCCGACAGCGCGCCGGCTGAGCCCTCACACGGCTGACACAGCCAGCGCGCACCCCTCGTTGCCCGTTCGGGCCGGGGGGTTTTTGTTTCCCCGGCAACGACAACACAGACTTTCGACGACAACACCGACAACGCCGTCGCTACGGAAGGGCGAACGATGAGCGACCAGACGACCGGAGGCCGCACCCCCGGCGCCGCCCACCCGAAGGGCACGCAGCCGACGGGTGGAGCGCAACCGACCGGTGGCCAGATGACGGGCGCGCAGAGCCTGATCAAGGCGCTGGAGTCGGCCGGTGTCGACACGGTCTTCGGCATTCCCGGAGGAGCGATCCTTCCGGCCTATGACCCGCTGCTGGACTCGCACAAGATCCGCCACATCCTGGTCCGCCACGAGCAGGGTGCCGGCCACGCCGCCGAGGGGTACGCACTCGCCACCGGCAAGGTCGGTGTCTGCATGGCGACCTCCGGACCGGGCGCGACCAACCTGGTGACGCCGATCTCCGACGCGTACATGGACTCCGTTCCGATGGTCGCGATCACCGGCCAGGTCCCGGGGAGCGCGATCGGCACCGACGCCTTCCAGGAAGCCGACATCCGCGGCATCACGCTCCCGATCACCAAGCACAACTTCCTCGTGACCGACCCGGCGGAGATCCCGCGGACCATCGCCGAGGCGTTCCACATCGCGTCCACCGGTCGTCCAGGCCCGGTCCTGGTCGATGTCGCCAAGGACGCCCTGCAGGCGATGACGACGTTCTCCTGGCCCACCAGCCTCGACCTTCCGGGCTACCGCCCGGTGACCCGGCCCCACGCCAAGCAGGTGCGCGAAGCCGCGCGGCTGATCACCGAGTCGCGGCGGCCGGTGCTGTACGTCGGGGGCGGCGTGATCAAGGCCCGCGCGGCCAAGGAGCTGCGGGTCCTCGCCGAGATGACCGGCATCCCGGTCGTCACGACCCTGATGGCGCGGGGTGCGTTCCCCGACAGCCACCAGCTGCACCTCGGCATGCCAGGCATGCACGGCACGGTGGCGGCGGTGAGCGCGCTGCAGAAGTCCGACCTGCTGATCTGCCTCGGCGCCCGGTTCGACGACCGCGTGACCGGCAAGCTGTCGACGTTCGCGCCGCAGGCGAAGGTCGTCCACGCCGACATCGACCCCGCGGAGATCTCCAAGAACCGCACCGCAGACGTGCCCATAGTCGGTGACTGCCGGGAGGTCATCGCCGATCTCGTGGTCGCGATCCAGGCCGAACACGGCGCCGGTCGCCATGGTGACTACACCGCCTGGTGGCGGCTCCTGGACGACTGGCGGAACCGGTATCCGCTCGGCTACGCCAAGCCCGACGACGGCTCGCTCGCGCCCCAGCAGGTGATCGAGAAGATCGGCCAGGTCGCCGGTCCCGAGGCGTTCTACGTGGCGGGTGTCGGGCAGCACCAGATGTGGGCGGCGCAGTTCATCTCGTACGAGAATCCCGGCACGTTCCTCAACTCCGGTGGCGCCGGCACGATGGGCTTCTCCGTTCCCGCCGCGATGGGTGCCAAGGCGGGCCGTCCGGATGCCACGGTGTGGGCGATCGACGGCGACGGCTGCTTCCAGATGACCAACCAGGAGCTCGCCACCTGCGCGCTGGAGAACATCCCGATCAAGGTCGCGGTGATCAACAACTCCAGCCTCGGCATGATCCGGCAGTGGCAGACGCTGTTCTACAACGAGCGCTACTCCAACTCCGACCTGCACTCCACCCGGATCCCCGACTTCGCCAAGCTGGCGGAGGCGTACGGCTGTGTCGGTCTGCGCTGCGAGCGGCCCGAGGACATCGACGACGTGCTCGCGAAGGCGATGAGCGTCAACGACGTTCCGGTGGTCGTCGACTTCGTGGTCCACCGTGACGCGATGGTGTGGCCGATGGTGGCGGCTGGCACGAGCAACGACGACATCAAGATCGCGCGCGACCTGGCACCCGACTGGGAGCACGACGACCTGTGAGTCCGTACGCCCGTTCCGGCGTTCTCGTCTTCCCCACGTTCTAGGAAAGGAACGAAGAGCAGTGTCCCGACACACGCTGTCCGTGCTGGTCGAGAACAAACCCAGCGTCCTGGCACGGATCGCCGGCCTGTTCTCCCGGCGCGGGTTCAACATCGACTCCCTCGCGGTCGGACCCACCGAACACCCGGAGGTCTCGCGGATGACGATCGTCGTCAACGTCGAGGACCTTCCGCTGGAACAGGTGACGAAGCAGCTCAACAAGCTGGTCAACGTCATCAAGATCGTGGAACTGGACCCGGCGACGTCGGTCCAGCGCGAGCTGCTTCTGGTCAAGGTGAAGGTCGACACGCAGACGCGGGGGAGCGTGCTGGAGACGGTCCAGCTGTTCCGGGCGAAAGTGGTCGACGTCGCTCCCGATACGGTGACGATCGAGGCGACCGGCAACTCCGAGAAGCTCGAGGCGATGCTGCGGGTCCTGGAACCGTTCGGGATCCGCGAGCTCGTGCAGTCCGGCATGGTCGCGATCGGGCGAGGCAGTCGTTCGATCACCGACCGTACCCTCCGCTCGCTCGACCGGGCGAGCGAGCGCAGCGCCTGAGGCTTGTGGTAAGAGCACCCAGAAAGAACGTACGAAGGAGATCTTGTGGCAGAGCTGTTCTACGACGACGATGCCGACCTGTCGGTCATCCAGGGCCGGACCGTCGCCGTCCTCGGATACGGCAGTCAGGGCCACGCCCACGCGCTGTCTCTGCGCGACTCCGGCGTCGACGTCCGCGTCGGCCTGCCGGAGGGCTCCAGGAGCCGGGCGAGGGCAGAGGCGGAGGGCCTGCGCGTCCTGACGCCGGCGGAGGCGTGTGAGGAGTCCGACCTGATCGTCGTACTCGCGCCGGACCCGGCGCAGCGCAAGCTGTACGCCGAGGCGATCGAGCCCAACCTGGTCGAGGGCGACGCGTTGTTCTTCGGGCACGGCTTCAACATCCGCTTCGGCTACATCCAGCCGCCGGCGGGTGTCGACGTGTGCATGGTCGCACCGAAGGGGCCGGGTCACCTGGTGCGGCGTGAGTACAACGAGGGCCGCGGCGTGCCGGTCCTGGTCGCGGTCGAGCAGGACGCGAGCGGGAACGCCTGGCCGCTCACGATGTCCTACGCCAAGGCGATCGGCGGTCTGCGCGCCGGCGGCATCAAGACGACGTTCACCGAGGAGACCGAGACAGACCTGTTCGGTGAGCAGACGGTCCTCTGCGGTGGTGTGTCGGCGCTCATCCAGGCCGGCTTCGAGACGCTGACCGACGCGGGCTACCAGCCCGAGGTCGCCTACTTCGAGTGTCTGCACGAGCTGAAGCTGATCGTCGACCTGATGTACGAAGGCGGGATCGCGAAGCAGCGCTGGTCGGTGTCCGACACGGCTGAGTACGGCGACTATGTCTCGGGGCCACGGATCATCGACGACTCGGTGAAGCAGCGGATGCGGGAGGTTCTGGCCGACATCAAGGACGGGTCGTTCGCGCAACGGTTCATCGACGACCAGGACGCCGGCGGACCCGAGTTCGCGAAGTTCCGCGCCCAGTCCGAGCAGCACCCGATCGAGGCCGTCGGCCGCGACCTGCGGGCCCTGATGGCCTGGGTCAAGAGCCACGACGACGACTACGTGGAAGGCACTGCCGCCCGGGGCTAGTGCGGGCGGAAGCGCGAACCGCGTTGCGCCTGGGGCGACAATGACCACGCTGCCCATGCTGCTGGTAGCCGGCGCCCGGCATTGACGCTGCCCATGCTGCTGGTAGCCGGAACAGGTGTCGGCACCTGTCCAAAGACCACAGGCATGGGCAGCGTGGTCATTTGCGGCCCTCGGAGAGCCTCATTTTCCACCTCGCCCGGGCGGGTAGCGGGGTGTTTCCGATCGGCGCCGGTGGGTAGCGTGGTCATTCCCGCCTCGCGTGGCCGCGTTTCGGCACCCCGCTGCAGGTATCAGAGTCGATGATTATGCTGGGGCGGAGCGCCGGGCCCACAGATGTGCTCGGGGACCTGTCCTTCCCCCCGTCTCGGCCCACCAGGAAGGCATTGTCGCGTGGATTCCACCGTGAGCCCCTCAGCGGATGTGACCTTGTCCAAGCCCGTCGTTCTCATCGCCGAGGAGTTGTCCTCAGCGACCCTCGAGGCGCTCGGTCCGGACTTCGACGTACGCCACTGCGACGGCGCCAACCGGTCCGAGCTGTTGGCCGCCGTCACCGACGTCGACGCTCTCCTCGTCCGGAGCGCGACCAAGGTCGATTCCGAAGTCCTCACCGCGGCCTCGCGGCTCAAGGTGGTCGCACGGGCGGGGGTGGGGCTGGACAACGTCGACGTGCGGGCCGCGACGCAGGCCGGCGTCATGGTCGTCAACGCTCCCCAGTCCAACATCGTCTCGGCCGCCGAGCACGCCATCGGCCTGCTCCTGGCGGTCGCCCGCAACATCCCCGCCGCCCACGTCTCGCTCAAGGCCGGCGAGTGGAAGCGGAGCAAGTTCACCGGTGTCGAGTTGCACGACAAGACTCTCGGCGTCCTCGGCCTCGGCCGGATCGGCGTGCTGGTCGCGCAGCGGCTGGCCGCGTTCGGCATGAAGGTCGTGGCGTACGACCCCTACGTCCAGCCCGGCCGGGCCGCGCAGATGGGCGTACGCCTGGTGCCCCTCGACGAACTGCTCGCCACCAGCGACGCGATCACCGTCCACCTGCCGAAGACGCCGGAGACGGCCGGCATCGTGGGTGAGGCGGAGCTCGCCAAAGCCAAGCCCGGCGCGATCATCGTCAACGCCGCCCGCGGGGGGATCATCGACGAGCACGCGTTGTACGTCGCCCTCAAGGAGGGACGGGTCGCCGGCGCGGGGATCGACGTCTTCGTCACCGAGCCGAGCACGGACTCGCCGTTGCTGGAGCTCGACAACGTGGTGGTGACCCCCCATCTCGGCGCGAGCACCGCGGAGGCGCAGGAGAAGGCCGGTGTCGCGGTCGCCAAGTCCGTACGCCTGGCGCTGGCCGGCGAACTCGTCCCCGACGCGGTCAACGTCCAGGGCGGCGTCATCGCCGAAGACGTCCGGCCGGGGATCCCGTTGGCGGAGAAGCTCGGTCGGATCTTCACCGCACTCGCCGGCGAGGTGGCCCTGCAGATGGACGTCGAGGTCCGCGGCGAGATCACCGACTACGACGTCAAGGTGCTCGAGCTCGCGGCCCTCAAGGGCGCATTCGCCTCGGTCGTCGAGGAACAGGTCTCCTATGTCAACGTCCCGTTGCTCGCCGCCGAACGCGGCCTCGAGGTACGCCTGCTCACCGATCCCGACAGCCCCGACTTCCGCAACCTCGTGACCCTGCGCGGGACCCTGGCCGACGGCCGCCAGGTCTCGGTCGGCGGCACCCTCGTCGGCCCTCGCCACGCCGAACGCCTGGTCGAGGTCGAGGGCTTCGACATCGAGATCGAGCTGACCGAACACATGGCAGTCCTGAAGTACGTCGACCGGCCGGGCGTCATCGGCGTCATGGGCCGGATCCTCGGCGAGGCGGGGGTCAACATCGCCGGCATGCAGGTCAGCCGGGACCGCCGAGGCGGCAAGGCCCTGGTGGCGATGACCGTCGACTCGGCGATCCCGCAGGCGGCGCTCGACGAGATCGCCCGCGAGATCAACGCCCAGGACATCCGCGCCATCGACCTCGTGGACTAGGGCCCAGAACTGGCCCGTGGCGGCCCGCGGTCAGCGGCGGGTCGCGATCAGCACGCTGGCGTCGCTGGCGACCATCACCTCGACCGTTGCGAACCTCGGATCTGTCAGCCACTGCATGCGCATGGTGTCGACCCGGCCCTGGTACATCGGCGGCCAGGTCGAACTCGGGGTGAAGTCGTCGAGCACGACGAACCCGCCTGGCTCCATGAGATCGGCAGCGGTGTCGGGTCCGGCGCGCTTGGCCTCGCGTACGTCGAGGAAGAGCAGCGCGAACGGAGCCTCGGCCGCGAGCTCCTTCCAGTCGGCCTCCAGGACGGTCACGGGCTCGTCTCCGGCGAACATCTCGCGGACCGCCTCGACGAGCGCCGGATCGTGCTCGGCGGTGAGGAGGCGCGCACCCTCGCGCATGCCGCTGCGCAGCCAGGCAGAGCCGACCCCGCAGCCGGTCCC
Organism: Actinopolymorpha sp. B17G11; assembly: GCF_040196095.1. Classification (NCBI taxonomy): domain Bacteria; kingdom Bacillati; phylum Actinomycetota; class Actinomycetes; order Propionibacteriales; family Actinopolymorphaceae; genus Actinopolymorpha; species Actinopolymorpha sp. B17G11. The sequence continues at coordinate 122,327 of NZ_JBEFTW010000016.1, forward strand.
GGACTCCGCGAGCGTGCCGGTGCGGGAGGCGGAGAGGCTCGCCAGCAGCCGGCCGGTCTCGTTGCGACAGGACGACACGAAGCCGCGACGCCGCGAGAGCTGATGGGCTCGTGCGACGACGGCCGGGATCTCAGGCGGCACGCTCATGCGCCAAGGGTGGGGTACATGAGGGCATTCCCGCCCCGGCGTCTCGACATGTGAAAACTTCCCTCGATCCGCGAGACAACTGCTAGGACGTCCAACTAATCTCGGTCGGGTCATGAGATTCGTCGTAATCCTTCGCTGCCGTGGCGGGGCCCGCTGAGGGTCGGCTCTCCGTCACGGGGTCCAGCGTTGCCGGCCCGCCCTTCACTCGAGATGGACGAGCACTCGAGACTGACGAAGACGCGTACGTGCGAAGGAGAATTCCGATGACCAAGGCGCATCGCGAGGCGCAACGGCTGGCCTACCAAGCCCTGCAGGAGGCGCTGGATCGCCGTGACAACGGCGGCAGGACCGCCGCCGCGGTTGCCGAGACCCGCACCGCACATGACAGCCGGGACGCCACCCCGCGCCCGCGGCCGGCAGTCGCCCCATCCGGAAATCCCGTCCGGTGAGATAGGCGACCTCCGCCGTCGAAGCAACTCCAACCGCCCGTCGAGGGCGCCCGTCGACACGACCACATTGCGTTCGACCACATGTCGAGACCTTAGTTTCGGGATGTGGACACTTGCGAATATGGTGATCCGTATGGCTCAGAGCATCCGGCTGGCTGTCATCCCTGGTGACTACATCGGCCCCGAGGTGACCGCCGAGGCCCTGAAGGTCCTCGAGGCGTGCGTACCGGCTTATGACATCAAGGTCGAACAGACGCAGTACGACCTGGGTGCCGAGCGCTACCTCGCGACCGGCGAGGTCCTGCCCGACAGCGTGCTGGCCGAGCTTCGTGCCCACGACGCGATCCTGCTCGGTGCGGTGGGCGGGCGACCGGGCGACCCCAAACTGCCGGCCGGGATCCTCGAGCGCGGGCTGCTGCTCCGGTTGCGGTTCGAGCTCGACCACTACGTCAACCTCCGGCCGTCGCGCAGCTTTCCGGGCGTGCCGACCCCGCTCGCGAGTGACGCGCCGATCGACTTCGTCGTCGTCCGGGAGGGCACCGAGGGGCTCTACGTCGGCAACGGCGGAGTGGTACGCAAGGGCACCGCCCAGGAGCTCGCCACCGAGGTGAGCGTCAACACGGCGTACGGCGTCGAACGCGTGGTCCGCGACGCGTTCCGGCGCGCGCAGGCTCGCCGGGGCAAGCTCACCCTGGTCCACAAGACCAACGTCCTGGTCCACGCAGGCGGCCTCTGGTCGCGGATCGTGGGGGAGGTGGCGAAGGAGTTTGGCGACGTCACCGTCGACTACCTCCACATCGACGCGGCCACGATCTTCCTCGTGACCGAGCCCGAGCGTTTCGACGTCATTGTCACCGACAACCTCTTCGGCGACATCCTCACCGATCTGGCGGGAGCCGTGACCGGCGGCATCGGCCTGGCGGCGAGCGGCAACATCAATCCCGACCGGACGGCGCCGTCGATGTTCGAGCCCGTCCACGGCTCGGCGCCCGACATCGCCGGCACGGGCAAGGCCGACCCCACGGCGGCGATCCTGTCCACCGCCCTGCTCCTCGAGCACCTCGGCGAGCCCGGGGCGGCCCGCCGGATCGAGGACGCCGTGAGCGCCGACCTCGACACCAGGGGCGGCGCCAGCCCTACCCGAACCACGGCAGAGATCGGCGATGCGATCGCCGCCCGAGTAGCCAGCTAGGCCTTTGGACGGGACCCACGTCCTTCGCAAAGGCCCGACGCCGCCCGCGTTCCGCGGGCGGCGTCCTTCGTCTCCAGTCCTCTGGTCTCCAGACTCCTTGTTCTCGTTACACGATTGGGTACGGTGCTGCCATGACCGCAAGCCTCGAGTTTCGCCGCGAGCTCACTCCTTCTCCCACTCCGGTGGAGCGTCGGGAGGATATCCTCGCGCAGCCCGGATTCGGGAGGTTCTTCACCGACCACATGGTCACGGTGACCTGGACTTCGGGGGAGGGGTGGCACGATGCCGTCCTCCGCCCGTACGGTCCGCTCTCGCTCGACCCGGCGACCGCGGTCCTCCACTACGCCCAGGAGATCTTCGAGGGTCTTAAGGCCTACCGCCACGACGACGGCTCGATCTGGACCTTCCGGCCAGAAGCCAATGCCCGGCGGTTCCAGAGTTCGGCGCACCGGATGGCGTTGCCGGAGCTCGACGCCGACGACTTCGTCGCCGCGCTCGACCTGCTCGTCCAGACCGACCACGAATGGGTCCCGACCGGCGGGGAGAAGAGCCTCTACCTCCGCCCGTTCATGTTCGCGTCCGAGGTCTTTCTCGGTGTGCGACCCGCCCATGAGGTGACGTTCGCGGTGATCGCGTCGCCCGCCGCGTCCTACTTCGCCGAAGGGGTCAAGCCGGTCTCGATCTGGCTGTCCGAGGACTACACCCGGGCCGCGGTCGGTGGCACCGGTGCGGCCAAGTGCGGCGGCAACTATGCGGCGAGTCTGCTGGCCCAGCAGGAGGCTGGCGCGAACGGGTGCGACCAGGTGGCGTTCCTGGACGCGGTCGAGCGACGCTGGGTGGAAGAGCTCGGCGGCATGAACCTCTACTTCGTCTTCGACGACGGGTCGATCGTGACGCCCGAGCTCACCGGCACCATCTTGGAGGGCATCACCCGCGAAGCGATCATGGCGCTCGGAGCCGAGCTCGGCCACAAGATCGAAGAACGCCGGATCGACGTCGACGAATGGCGTTCTGGCGTCGTCAGCGGCCGGATCGCGGAGGTGTTCGCCTGCGGTACGGCCGCCGTGGTCACCCCGGTCGGATCGTTGAAGTGGCGCGGTGGCGCGCTCGAGATCGGCGACGGCTCGGCCGGCCCGGTGACCTCGCGGATCCGGCAGCAGCTGCTCGACATCCAGTACGGAAGGGCGCAGGACGCCCACGGCTGGCTCCACCGGGTGCGCTGACCGCTCCTCCGCACGCGGACACGGCCGAACACATCGCCGATGTCACGCTGAGTACTCGATACCAACGTCTTCGCTGATCATCACGGAGCGTCTCCACGGCCTTGCCGATCGGCACGGATCGGCGAGGGATCCTGCGCAAATAGGCGTAGGAGGAGTAGCTTCTGTGCGCACAGTACGCGACCTCTGCCGGTAACGAACGCCGGTGACCAGGCCCTCGTCGGTCGCGTCTTGAAACAGGGAGTAACGGAGGTATGAGCGAAGAGAGCAGTGCAGTGGCGTCCCACCCGACCAAGGGAGAGTTCGACCTCACCAGGGTCGAGTGGCGCGCGGCAGTCCCCGGTGGGGACATCGAGGTCGGTTTCGTCGACGACCTGATCGGCATGCGCAACGCCCAAGATCCGGACGGGCCGATCCTCGTCTTCACTCCTGGCGAGTGGGAGGCGTTCCTGTCCGGTGCGAAGGACGGCGAGTTCGATCCCGAGGTCCTCGACCTCGAAGGGGCCGAGGTCGGCGCGGATCCCGGCGGCTCGGGCTGAGACCGGTCGTCAGGTGATCAGCGGCCCGCGAACGGGACATTGGGTTTCTGCAGGGAATGTCCTCTTCGCCGGCCGTTGATCACTCCCGGATCTCCACCGCCCAGGAAGACACCGCCCAGGACGACACCGCCCAGGAAGACACCGCACCACTCCGCCGCGTGAGATGCCATTGCTGGGTCGGAGCCAGACTCTGCACGAACCGCTCATCGTGGCTGACCGTCACCGTCGTACCTCCGAATGCGGCGACCGCGGCCTCCAACACGTCCAGGGACTCGAAGTCCAGGTAGTTGGTGGGCTCGTCGAGCAGCAGCACCTGCTGGCCGCCGTTGATCAGCGCGGCCAGCAACAACCTCCGCAGCTCGCCCGCGGAGAGTGTGCCGAGAGGCCGCCGGAACTGCGAAGAGTCGAAGAGGTACGAGTCCAGCAGGTGTTCGGCCTCCTCCTCGTACATCGGGACTTCCCTGCGCAGGTAGTCGAGCACCGGCATCCGCAGGGGGAGCCGGTCGTGCACCTGGGGGAGTACGCCGATGCGGGCGGTGGTGGCGATCTCCCCGCCGGCCGGTGCCAGCTCGCCTGAGAGCAGCGCGAGCAAGGTGGACTTGCCGGTGCCGTTCTCCCCGGTGACCAGAATCCGCTCACCACCTCTCACCACCGCCGAGAAGTCCTTCCACAGCAGGCCGTTGCCCCGATCGGCCGCGACGCCGTCCAGGGTGAGGACGGTGCACTCGGGCGGTGTCGTGGCGGCGAGGTCCAGCACCAGGGGCGGGCGTTCCTGCGGGTGCTCGATCCAGCGTGCGGACAGCATTTCCCTGCGCAGCCTGCGTTCCCGGGCCTTCGCCTTCTTCGCGACCTTCTTGGCGTACCGGCGCGCCTTGTCGTTGTGGGTCGTGAGTTCGGTCCGCAACGCCTGGTTCGCGGTGCGTTCGATGTCGGCGGCGAGACGCCGGCGGTGCTTCTCCTGGGCTTCGTAGTCGGCCAACAGCCGCGCCCGGCGGCGTTGCTTCTCCGCGCGGTAGGCCGAATAGCCACCTTCGTAGAACTCTGCCCGGTCGGTGAGGATGTCGAGTTCGACGATCCGGTCGACACTCGCGTCGAGGAATGCCCGGTCGTGGGTGATGACGACGACCGCCCCGCGGTAGTCCGCGAGGAACTCGCCCAGCCAGCTGACGCCGGCGAGATCGAGATGGTTGGTGGGTTCGTCGAGGAGCAGGATGCTCGGCTCCTCCAGCAGCAACCGCGCCAGCATGAGCCGTGCCTGCTGCCCTCCGCTCACGTCGACCAGGGGCGTACGCGGGTCGAGGGACGCGATGTCGAGGTGGCCGCGTACCTCCTCGGCACGCGCCTCCGCCTCCCAGCCACCCAGCAGCGCGAAGCGGTCCTGCAGTCCGGCGTACTCCGACAGTGTGCCGCCGGCCGCCGGGGCGTCCCTCGCCATGACGTCCTCGAGAGTCCGCATCCGCGCGGCGATCCGGTGCAGCTCACCGAGACCCTCGTCGAGGTACGAACCCACCGTGGCGTCGGTGTCGGCGATCTCCGCGTCGAGATAGCCCACCCGGCCGTGTGGGCCGTACGCCACCGACCCCGCGTCCGGGCGCTCCAGCCCGGCGAGCAGCCGGAGCAAGGTGGACTTACCGGCACCGTTGGGGCCGACGAGGCCGACCCGCTCGCCCGCGTTGACGGTCAGGCTGATGTCGGTGAACAGCGGCTCGTCGTCGTAGCCCTTGGCAAGACCGGACGCCTTGAGCACGGCGGCGGAGGGCGCTACAGAATGTCTGGCGGATGCAGTCATGGGGCCCCGGAACTCGATCGGACCGGTCGCGCCGGACAGGTGAGCGGCGACCGGGATGTCGGGAAAGGTGAGTTCTCCTCAGATGCCCATGTGTCAGAGCCTAACCGCCGGCGGGACGGGCTCTCCAGAGATTTGCCCAAGATCACGGCCCGCCGGGCGCGGCCTCTCGATCGGGAGGACCGCCTGCCGGGAATGGGGTGGTTGACCTGTGCCCGGGGTGATGTGCGACACTGCCGGAATGCTGAAGACCTTCACCCTGATCATTACGTAGGCGCGCCGGACCTGCTTCTCTCGTCCAGCGCGCAGACCTCTCGCTTCCGGCGGGAGGTTTTTTGTTTGTCTCAAGCCCTCCCCGGTTCAGCTCCCACGCCGAGCCCGCAGACGTCAACTCGAGCAGTCATCCCCCAGGAGCGCCTCCCGATGAGCGACTTTCACGTCTACGACACCACGCTTCGCGACGGTGCCCAGCAGGAAGGGCTGAGCCTTTCCGTCGACAACAAGCTGACGATCGCCCGGCACCTGGACGAACTCGGCGTCGGCTACATCGAAGGCGGCTGGCCGGGAGCCAACCCCAAGGACACCGAGTTCTTCGCGCGGGCGCGGTCGGAGCTGCACCTACGCCACGCCACGCTCGCCGCGTTCGGTGCCACGCGGCGGGCGGGGGTGGCGGCGGCAGACGACCCGCTCGTGGCGGCCCTGCGCGACTCCGGTGCCAGCGTCGTGACACTGGTCGCCAAGAGCCACGACCGCCATGTGGAGTTCGCCCTGCGTACCACGCTGGAGGAGAACCTCGCGATGGTGCGGGACACGATCGAACACCTCCGCTCCTGCGGGCAACGGGTCTTCCTCGACGCCGAGCACTTCTTCGACGGTTACCGCGAGAATCCGGCCTACGCCATCGAGGTCGTACGCACGGCCGCCGAAGCGGGGGCGGAGGTCCTCGCGCTCTGCGACACCAACGGCGGCATGCTTCCCGACCATGTGGGCGAGGTCGTCGACACCCTGCTGAGCACGGCCGGTCTCGCGGGGACCACCGCGCGGGTGGGAATCCACTGCCACAACGACGCCGGCTGCGCCGTAGCCAACACCCTCGCCGCCGTACGCGCCGGCGCCACCCACGTGCAGGGAACCCTCAACGGCTACGGCGAACGCACCGGCAACGCCGACCTGCTCACCGTCGTCGCCAACCTCCAGCTCAAGCTCGGACATGCGCTCGTTCCCGAACCTGCCCTTCGGGAGGCGACCAGGATCGCCCATGCCGTATCGGAGGTGACCAACGTTCCTCCGTACTCCCGTCAGCCCTACGTCGGCGCGTCGGCCTTCACCCACAAGGCGGGACTGCACGCCAGCGCGATCAAGGTCGACCCGAATCTCTACCAGCACACCGATCCCGAGCTTGTCGGCAACGACATGCGACTGCTCGTCTCCGACATGGCGGGCAGGGCGAGTATCGAGCTGAAGGGACGCGAGCTCGGATACGACCTCGCCGGTGACCGCGAGCTCGTCACGCGGATCACCGAACGGGTGAAGGAGCTGGAGTCGCGCGGATACACCTTCGAGGCCGCGGACGCGTCGTTCGAGCTCCTGCTCATCGAAGAGGTCGAAGGCGTCCGACCGACGTTCTTCGAGGTCGAGTCCTGGCGGGTGATCACGGACTCCAGGCCCGGCGAGGAAGCCGTCTCCGAGGCGACCGTCAAGCTGCGCGCCGGGGGCGAACGCACCATCGTCACCGGCGAGGGCAACGGCCCGGTCAACGCGCTCGACAGTGCGCTCCGCGGCGCGATCGGGCAGGCGTACCCCATCGTGGACAAGCTCGACCTGATCGACTACCGGGTCCGCATCCTCGAAGCGGGCCACGGGACCGACGCCGTGATCAGAGTTCTGATCGAGCTGTCCGACGGCGAGGAGTCGTGGGAGACCTGCGGCGTGGGGCACAACATCGTCGAGGCGTCGTTCGAGGCACTTGTCGACGGCGTGACGTTCGGTCTCGTCCGCGGTCAGGTCGGCCAGGGCGGCCAGGTCGGGGAGCAGGCGACCTGACCAGGGCGGCCCGGTAGGCTGCGAGCTTCCGTACGGATCCACCGGGGCCGCCGGCGCGGATCCACCGGCGACCAGGAAGCACGAAGGCAGGTTGGCCTTGCGCATCGCACGGTTCAGTGCAGGTGAGGACCCGAAGTACGCCGTGATCGAAGGGGAGGCGGGGGCCGAGATCGCCGCGGTGATCGACGGCGACCCGCTCTACCGGCCCGTCCAGCCCACCGGCGAACGGCTCCCGCTCACGGACCTACGCCTGCTGGCGCCGATCATCCCACGGAGCAAGGTGATCGGCGTCGGCCGCAACTACGCCGAACACGCTGCCGAGCTGGGCAACGAGGTTCCGGCCGAGCCGTTGATCTTCCTCAAGCCCAACACGTCGGTCATCGGGCCGCGTGACGGGATCGTCTACCCGGCAGAAACCTCGGACCTGCACTACGAAGGCGAGCTGGCGGTGGTGATCGGCCGGATCTGCCGACACGTGCCACGCGAACGCGCCGCCGAGGTCATCTTCGGCTACACCTGTGCCAACGACGTCACGGCCCGCGACCTGCAGAAGACCGACGGGCAGTGGGCGAGGGCCAAGGGATTCGACACGTTCTGCCCGATCGGCCCCTGGATCGAGACCGAGCTCGACGCCTCCGACCTGGCGTTGACGACGACCGTGGCGGGGGAGCCTCGCCAGTCCGGGCGTACCTCGCAGATGATCCACGACATCCCGTCCCTCGTCAGGTACGTCAGCTCGTTCATGACGCTGTTGCCCGGCGACCTGATCCTCACCGGGACGCCGGCCGGTGTCGGGCCGATGCGTCCCGGTGAGGAGGTGTCGGTCACCATCGAGGGCATCGGCACCCTGACCAACCCGGTGATCGCCCATGGCTGAAGGCGGTTCCGCCCGGCCCTCACCAGCCGTCCGTACCCGCTTCGCGCCCTCCCCGAGCGGCGACCTGCATGTCGGCAACATCCGAACCGCGTTGTACGCATGGGCATGGGCGCGCCACACCGGGGGCCGGTTCGTTCTGCGGATCGAGGACACCGACCGGTCACGCATCACCGACGAGGCGATCGCGTCCGCCCTCGAGGACCTGCGCTGGCTCGGCCTCGACTGGGACGAGGGTCCGGAGATCGGCGGCGACTGCGGCCCGTACCAGCAGAGCGAACGCCTTCCGCTCTACCACGAGTGGGTCCAGCGGTTCCTGTCCGAGGGCACTGCGTACCACTGCTACTGCACGCAGGAGGAGCTCGACGCCGAGCGGGAAACGCAACGCAGCAAGGGCCTGCCGCCCGGCTACAGCGGTCGCTGCCGGACGCTGACGGCTGCGCAGGTCGCGGACTTCGAAGCGGAGGCACGCAAACCCGTCGTCCGCTTCCGGATGCCGCCCGGCACCACCACCGTCCACGACACGATTCGTGGCGAGGTGGTCTTCGACCACGCCAACATCCCCGACTTCGTCATCATGCGGGCCAACGGCTACCCCCTCTACAACCTCGCCGTGTCAGTGGATGACGCGCTCATGCGGATCACCCACGTCGTCCGCGGCGACGACCTGCTGGCCTCGACGCCGCGGCAGATCGCGATGTACGAGGCGATGGGCGTTCCCGCCGAGGACGTCCCGGTCTTCACCCACTGCCCGTACGTCCTCGGGACCGACGGCAAGCCGCTGTCGAAGCGCTACGGATCGGCCTCCATCGAGTGGTACCGCGAGAACGGCTACCTTCCGGAAGCGGTGGTCAACTACCTCGCCCTGCTCGGCTGGTCACCGGGCAACGACCGCGAGGACCTCCGCCTCGACGAGCTGGTCGAGCTCTTCGACCTGTCCCGGGTGGGTGCCACGCCAGGCCGCCTCGACCCCAAGAAGCTCGACGCCATCAACGGGGACAAGATCCGCGCGCTCGGCGTTGACGAACTGGCGCATCGGATCATGCCGTTCCTGCAGGCGGCCGGGCTGGTGGCCGAGCCGGTGCATCCGGACCAGGCACGGCTCGTGGTGGCCGCCGTGCCCCTGATTCAGGAGCGGCTGACCAGGCTCACCGAATCCGTCGACCTGCTGGCCTTCCTCTTCGTCCGCGAGGGCGCCTTCACCGTCGACCCGGAGGCTGCTGCGCGCGTACTCACCACCGACGCCGGACCTGTCTTGTCCGCGGCGTACGAAGCCCTCGCGGCGCTCGCCGTATGGGACCGGGCAGCCATCGAGCAGGCGCTGCGGCAGGTCCTCGTCGAGAAGTTGGGACGCAAGCCCAAGCACGCGTTCGGGCCCGTACGCGTGGCCGTGACGGGGCGGCGGGTATCCCCGCCACTCTTCGAGTCGCTGGAGCTGCTGGGAGCTCACCGCACGCTCGGGCGGATAGAGCGGGCGCTCGAGGCGGACGTCGGCTAGCCGACCCTGATGGCCCGTGTGGGGGTACGCGACGGCTTCGCTATCATCGAGGCGGCCCGCTGCCAGATGGTGGTTCGGGCCGACCCATGGGGTATGGGGTAATTGGCAGCCCGACGGATTCTGGTTCCGTTAGTCTAGGTTCGAGTCCTAGTACCCCAGCGGGTGAGCTGGGAGTCTCCGCGTTCTCGGGAGTCTCCGGTTGGCTGGGAGGCTCTGGTTGGCTGGGAAACGCTGGTTGGCTGGGAGGCTCTGGCGGACGGACAGTCTCCGGTTGATAGAGTGCAGCTCGCTTTGCGGCCCCGTTGTGTAGCGGCCTAGCACGCCGCCCTCTCAAGGCGGTAGCGCCGGTTCGAATCCGGTCGGGGCTACAGGCTCTTGGGCGATCCGTGTGCGCTGAGCGCACCGGGTCGCCTTTCGCGTGTCACTGACGTCGTACGACAGCAGGTGTCTGCGTTTCCGGAGGTAGAGCATCCGGAATGTGACCTAGCGTGTGCAGCCTTGCGGAAGGACGCCGTGCGGATCGACTTCTGAGCCCGACCGGCACCCCGGGACACGGTGCGTCGGCGCCTGGGGACCGGCCGCAGGTGACCTACCCAGGCTCAGAGAACCTTGATCAGCCCGAGTACTGCTTCGCTGCGCCGATCGGGATGTCTGAAACGGCAGGCTGACAGCGGCGCTTTCTCCTCGCCATGGAAGGGGATCGGGATGCCCTCGAGGTGGGCGAGGTCGTAGATGGTGAGCAGGTCGATCCTCAGTGGAACGCCGTCGCGGTCGACCGGCGGACCCACGTAGAAGTCGCTCACGGCCTCCGCCATCACCGATTCCGTGGTGCCGTAGAACGTTCGGCCGTCGCACATGGCCGAGCTCAGGGAGGTTGCCGAGACCACGCAGGGAACGACGTGCAACTCGACGCCGTAACGGTCGTAGGCCTCGTGCAGCGGGCCCTTCCGCTCAGGGTCGTACCGATCCGTGCCGGTCGCCCTGATCACTTCGCCCAGCGAGTCGTGCGTGTGCGTCGGATGGTCGATCAGGCTGACGGACCGGATGGCAATCTCGCGTTCCCCGTCCTGGCCGAAGTTCTTGCAGATGACGTCATCGAGAGCTGCGCCGACGGCTTCCGCGTCGGGAGGCGCCGTGAGGTCGTACGTCGGCAGCGACATGGTGACGACGGTGACGGGCATCGGTCCTCCAGAGCCGCTCTTGACGGTGTGCCGCCCTGGCCTGCGCTGCAACCGTGTGCCGGTAGGGCGGTTCCGGCCCGGCAGGTGCTTACTCGGCGGCTCGGCGGAGGGACTCGGAGAGGCGTTCGGCGGCCGCCATCACCGCAGGCGCGTGCATCCGACCCGGCTGCCGAGACAGCCGCTCCAGCGGACCGGACACCGACACCGCCGCGACGACCTTGCCGGACGGAGAGCGGATCCCGGCCGAGACCGACGCGACCCCCGCCTCCCGTTCCCCGACGCTCTGCGCCCATCCTCGCCGGCGTACGGCCGCCAACGTCGCCGCCGTGAACTTCGCGCCCTGCAGGCCGCGGTGCAGGCGTTCAGGCTCCTCCCACGCCAGCAGGATCTGGGCGGCGGAGCCGGCGTGCATGGTGAGTTGGGTGCCAACCGGGATCGTGTCGCGGAGCCCGCTCGGGCGTTCGGCGGCGGCGACACAGACGCGCCCCTCGCCCTGGCGGCGGAAGAGCTGAGCGGATTCCCCCGTGATGTCGCGAAGGCGTGCCAGGACGGGCCCTGCGGCGGCCAGCAGCCGGTCCTCACCGGCCGCGGCGGCCAGCTCCCCGAGCCGGGGACCGAGGATGAACCTCCCCTGCATGTCCCTGGCCACGAGACGGTGATGCTCCAACGCGACCGCCAGCCGGTGGGCTGTCGGCCTGGCCAGACCTGTGACCTGAACCAGCCCGGCGAGGGTGGCCGGACCCGCTTCCAGGGCACCGAGAACGAGCGCCGCCTTGTCAAGAACGCCGACTCCGCTAGAGTTGTCCATGACTCGATATTGCAGTCTCGAATTACGAGACGCAAGCCCAGAACCTGAAAAGGCCAAGGTCTGAAGGGTCGAGAACCAGTCAAACCGGACCCACGTTGGGTCGGGTCGAAACAATTGCGAAAAGACCTGTCTGGAGGCACCACCATGCGGACCACCCTCGCGGAGAAGGTGTGGGAGGAGCACGTCGTACGCCGGAGCGAGGGCGAACCCGACCTGCTCTACATCGACCTCCACCTCGTCCACGAGGTGACGAGTCCGCAGGCGTTCGACGGCCTCCGCCTTGCCGGCCGCGGCGTACGGCGTCCCGACCTCACGATCGCGACCGAGGACCACAACGTCCCCACCCTGGACTTCGACAAGCCGATCGCCGATCCGGTCTCCCGCACCCAGGTCGAGACCCTGCGTCGCAACTGCGAGGAGTTCGGGGTCCGGCTGCACCGGCTCGGCGACGCCGACCAGGGCATCGTGCACATCATCGGCCCGCAGCTCGGCCTCACCCAGCCCGGCATGACGATCGTCTGCGGTGACTCCCACACCTCGACCCACGGAGCCTTTGGCGCGTTGGCGTTCGGCATCGGCACGAGCGAGGTCGAACACGTCCTCGCCACCCAGACCCTGCCCCAGAGTCGTCCGAAGACCATGGCCGTGACGGTCGACGGCCTACCGCCGGAAGGCGTGACGCCGAAGGACCTCGTCCTCGCCCTCATCGCCCAGGTGGGCACCGGCGGCGGGCAGGGGCACGTCGTCGAATACCGCGGCGAAGCCATGCGCGCCATGTCGATGGAAGGCCGGATGACGGTCTGCAACATGTCGATCGAGTGGGGTGCCAAGGCCGGCATGGTGGCGCCGGACGCGACGACCTTCGCCTATCTGGAGGGTCGCCCACACGCCCCGAAGGGCAAGGAATGGGAGGCCGCTCTCGACTACTGGCGTGGCCTCACGACCGACCCCGGCGCGGAGTTCGACCGCGAGGTCCACCTCGACGCGAGCGCCCTGACGCCTTTCGTCACCTGGGGAACCAACCCCGGGCAGGGGGTTCCCCTCGGCGGCGCCGTCCCCCATCCGAGCGACTACGACGACCCGGGCGCACAGGTGTCGGCCGAGCGGGCGCTCGAGTACATGGGCCTCACGCCCGGCACTCCGATGCGCGAGATCACTGTCGACACGGTGTTCCTCGGGTCCTGCACCAACGGCCGGATCGAGGACCTGCGCGCCGCCGCCGACGTGATCCGCGGCCGCAAGGTCGCTCCAGGAGTACGCATGTTGGTGGTTCCGGGTTCGGGCCGCGTACGCCTGCAGGCCGAGGCCGAAGGTCTCGACGTGTTCTTCAAGGACGCGGGAGCCGAATGGCGGGGCGCCGGCTGCTCGATGTGCCTGGGCATGAACCCCGACCAGCTCGCGCCGGGGGAGCGCAGCGCGTCGACCTCCAACCGCAACTTCGAAGGCCGGCAGGGCAAGGGCGGACGTACCCACCTGGTGTCGCCGCTCGTCGCGGCCGCGACCGCCGTCAGTGGCCACCTCGCCTCGCCCGCCGACCTGCCCACGACCTGATCCTCCGCACGATCCGAAGCTGACGGAGCCACAGCCATGGAGAAGTTCACCGTCCACACCGGCAAGGCCGCCCCGCTGCGGCGGTCCAACGTCGACACCGACCAGATCATCCCGGCGGTCTACCTCAAGCGCGTGACGCGGACCGGATTCGGCGACGGGCTCTTCGCCGCCTGGCGGGGCGATCCCGCGTTCGTCCTCAACAAGCCGGAGCACCAGGGAGCCTCGATCCTCGTGGCCGGCCCTGACTTCGGCACCGGATCCTCCCGGGAGCATGCGGTCTGGGCCTTGCAGGACGCCGGCTTCAAGGTCGTCATCGCGGCCCGGTTCGGCGACATCTTCCGCGGCAATGCCGGCAAGGCGGGCCTTCTGGTGGCACTCGTCGACCACAAGATCGTCGAACGCCTGTGGGAGTTGGTCGAACGCGAGCCGGAGACTCCCGTGACCGTCGACCTCGAACAGCGCCTCATCCTTGCCGGCGACGGCCCGGACGCGATCCGGGACTCCTTCGACATCGACGACTACACGCGCTGGCGGTTGCGCGAGGGCCTCGACGACATCGGCATCTCGCTCACGCACGTGGATCTGATCGATGCGTACGAGTCCCAGCGTCCCTCCTTGCGGCCCACGACGCTGCCAGTGAGCTCCTGAACCAGCCGGATCGAGTGGTTCAGGGGTGCGTGTCGCCCGCGACACGCCCGAACGTGACCGACTTCACCTTTTCTTGTTTTCGGCAGATCTGAGGCCGCTCGACGCCGCCCTCGGCACTGCCGAACCCTTGCTCCGATGCGGATCCGACCGATGCCGCCGCAGGTCGTCGACACGGCGGAGTCGCTGCCTGGTTGGGGCTCCGCGGCGGCGGCCTGGCGGGGATCCAAGATCAACCGAAGTCGTAGGTCTCTGCGGTCGGCGTACCTCGAAAGCCCTGTGTGGTAAGGGATATGACGGCATGTAGGCCGCTTGGGACGGCCGCTGGCGCGGGGTCGGTTGGCGACCGGAGGGGTACGAACGGCAGCCGGCCAGGTGGTCCGGGAGGGCCGCCATTCGTCAACGCCAGCAGGCGACATCGGGCCTCCCGCGGCCCGTACCCGAACCCTACGAGCGTCCGACGCGGACCCGGTTCCAAGCACCTCCAGCCGGCCAGAACGCCGCGACACAAGGAGCATCCGGGTGAAGGTTATTGAGTAAGAGCGATACATTCCCTAACGTGCGCATGAATCGAGCGCAGGCTCGTACGATCCCGTTCACCGGAGGGAAGCAGTGAACAAATCTCAGTTGGTCGAGACGCTGGCAACGCGTTTCGAGGGCAACAAGAAGGACGCGCAGCACGCGCTCGAGTCGGTTATCGACGTGATTACGCGCGCTGTGGCGTCAGGCGAGAAGGTCGCCATCACGGGGTTCGGTGCGTTCGAGAAGATCGACCGCCCGTCCCGGATGGTCCGTAACCCCCGCACTGGCGAGCGCAAGCGGGCGAGGAAGACGTCGGTTCCGAAGTTCCGCGCAGGTGCGGAACTCAAGGCCGTCGTGTCCGGCTCCAAGAAGCTGCCAAGGCTCGCGGCCGCGAAGAAGACCGCGACGAAGACGGCAGCCAAGGCGCCCACGGCAAAGCGGGCCGCGACGAAGGCTCCGGCAAAGAAGACCGCCACGCGGTCGCCGGCCAAGCGGGCCGCCACCAAGGTGACCGCCAAGAAGACCGCCACGAAGAAGACGGCGGCCAAGAAGACGACGGCCAAGAAGGCCACCAGCAAGCGCACGCCAGCCAGGCGTGCGGCGAAGCGCTGACTGTCGCCAGCCGCAAGCCGGCAGCAGGCAAAGGGGCCGGCACCTTCCGTTGATGAAGGTGCCGGCCCCTTTGCGTTTCGTCAGTCCGTCAGGGTGTAGATCGTGAGCGAGCGGATCTTGGTCGCGTCGCCGGATCCCTCGACATCGAGTCGAACCCGTTGCCCGATACGCAGGTGCCGCAGGCCTGCGGTGGCGAAGGCCTCAGCGTCATAGGTCAACTCGACCCCGTCATCGGCCAACACCGTGCCGGACCGGGTCTCAGGATCGAACGAACGCACCGTCGCCTGCATGGCGCGAAGTCTATGCGCCCGGCGATGCGAGGACTATTCCCTCCTCGTGCCGAACAAACCCACTGTCACAGCAGAAGCGCGACAGCGGCCCGGGTACGTGCGCCCACCCCCAGGGTCAACGCGTCCATGAGGTCGGCCTCGGTGTCGACATCGCGGCGTACGGAGGTCATCGCGGGCAGGTCCAACTCCACCGCGCCGGAGGCGAGATGAGCCGCACGGGACGCACCACCGAAGCGGGGGGAGAACTCCGCCGTCCCTGCAGCGCAGTACAAGGTCGTACCGACGGCGTCGGCATCGGCCACGAACGACGTGGGATGTGCCAGCGCGGCATCGAGCACCGGCGCGAGCTCGTCCGGACGAAGTGCGGGCAGATCGCCCAGCATCGCTGCCACGGCACAGCCTGGCCGGCGGGCCCGCGCGCGTGCGGCGCCATGGCGGAGGGCGGCGTTGAGGCCTTCCTCCGGTTCGTCGGAGATGACGATGGCGCCGATCGCTGACAGGGCGGCACCCGACTCGTGATCATGGGTGACAGCAAGGACGTCAACCACGACAGGGCATGCCATCGCGGCGGTGACCGTGTCGAGTGCCATCGCCCGGGCAAGGTCGGTCCGGTGCTCTCCGGCGAACGGAGCAAGCCTGGACTTTCCGACCGTCGCCGGCTTGACGGGCACCACGAGGGTCCAGCCGGCCCCACCGCGGTGATCGGGGGAACTGCCGCTGCCGTTGGCACGTTCTAGCAAAGACATCGACGTCGATCCTCTCAAGTCCCAGCCCACCGGCGATCCGCAGGACTCCCGGCAGAGCACCCCGGACCCGCTGCTCGACACCACACCAGGCGTCGTTCAGACTGTGGCGGGCGAACGTAGGGTTTCCAGGACCTCGTGCCATGCGCGCCCTGACCGACCGCCCACGCCCGTCACCCCACACCGCGCGGGCCGACGAGGAGGACAGAGTGCCGCCGCCGCAGACCCCGTCACCGAAGACCCTGCCGTCACCGAAGACCGGCTTCTGCTACGACCTGGCCGCCGCGGCTGTCGTGCCCTTCATGCGTACGTTGACCAGGCGCGAGTGGCGAGGCACCGAGCACATTCCCGCCAAAGGTGGCATCGTCGCCGTCACCAACCACTTGTCGTACTTCGACCCGATCGCCATCGGGCATTTCCTGCACACCTCCGGCCGCCCGCCGCGATTCCTCGCCAAGGCGAGCCTGTTCAACATTCCTGTGGTGGGGAAGTTCCTGCGCTCGGCCGGACAGATCCCGGTGCACCGCGAGAAGCGCACCGCCGGCGACGCTCTCGCCGAGGCCTGCTCCGCGATCGACGAGGGGGAGTGTGTCGTGGTCTATCCGGAAGGGACGATCACCCGTGACCCCTCGCTGTGGCCGATGGTCGGCAAGACCGGAGCCGTACGCATCGCCCTTCGTACCGGTTGCGAGATCGTTCCCATCGCGCAGTGGGGGGCCCAGGACGTGCTTCTGCCGTACGCCAAGTTCCCGCGCCTGCTTCCACGCAAGACGATGCGGATGGCGGCGGGACCACCGGTGGATCTCTCGGCGTTCCGCGGCGACCAGGCAACCCCGTCGCTGTTGAAGAAGGCGACCGTGGTCGTGATGGACGCGATCACCGCGCTGCTCGCCGAGCTACGTGGGCAGGAGGCGCCGAACGACCCGTTCGATCCGAGCAAGTTCGACGTGCCCTCGATCGGAAACCCGTACAAGAAGCGGATTCACCAGCGATGATGGTGCCCTTCATCCGATAGCTCCGTGTGAGGGTGCCTTCATCCAGTGCCCGATTGGTGGAGGGTGCCCCTCATCCAATCGGCGGGGCGCGGTCAGCCTGACCGGTCGACGAGTTGGTCGAGGGCGGTCGAGAGGTCGGTCCAGAGGTCGTCGACGTCCTCGATCCCGACGCTCATCCGGACGAGGTTGTCTGGAATCGTCGCTACCTCGGTCGCCCAGCGCCGTCGGCGCTCGAACGTCGACTCCACGCCGCCGAGGCTCGTCGCGTGCACCCACAGCCGGGTCGTTCGGGTGAGGGCGTCCGCCGCCGCCGCACCGCCACGCAACTCGATCGCGATGATCCCGCCGTACGCCCGCATCTGCGCCGTCGCGCGCCCGTGCCCAGGATCGGACGCCAGCCCTGGATAGCGCACCCGTTCCACAGCCGGATGGGCGGCGAGGCGTTCGGCCAGGGTGACCGCGTTGGCGCAGGAGCGCTCCACGCGGAGATGGAGAGTACGCATGCCGCGCAAGGCGAGCCACGTCTCGAACGGCCCCGGTATCGCTCCGATCTTCCTCCGCCGGCTCGCGAGCTCCTCGGACAACTCGTCACCGCGCGGGGTCGGGGCCGTCACCAGTGCACCGAGTACGACGTCGCTGTGCCCGGCGAGAAACTTCGTCGCCGAGTGCACGACGACATCGGCGCCTGCGTCAAGGGGTCGTTGCAGGAGCGGGGTCGCGAACGTGTTGTCGACGGCGACGACGGCCCCCGCCTCCCGCCCGGCCGCGCACAGCGTGGGCAGATCCGCCACCTCGAGCGCCGGGTTCGTCGGCGACTCGACGAGGACCAGATGGGCGCCCGGCATCGCCCGGCGTACCGCCTCGGTGTCGGCGATGTCGACCAGCCGTGCCTCTCCGAGCCGGCCGGACGTCGTGAGATCGGCGAGCTGTCCCACGGTGCCCAGGTAGGCGTGGCGGGGGGCCACGACGATGCCACCCACAGGCACCAGGTCGAGCACGGTGGCGATCGCGGCGAGCCCCGACGCGTACGCAAGGGCCCGCCCGCCCTCCAGGCCCCCCAGGACCTCCTCGAACGCCTCCCAGGTGGGGTTGGCATACCTCCCGTACTCCAGCGCGCCTCCGGCGACGTAGGTCGAGGCCAGGGTCAAGGGCGGGTTCAGCGGGGCGTCCGGCTCGTGCGCGGGGCGTCCGGCGGTCACTGTGAGTGTCGAGGGGGTGAGCGTCTCGGGGAGTTCGCGCATATGCCGATTCTTCCTGACTCATTGCCCGGCTCAACCGCTGACATTTCGCTGCCCCTGCCGAGTAGGGTCAGGGCGATGAGCGAGTTCGAGCGGAGCCTGTCGCCCCGAGCACTACCCGACGACGGGCCGTCTCCAACCGATGCCAAGCCCCGGGTGGCTGTCGTCTTCGGCGGGCGCAGTTCGGAGCATGCCGTCTCCTGCTCCACCGCGGGCAGTGTGCTGCGTGTCCTCGACCGGGACCGGTACGACGTGATCCCCATCGGCATCACCCTCGACGGGCGCTGGGTCCTCGAACGCGATGAACCCGAACACCTCGCCATCCAGGCGGGCCACCTTCCCGAGGTCGACGAGAAGGGTGCCGCCGTCGTGCTCTCCAACGACGCGGACAAAGGGCTCGTCGCCCTCGACCCTGCCTCCGGGCCGAGCAGTCTCGGCGAGGTCGATGTCGTTTTCCCCCTGCTGCACGGGCCTTTCGGCGAGGACGGCACCCTGCAGGGTCTGCTCGAGATGGCGGGCGTGCGCTACGTCGGCGCCGGCGTGCTGGCCAGCGCGATCGCCATGGACAAGCACTACGCCAAGCAGATCTTCGCCGCCAACGCCATTCCCGTGGCGCCCTACACCGTGCTCAAGCCCGGTGCCTGGGACCGCGACCGCCCCGCCTGCGAAGAGGCGGTTGCCTCGCTCGGCTACCCCGTCTTCGTCAAACCGACTCGCGGCGGATCGAGCATCGGCATCACCAAGGTGGGCCGGCCCGGCGACCTCGCCGACGCGGTGGAGAAGGCGCGCCAGTTCGACCCCAAGGTGCTCGTCGAGGCCGCGGTCGAGAACGCCCGCGAGATCGAGTGCGGCGTCCTGGATCGCCTCGACGGCGGCCGGCCGGAGGCGAGTGTCGTGGCCGAGATCCGGTGCGACACGGAGTTCGAGTTCTACGACTTCGAGGCGAAGTACCTCGACGACGAGGAGCACGTCAACCTGGAGGTGCCGGCCGACCTCGACGACGCGGTAGCCGACGAGGTACGCGCGCTCGCCGTCAAGGCATTCGACGCGGTCTCGGCCGAGGGGCTGGCCCGGGTCGACTTCTTCCTGCGCCAGGACGGCACCGTGATCCTCAACGAGATCAACACGATGCCCGGCTTCACTCCGTACTCCATGTTCCCGCGGATGTGGGCCGCCACCGGACTCGACTATCCCGCTCTGGTCGACCGGCTGATCCAGCTCGCCCTGCAGCGCCCCACCGGCCTGCGCTAGGACTCGCCGGGCGCGGATCGCGCTACTGGCACGGCTTCACCTGGCGCACACGGCGGTCGACGCTTGACGCGAGGTCGACCAGCGAATCGGCGGCAGGGTCGTACGCCTCTGGCACGGCGACCTCGACATAGGTCGCCCGCCCGACTGTGGTGAAGATCGTCCCGCGGGTCGCCTTCTCCGCGTACCATCCGACGCCGTTGATCTCGAAACACTCCGAGGTCGGTGTCAGCGCCTCGGGGCGGGCTACGCCGCAGCGCAACGTGATCGGCGGGTCGCCCCACGCCGCGGCCAGGGCTTCCGGTGGCTCCACCCGACGGGCCTTGCCACCGCCGACGTTGGCCGGAAGATCGTCGATCAGCGCCCGACACGCTCCCTTCGCCGCCCCACTCGGCTCCGGTGGCTCGACGCTCACCGGCCCCTGGCCGCAGCCGGTCAGGGCGAACGCCAGCGCCACACCCACCACGAGCGCGGACGTACGAAGGAATCCCGGCGTAGGACAGCGAAGAATGGCCGGACCTAGATATGGACGACGGGACAGGTGAGGGTCCGGGTGATCCCGGTGACCCCCTGCACCTTGGCGACGACGAGTCGACCCAGCTCGTCGACGTTGGTCGCCTCGGCACGGACGATCACGTCATAGGGCCCGGTGACGTCTTCGGCGAGGGTGACACCTTTGATGCGGGCAATCTGCTCTGCGACTTCGGCCGCCTTGCCGACTTCGGTCTGGATCAGGATGTAGGCCTGGACCACCACTGGTCGTCCTCCCGGGCTCGTGGCGCAGTACTCAGCGCTGGCGCGCATTCATGACGTACGCCCTGATACCGCCACCACGCGGTAGCGTCGTCGCGGAGCTCCAGGGGATCACGTCGTGGTCACGCTATCGCGGGACGTGCCACCCCGCGCGGCTCGGCCCAGCTGTCGGCCCAGCTGTCGGCCCAGCTGTCGGCGCTGCCGCGGGCCCAGTTTGGCAGTGGAGCCAGGTGCAGTGGAGCCGGTTGAACAGTGGAGCCAGGTGGCAGTGGAGCCGGTTGAACGGTGGAGCCGGCCGGGAGGGAGCGACGAGGTGGGCACGCCCGCAGGGGGACATGGCGAGACTCTCAGCGAGCTCGGTGAGTTCGGACTCATCGACATCTTCCGAGCCAGGTTGCCGGTCGGTCCGGGCGTCGAGCTCGGGCCCGGTGACGACGCGGCGGTGGTGGCCGCGCCAGACGGTCGGATCGTGGCGACCACCGACATGCTCGTCGAGGGCCGGCACTTCCGTCGCGACTGGTCAGGCGCCTATGACGTGGGCCGGAAGGCGGCGGCGCAGAATCTCGCCGACCTCGCCGCCATGGGTGCCGCACCCACGGCGCTCCTGGTCAGCTTCGGCGCGCCCGGCGACCTGCCGGCGCAGTGGGCGATCGAGTTCACCGACGGCCTACGCGACGAGTGTGACCTGGTGGGTGCGTCCGTCGCGGGTGGCGACGTCGTGTCCTCGCCGGCGGTGGTGGTAGGGATCACCGCGTTGGGCTCGCTGGAGGGGCGTCGCCCGCTCACCCGGTCCGGAGCACGCCCCGGCGACCTGGTGGCCGTCTGTGGCCGGCTCGGCTGGTCCGCGGCGGGACTCGCCGTACTAGGCCGGGGGTTCCGGTCGCCGCGGGTCGTGGTGGAGGCGCATCGCCGGCCGCAGCCGCCGTACGACGCGGGACCGGAGGCGGCGGGTCTCGGCGCGACGGCGCTCGTCGACGTCAGCGACGGACTCCTCGCCGACCTCGAGCACGTCGCCCGCGCGAGTGGCGTACGCATCGATGTGGACTCCAGCACCCTCGAGATCGGCGAACCGCTCCAGGCCGTGGCGGCGGCGATCGGTGTCGAGCCGCTGTCGTTCGTTCTGACCGGCGGGGAGGACCATGCGCTCGCCGGGACGTTCGGTCCGGACGTGGTGCTCCCAGCGCGCTGGACCGTGATCGGCCGCGTGTGCGCGGCGGGGGACGCAGACCTCGCCGCGGAGCCGGCGATGGCGACCGCGCCGACCGGTCCGCTCGTCACTGTCGACGGCGTGGCCCACGAAGGGCGGGCCGGTCACGAACACTTCCGTTGAAGGTCTGGGTGCCCGGCGCGGGCGTCCGAGGACGGCAAACGGCCGGCCATCCCGGACGGAACGGCCGGCCGTCGTGAGACCGGAGCAGGGTTTGGGGTCAGCGGCTGACCTTGCCCGCCTTGAGGCACGAGGTGCAGACGTTGAGGCGCTTCGGCGTGCCCTCGACGGTCGCGTGCACCCGCTGGATGTTGGGCTCGAACCGCCGAGCGGTGCGGGCCTTGACCTTCCGCTTCAGTGCGCGCGTACCCGTGCGGGCCACGTTGTTGCCGAACCTGGGACCCTTGCCACAAACGTCGCAGACGGCAGCCACGGCAGACACTCCTGTGCAGATTCTGGATATGGACGGTCGCCCGGCCGATCGGCGGTCGAGGGTGGCACGCACGGAAGTGACACGTACCGGCCGCGCCGACGGGGGCAACCGGTCGAGAGTATCCGACCAGGGCCACGACGCGCCAACCGGGGCGGTGGGGGTGGTGATCGGTACTCTCGCGGAGCATGAGCCCGCCGACGGGATCACGGGAGTGCCACGCGCCCATGGCCAGGCACGCTGGCGATAGGCTCGCCGATGAGGTGATCGGCCGGATCCGTGCCGCCCGAGGTCGACGCGTTCAGCTACGCCGGCGGCCAACCGCACCCAATCCAGGAATGTGGCCCCTGCGGATCGGGGTGGAGTGATGGCAAAAGTCCTTCCGTTGAAGTCCAAGACGACGCTGGGCACCCACCTGGCTGGTGTCCTCAGCGAGGGCGCGGCGCGTGGCCTGCGCGACCGCCTCGACATCGAGACCGTCGGCGACCTGCTGCGGCACTATCCACGCCGTTACGTCCAGCGCGGTGAACTCACCAACCTCGACGATCTCCGCGTCGGCGACGAGGTCACCGTCATGGCGGAGATCGCCTCGGTCACGGGCCGTCCGATCAAGATGAAGAACCGCCCGCGCAAGGGCCACATCCTCGAGGTCGTCGTCACCGACGGCCGCGGCAGGCTGTCGTTGACGTTCTTCAACCAGGCGTGGCGGGGTCACCAGCTGCAGGTCGGCCTGCGCGGGCTGTTCGCCGGCAAGGTGGAGGCCTTCCGCAGCAAACGCCAGCTCACCCACCCTGACTTCGTACTCCTCACCGATGACGAGGACTTCGACAACAACCTCACCGAGGCGTTCGCCGGGCAGCTGATGCCGATCTATCCGGCGACCACGCAGGTGGCCACGTGGACCATTGCCCGGTGCGTACGCAGGACCCTCGACGCGCTGGAGATGGTGCCGGACCCGATTCCGGCCGAGATCCGCGAACGGCACGGCCTGCTGGGTCTGCGCGACGCGTTCTTCGCCCTGCACCGGCCCGCTTCGCAGTCCGACGTCACCGCAGCCAGGAAGCGGTTCCGCTTCGAGGAGGCGTTCGTCCTCCAGGTCGAGTTGGCCCGGCGCCGGTCGGCGGCGCGGGAGCTGCCGGCCACACCGCGGGTCGCGCGAACCGACGGCGTACTGGCGGCGTTCGACGGGCGCCTTCCGTTCGAGCTCACGGCGGGTCAGCGCGCGGTCGGCGAGGCGATCGAGCACGACCTCGCCCGCGATCACCCGATGCAGCGCCTGCTCCAGGGCGAGGTCGGTAGCGGCAAGACGGTCTGTGCGGTCCGCGCGGTGCTGGCGGTTGTCGACGCCGGGGGACAGGCGGCCCTGCTGGCGCCGACGGAGGTTCTCGCCCAGCAGCATCACCGCTCGATCACGCAGTTGCTCGGCCCGCTCGCCGAACGCGGGCTGCTCGGCGGCTCCGACCAGGGCACCCGGGTCGTCCTGTTGACCGGCGGACAGAGCACGGCCACCCGCCGCAAGGCGCTGCTCGACATCGCGTCCGGCGAGGCCGGCCTGGTCATCGGCACGCACGCGCTGCTCGAAGATCAGGTGATGTTCGCCGATCTGGGGCTCGTGGTGATCGACGAGCAGCACCGGTTCGGAGTGGAGCAGCGCGCCGCGCTCACCGAGAAGGCGGGCGGTGCCCCGCCGCACGTCCTGGTGATGACGGCCACGCCGATTCCACGTACAGTCGCCATGACGGTGTTCGGCGATCTCGAGGTCTCGACGCTCACCGAGCTGCCGAAGGGCAGGGGGGCGATCCAGACCACCGTCGTTCCCATCGCCGACAAGCCGTCCTGGCTCGATCGGGTCTGGGACCGGGTCCGTGAGGAGGTCGCCCAGCGTCGGCAGGCCTACATCGTCTGTCCACGGATCGGCGACGACGGCGACGAGGAGGAGATCGTCCCACCGGACGGCACCAGTCCACCGGTGCTCAAGCTCCTCCAGGGCGGCCGCTCGCGCACCCGGGCGCCGTCGAGCCGGCCCGAGGCGGAGTCTCTGATCGACCTCGCCGCGTCGCTGCGCGCGGGGCCGCTGGCCGACCTCCGCGTCGAGGTGCTGCACGGCCGCCTGGCATCGGATGCCAAGGATGCCGTGATGCGCGACTTCGCGGCCGGCGAGATCGACGTCCTGGTGGCGACGACGGTCATCGAGGTCGGTGTCGACGTTCCCAACGCCTCGACGATGGTCGTGATGGACGCCGACTGGTTCGGGGTGTCCCAGCTCCACCAGCTGCGCGGCCGGGTGGGCCGGGGTGGCCTGCCCGGGCTGTGCCTGCTTGTCACGAACGCGGAGGATGGCACGCCCGCCCGCACACGCCTCGACGCCGTCGCGTCCACGTCCGACGGATTCGAGCTCAGCCGCCTCGACCTCGAGCAGCGCCGCGAAGGCGACGTCCTCGGCGCCGACCAGTCCGGCCGGCGGTCGAGCCTGCGGATGCTGGCCGTGATCCGGGACGAGAGCGTCATCGCCGACGCGCGGGCCGACGCCACCGAGGTCGTCGCCGACGATCCACAGCTGCGTCGCGTGCCGGCCCTGCAGGAGGCGGTCAGGGCGCTGTACGAGGCCGACCGGGCCGACTATCTCGAGAAGACCTGATCTGATCTCCGCGCGCCGCCGATCCTCAGTTGTCCAGGACCGCCGCGAGGCTGGCGATCGTGTCTCCTGTCCAGGTCACCGGGTCGAAGACGTGCGCGTCGGCGTGGTCGGGCATGAGCAGCCGGCGTGGCCGCATCCCGACCGTCGCGGCGCCCACCAACTCGTTGCTGTCGCCGTCACCGACGTAGACGCAGTCGGTGGGCTCGACGCCCAACCGCTCACAGGCACGTAGGTAGATCGCCGGGTCGGGCTTCTTGACGCCGATCTGCACGGAGAACACCGGCGCGTCGACGTGGTCCGCGATCGGCAGCTCGTTCCACACCTCCGGGAGTTCGAGGGTGCAGTCGCTCACCAGACCGACGGCGATGCCACGTTCCCGCAGCGTACGAAGGACCGGCTCGGCGTCTGGTCGGAGGCGTACGTAGTCCCGCTGGGTACGCCGTCGGATCGCGCAGGCGGCCGCGCAGCTCGCGTCGTCCACATCGACACCGCAGGCGGCGGCGAGCCAGCGCATGGTCGACGGAAGGTCGCCATGGCGTCCGCGCGCGCGGCCCGGCCACGAGCGGTGGAGCGCCTCGGCGTAATCGTCGGCCGGGACGCCCAGGGCGGCGGCGACCTCCGCGTGTCCGGTCATGCGTTCGGCCGCCGTGACGCTCTCGGTGAGAGTGCCGAAGAAATCGAAGATCACCGCGCTATGGCCCATGCACAGCAGGATAGGGCTGCACCCGCCGATCCATGATCATGAAAAGAGACAGGCTCTCTACGCCGCAAATCCTTCACGATCACGATCATGATCACCGACATGATCACGGCAGGTCTGGCGCGGGAATCGGGCGCGAGCTTTGAGATGATGGCGGACGATGAGCCGCATCGTCGCGGGTGAGGCCCGCGGACGCCGCCTGGCCGTACCCGACGGGCGTGACACCCGCCCCACCTCCGACCGGGTCCGCGAGGCGTTGTTCGCCTCGCTCGAAGCCGACATCGGCAGCCTGGTCGGTTGTCGCGTCCTCGACCTGTACGCCGGAAGTGGTGCGGTCGGCATCGAAGCCCTCTCCCGGGGCGCCACCGCTGTCGTCCTGGTCGAAACCAACCGTCGTGCCGCGAACGTCATCCGGCAGAACCTCCGTACTGTCGGTCTCCCTGGGGGGCAGGTCCTCACCACCAAGGTGGAGCGACTCATCGCCGAACCGCGCGGCGATCGGCAGGCGTTCGACGTGGTTTTCCTCGACCCGCCGTACGCCATGACCGGCGAAGCATTGGCGGGTGTCCTGACCGGCCTTCTCGCCCACGCGTGGCTCAGTCCCGGTGCCGTCGTCGTCCTGGAACGCTCCACCCGGTCCGGGGAGTTCGGCTGGCCGGACGGATTCGCGGCCGATCGCATGCGACGCTACGGGGATACGACCCTTTGGTACGGTCACGCCGCCGGTGAGGGCGAAGCAGCCGAGGAGTAGGAGGAGGCGTCCGTGCATCGCGCTGTCTGTCCGGGATCGTTCGACCCGGTGACCAACGGCCATCTCGACATCATCGTTCGCGCGGCCCGGCTCTTCGACGAGGTGACCGTCGCCATCGGGGCGAACCCTCGCAAGGAAGGGCTGTTCACGGTCGAGGAACGCATGGAGATGCTGCGGGAGACGACGAAGGACCTCGGGGACGTACGCATCACGACGTTCGACGGCCTGCTCGTCGACTTCTGCCGGGAGCGCGGGATCCAGGCGATCGTCAAAGGCCTGCGCGCGGTCGGCGACTTCGACTATGAACTACAGATGGCCCAGATGAACCTTCGCCTCGCCGGGATCGAGACCGTCTTCGTCCCGACGAGTCCCGAGTACTCTTTCTTGTCATCACGTCTGGTGAAGGAAGTCGCGACCTACGGCGGTGATGTCTCCGGGCTCGTGCCGGATCATGTCCACCGTCTGCTCGCGCAGAGGCTCGGTGAGGGGTGAGCATCGTGGCCGGTCACGGGGGATCCGAACGAACCCGTCCGTCGCGCGGACATCGTGCCCAGCGCGGCTGGCGGCTCGAGGTGCCGGATCCGCCTGATCCGGTACCAGCAGAAGTCCCGGAGGGACCCCCGGTGGACGTGCAACACAAGCTCGACCAGATACGCCGGAACGTCGAGAAGGCGCGCTCGATGCCGATGTCGGCGTCCTGTGTGGTGAATCGCAAGGAACTCCTCGCCAGTCTGGCGGAGGTGCAGCGGCTGCTGCCGAAGGAGTTCGCCGAGGCCGTCGCGGTCATGGAGCACCGCCAGGCCGCGATCGAGCAGGGCCGCGCCGAGGCCGCCCGGCTGGTGGACGAGGCGCGTCGCGAACGGCAGGCCCTCCTCTACAACACCGACATTTACCGCGAAGCGCGCAGAACGGCTGACGAGATGCTCGCGCAGGCGCAGTCCGAGGCGGAGGGGCTTCGCCGTGAGGTCGACGACTACGTCGATCACAAGCTGGCCGGCCTGGAGATCGCTCTCAACAAGACGCTGGCCTCGGTGGCCCAGGGGCGGGACCGGCTCCGGGGGCGGGCGCCCGCCAATCGCCGCGGTGAGGTCCCGCTCTCGCCGCGCGAGGCGGACGAGTACGTCGATCACAAGCTGAGCCGCTTCGAGCACTCGCTGCACAAGACCCTCGACGCGGTGACGAGGGGGCGGGAGCGACTCCGCGACCGCAGCGGCCTCGACACCTACACGGCCGAAGAGGACGCGCCGCCCCTGCCGACCTGAGGGGGTGGGGGTCCGTTTGAGGCTGTCAGCGCTCCTCAGGTACCCTCGGTAGCCGGTCTCATTCGCAGGCCAGGCCAGTCATGTGCAACGACGAAAGCTAGGACGCCTTGAGCACCGTTGACCCTCAGGCGCCGCTCGTGCTCGACATTCGCGAGCTCGGCCGCCGCCCGGGGGCCCAGCGCAAGCTCCGGCTCTCCGTGGACGCACCAGTTGGTCTGGGTACGGATGTGCTCGGCGTTCCCGAGGGCACGACGATCGAGCTGCAGCTTCGGCTCGAGGCGGTGGTCGAGGGTGTGCTCGCGTCCGGCACGGCGTGGGTGCAGCTCGCCGGTGAGTGCGTGCGTTGTCTGGAGGCGATCGAGCAGACGCTCGACGTCGAGTTCCAGGAGCTCTACGCCTATCCTGACAGTGACGTTGAGGACGACGAGGCCAGCCGGCTCGAGGGCGACCTGCTCGATCTCGAACCGGTGATCCGGGACGCGGTGGTGCTCGCGCTGCCGTTCCAGCCGGTGTGCCAGGACGACTGCCCTGGGCTCTGCACGGAGTGTGGGGTGCGTCTGGCCGACGACCCTGATCATCGGCACGACCCGGGGATCGACCCCCGCTGGGCCGCCCTCGCGGCTCTCGCGGGTGAGGACCTGGCCGGACATGAACCCACCGACGACGAGAGAGCCGGCTCGACCCGGCGCCCTGATGTAAAGGAGTAGTGCCGTGGCCGTTCCGAAGCGGAGGGTTTCGCGGAGCAACACCCGCAGCCGACGGGCGCAGTGGAAGGCCAGTGCGCCGCAACTCGTCACGTGCGCCAACCCGGCGTGCCGAGCGCGCCACCTGCCGCACCGCGCCTGCCCCGATTGCGGGCAGTACGGTCCTCGTGGCGAGCGTCGTCAGGTCCTCGACGTCTGAGATCGCCTGTGGACAGCGCCGGGGGGTTGACGACGTACGACGAGCTCAACGAAAGGTTCGGGCTCACGCTCGACAGCGCCCTGTTGGAGCGGGCGCTGACGCACCGTTCGTACGCCTACGAGAACGGCGGCCTGCCCACCAACGAGCGGTTGGAGTTCCTGGGCGACTCCGTGCTCGGCCTTGTCATCACCGACGCGCTCTTTCGTACCCACCCTGACCTGTCCGAGGGCCAGCTCGCGAAGCTGCGGGCAGCGGTCGTCAACATGCGTGCACTGGCGGGCGTCGCCCGCGGGCTCGAGCTGGGGAAGTACCTCCGGCTGGGGCGTGGCGAGGAGACGACGGGCGGCCGGGACAAGTCGTCCATCCTGGGCGATGCGGTGGAGGCCGTGATCGGCGCGGTCTATCTCGCGGGCGGGTTCCCACTGGCTGGCGAGTTCGTCCACCGTCTCTTCGACCCGTTGCTCGAGGCCTCGGCGCGGATGGGTGCCGGTCTGGACTGGAAGACCAGCCTGCAGGAGTTGACGGCGCGAGCTTCGCTCGGCGTGCCGGAGTACGTCGTCGACGAGGAGGGTCCCGATCACGAGAAGCTCTTCACCGCGCACGTGGTGGTCGGCGGGACCGACTATGGCGTCGGCTCGGGTCGGAGCAAGAAGGAGGCCGAGCAGCAGGCCGCTGAGGTCGCGTGGACGGCCATCCGTACCCTGATCGGCGAGAGCGCGGACGTCGCCGACGAAGACCCCGGTGGCACCAAGAACTCGCGTACGTCCGGATCC
>NZ_JBEFTW010000017.1:0-142972 GCF_040196095.1 Actinopolymorpha sp. B17G11
GCTGCCCACCGTCATCCGTCTTCTGCTGTCCAGACCCCATGGCCCCAGATGTCATCACTGTCCGTGCCCATCCCGCCGGACCCAGCCCGGCGTGTCGAGCCGGAAACACCGTTCAGTGCACAGTCCCCGAGCGAGTCGCGGGATCACCTGTCAGTCGGCTGGTGCCTCGGGGGGATCGATGTTGTGCAGCCGGAGCAGGCGCTGGCCGTGGGCAAGACGCGCGTGGAGTCGTTCAACCTCCTGGGCGATCGCGTCGGTGATGTCCGCCGTCGAGGAGTCGCGCAGGGTGGCCGCTGTAGCAGGGTCGCGCATGCTGCGCCTTAGCTCTTCGAGGGTCTGCTCGCACAAGTCGGCGGTCTGGTCCCGCCAGGCGGCGTGCTCTTCTCGTTGGTCCGCGACCTTTTCGCGTTCGTCGGCGATCGCTTCGCGTTCATCGAGGCGTCGCGCATGTCGCGCTGCGGTTGCCTGTTCGCGAAGCTTGGCGGCCTTCTTGCGGAGGTCTGCGGCGACCCGAGCGTGATCGACGGCCTCGGCCGACAGCTCCGCCGCAAGGGTCAGTTCAGCGTTGACCCACTCGTGCAGTTCCCCTGGCGGTCGACGCTCACTCGGCGTCATAACCACAGTGTATGAACCGCAACACGTAGCCCGGTCGCCGAGGGTGATCGACTACGACTCGCACCTCATAGCCAGTGCCTCATGATCTGCCGCCGTTCTCCATAGCGCACTCGGCGGACTACCCTCGATCAGCCGACTGTGACCAACCTGTTGGCCGGGTACACCTATGGCCGCCCGCAAGGGCCTGGTCACAAGTTTGGTCACATCGAGACTGAAAACGCCCCCGGAGATCAGGTCTCCGGGGGCGTTTTGCCTGGTAGCGGGGGCGGGATTCGAACCCGCGACCTCTGGGTTATGAGCCCAGCGAGCTACCGAACTGCTCCACCCCGCGTCGCCTGGACAAGAGTACGGGGATGGCTGGAGAACAGCAAATCGGGTCAATCCCCGCACCAGCCATCCCCGGCTGGCCTGCCTCAGCCCGCATCCGGTTCGTGTGGCTCCGTGCCGGTCGCGGGTGCTTCGGGCGTGGGGGTGGCGCCGTCCTCGGCACCGCCCTGCCCACCGCGACGGGCTTCCGCTGCCCGGGCGACGGCCGCCTGCGCGCGTTCCACGGCGTCGGCGTAGGCGCTGAGGTCACCCTCCTTCAGGGCAGCCTCGGCCTCCTCGAATGCCTCACTTGCTGCGGCCAGTTCGCGCGCCACTGCGTCGGAGGTAGGCGGTGCGGGCGACTCGCCAGGCTCCTCCGGCGGTTGCTCGCTGCCGGGGTTCTCGCCGGTGTCGGCGCCCGCGTTACCGGCGAACACCATGTCGAGCGCATCCTGCAGTGTCGGCCCGACCCCGATTCCACCCCCGAACGACGCGAGAACCAGCCGCATCAGCGGATAGGCCGCGTCACCGGAACCGCGCTGGACGTAGACCGGCTGGACGTAGAGCAGACCGCCTCCGACCGGGAGCGTCAGCAGGTTGCCCTTCTGGGCCTGGCTGTCACCACGGGTCAGCGGCAACATGGCGTCGGCCACCCTGGTGTCGGAGTCGAGCTTGTTGGCGATCTGGCTCGGCCCGTCGATCTGGGTCTCGTCGAGTTGGAGCACCTGGATCTTGCCGTAGTTCTTCGACGTGGCGTCGGCGTTGACGGCGACGAAGGCGGCGAGGTTCTCACGGTTGAAGTAGATGTAGGTCGACGTCAACGAGAACTCCGGCCCGTCCGCTCCCGGCATCTGCACCGACAGGTAGTACGCCGGCTGCTTCGTGGCGTCCTGCGCGCCCTTCGTCGGGTCTGCCGGCACCTTCCAACGTTCGGTGCCCTGGTAGAACGCGCCCGCGTCCGTCACGTGGTACTGCGCCAGCACCTCGCGCTGGATCTTCATCAGGTCCACCGGATAGCGGACGTGGCCCATCAGCGCCTTGGGCATCGCGGCCTTGGGCTCGACGGTGCCTGGGAACGCCTTCATCCAGGTACGCAGGATGGGATCCTTCTCATCCCAGGCGTACAGCCGCACGCTCCCGTCGTAGGCGTCGACGGTCGCCTTCACCGAGTTGCGGACGTAGTTGAGCCGCTCGCTCGGCTGCCCCACGATCGCCGGCTGCGGCGTGAGTGACGTGGAGGTCGCGTCGTTGAGGAGCAGCCGCTGGGAGAGCGGATAGTTCTCCGACATCGTGTAACCGTCGACGATCCACTTGACCCGGCCACCGACGATGGCGGGATAGGGGTCGGAGTCGACGTTGAGCCACGGCGCGACCTTCTGCACGCGCTGCCGGGGGTTACGGTCGTAGAGGATCTTCGACTCGGAGTTGATCCGCGACCGGTTGAGCAGGATGTTGAAGTCCTGGAACTTCGTGGCGTAGAGCAGCCGGCTGCCGAACGATCCGAGCGGCACTCCGCCGTTGCCCTGGTAGGTGTTCGTCGTCTGGGTGTCGGCGCTGCCGCCCGGGATGTCCAACTCGACCGGCTCGGTGCCCTTGGGCGCGCCGACGATGGAGTACGGCGGGGACGACTCACCGAAGTAGATCCGCGGTTCGTACTTCCCCAGCTCGCCCCGGCTGGGAATGCTGCCCTCCATCCACTGAGGGCTGCCCTCGCTGGTCCGCTGGTTGCCGTAGGCCGCGACGACACCGTGACCGTGGGTGTAGACGGTGTGGTCGTTGTTCCAGTTGCGCTGGTCGGCGGGTACGCCGTCGAGGTTGACCTCGCGGACCGCGACCACGGCGTCGCGGGTCTCCCCGTCGATGGTGTAGCGGTCGACGTCGAGCGCCGGCTCGGCGAAGGAGTAGAACCCACGGACCTGCTGCAGCTGTTCGAACGTCGGGCCGACGATGGCCGGGTCGATCAGACGGACGCCAGGAAGTGTCTCGGCGTCGTTGGCGAGCTGGCCTTCGCTCGTCGTGGTCTCGGCTTCGTACCTCGTGACCTTGGTGTCAGAGACGCCGAACGCCTTCCGGGTCGCGTCGATGTTGCGCTGGATGTAGCTCGCCTCGCGCACCGGCTCGTTGGGACGGACCTGGACCTGCTGCACGATCGCGGGCCACGCCCACCCGAGCAGGGCGGCGGAGAGGACGAGCAGGCCGAGGCCGAGGCCGGGAAGCATCCAGGTGCGGCGTACGACATTGGCGAAGAACAACACCGCGCAGATCGCCGCGATGAAGGTGAGGATGGTCTTGGCCGGTACGACCGCGTGCGCGTCGGTGTAGGTGATGCCGGTGAAACTCGAGTTCGACATCTGGTGCGCCGCGACCACCAGGCCGTAGCGGTCGAACCAGTAGGCGACGGCCTTCAACAGGACGAACAGCCCGAGGAGCACCGAGATGTGCGCCTGTGCCGCGGCGGACGCCTTCTGGCCCTGGGTCTGCAGCCGGATCCCGCCGTAGAGATAGTGCGCGACCAGGGCCGCCACCAGCGACAACAGGATGATCGCGAAGCCGAATCCGATCAGGAAGCGGTACCACGGATAGCCGAACACGTAGAAGGACACGTCGAGACCGAACTGCGCATCCTTGGTGCCGAAGCTCGTCGCGTTGCTCCACTGCAGGAACGTCTCCCAGCGCCCCGACGCGCTCGAGCCGGCGATCAGGCCGAGGAGACCCGCCACCACGCCGGCGATGAGCTTGCGGTGCGGGTCGATGACGTCGCGGTAGCGGTCCAGCGTCTGCTGCTCGTTGGACATCGTGCGGTAGCGCGGCCGGAGCCGGTGCGCGAGCGCCAGGTTGGCGAAGACGACCGCGCCCAGGACGACACCGAAGGTGACGAACATGCCCAACCGCGTCAGCAGCGTGGTCGTGAACACCTGGGAGTAGTTGACCGAGCCGAACCACAGCCGTTCGGTCCAGAAGCTCGTGAAGACGGCGAAGACGGCGGCCAGAACCACGAGGACGATGATCGTCGGCACGAGCGCCCTGGTACGGACGTTGCCGCCGCGAGGGCCCGAGGGTCCGCGCCGGAAAGGATCGCGCGGTGCGGAGAAGCTGCTCACGTCGTCATCGCTCCTGGAGGTCTGGGTCGGGCTCCTGCCCGTGGCTGAGGCGCCGCCTGGTCAGATCATCCCTGGAAGG
This sequence comes from Actinopolymorpha sp. B17G11, assembly GCF_040196095.1. Classification (NCBI taxonomy): domain Bacteria; kingdom Bacillati; phylum Actinomycetota; class Actinomycetes; order Propionibacteriales; family Actinopolymorphaceae; genus Actinopolymorpha; species Actinopolymorpha sp. B17G11. The sequence continues at coordinate 4,102 of NZ_JBEFTW010000017.1, forward strand.
GAAACTTAGCGAAAACGTCCCGGGTTCCCCCGCGACGCCCCGCGCTCCGATGGCCGCAATGGTCGGTTCGTTGTCGCGTCGTCGGCGGCCCGTCGCCTTCATCGCGCACAGCTCGGGACACGCGCCGACGGCTGGTCGCGCAGCCGCTCGAGGGACTGTACGGCGCCACGGAGCGTGTCGACCCGGACCAGGCGGATGCCGTCGACCTGGGCCGCCGCGGCCGCCTCGCAGTTGGCGGCTGGGACGAGGAAGGTCTCGGCGCCGTTCTCCTTCGCCCCGGCGATCTTCTGCTGGATCCCGCCGATGGGTTGCACCGTGCCGTCGGCCGCGATAGCGCCGGTGCCCGCGATGTGGTGTCCGCCGGTGAGGCTGCCCTTGGTCAGCTTGTCGACGATGGCCAGCGCGAACATCGTGCCCGCGCTGGGGCCGCCGATGTCCTGCCCGAGGTTGACGGTGACCTTGAACGGGAACTCGAAGCCGTCGAACGGCGTGATCCCGACGAACGCCTTGCCCGGGTCCTGGGGTGACTTCGCCGTGGTGATGGAGACGTCGACGTCCTTGCCGCCCCGGCGTACGGCGAACTGGATCCGGTCGCCCGGCTGGTGCCTGCCCACGATGTCGACGACATCCTGGGCACCCGTGACGTGCTTACCGTCGACCGCGACGATCACGTCACCGGCCTTCAGCCTGCCGACGGCCGGTGTGTCCTCGACGACGGCCTGCACCTGGACGACCGGTGTCACCTTCTCGTTCGCCTGGCGCAGCGCGGCCGCGACGGCTGTCTGCTGGGACGTCTGCATCGCCTCGGCGTTCTCCTGCTCGACCTGCTCCGGGGTGGGGTCGCCGGGATAGAGATAGTCGTACGGAACGACCGCGACGCGTGGGTCGATCCAGCCGACGATGACGCTGATGAGGTCCAGCTTCTGGTCAGGGCTGCTCACCGCGACGGTGGTGAGGTCGAGCGCGCCGTTGGTCTTGAACGTCTCGTGCCCGCTGATCTGGACGATGGGTTTGCCGTCGACGGTGCCGAGAGTGTTCTCGGTGGGCCCAGGGCTCATCGCGGCGAACGGCACAGGAACCAGCCAGGCGACGGCTACGAGGGCGATGAGCAGGACAGCGGTCAGCGTCATCGTCGCGACACGGCGAGACATGGGCCCCAGCGTAGGTGACCGTCCCGTAAGCACCCGCGACGGTCCTCGCGATCATCCCCGCTGTTCGCAGCCCGGTGATCATGTCGGTCGTCATGTTCGTGATCATGTTCGTGATCATGAAAGGAATCGGGACCATGAAGGAAAACTGGCCCATAGACCCCAAAAGTCTCCATGATCACCGACATGATCACGGGAGCCCGGGAAAACTGAGCCGAGCGGGGCGAACGAGTTATCCGGCGCCGACCCATTCGGCGGAGCCGTCGGTGAAGCGCTGGTGCTTCCACAGCGGCACCTGCGCCTTGAGGTCGTCGATCAACTGCCGGCAGGCGTCGAACGCCTCACCCCGGTGCGGCGCGGCCACGCCCACGATCACCGCGGCCTCCCCCACCGCGAGGTCACCCACCCGGTGGACGGCGGCCACCGCGCACACCGGATGCGCCGCCGCCACGGCCGAGGCGACCTGGCGGAGTTCCTCGATCGCCGCCGGGTGCGCTTCGTACCCGAGCTCGGTCACTCCGCGTCCGCCGTCCTCCTCACGTACGACTCCCACGAACAGCGCGAGCCCACCGGCCCGGCGATCGGCGATCGCCGCCAGGACCTCGTCGACCGACAGCGGCGTCTCTCGTACGTCGAGCAGCCGGATCACATCGGCCATCGGCCCAGTCGAACTTGAAGCCACCCGCGTCATGTCCCGCCTCGCGATCTTCTCCGCCGTGCCCTGCGTACGACGGCCGCGGCGCCCAGCAGAGCCACGGTGGCGCCGGCAGCACCCATCGTCGCCGTCTCGCGCCGACCGATCCGCCGACCGAGCGCCGCGTGCCGCCCGGCCACGTCGGTCGCCAGGACCTCGCAGGCCGTCACGTTGTCATAGGCCGGCTGCCAACCGGCGGCCAGCAACTTCGCCGACGACACTACCCACGGGTGACTCACATAGGCGAGATCGCTGGCCGGGGCGGGGGTGAGGCCCAACCGGTGCAGGCGTTCGGCAGCACCGAGGGCGAGGCCCTCGGGAAGCTCGAGCCGCGGCAGGCCGAACAGCATCTCCACCTCGTCCTGTTCGAGATAGCCCTCGCAGCCGACCGTGACCGGACCGTCGACCTTGCCCAGCACGGCGTACTCCAGCGCGCTCACGAGGTCGTCGACATGGCAGAACTGCCAGCTCGGCTTGCTCCCCCGGATCACCAGGAGCCTCGCCGCCTCGAAGTGCCGGGTGAGGAACGTGTCGACGTCGGGCCCGACCAGCATCGACGGGCGTACGACTGTCACAGACAACCCGGGATGCGCCTTCGGCGCGCGCCGGGCAAGCCACTCCATCTCCAGCATGTCCGACACGATGCCTTCGGGCCGTGCCCGCAGCGGCCCGTCCTCGTCGAGCGGCACGGAGTTGTCCGGGGCGGCGCCGTAGACCATGGCACTCGTACACAGCACCACCCGGGGTACGCCCGCCGCGGCTGCCGCCGTCAACACCGTCTGCGTGCCACCCACGTTGCGCGCGCTCCGCTGCCGCGGGTCGGAGTCGGGCGAGCGGTCGAGGTCGAGGTGGACTACGACGTCGCAGCGGGAGATGCGCTGCGCGATCGCGGGATCACGAACCTCGAGGACCCGCCATTCGACGCCCTCGAGATCGCCTCGGCGCTCGTCGATCCCGATGACCCGCTTGATCTCGGGCAGCCCGACCAGCCGCGCGGCGAGGGCCCGCCCTATTCCTGTGGACGCGCCGGTCACCGCCGCCACCAGTCCGCCGCCCCTGCGCGCCGTGACGGCAGGCCGGCGCGTCGTGCGGCGGCTCCGCCGGGCACGAACGCGGGTGGGTTCGTCGTTCAGCTGGAAACTCCCGGGCTAGGTTGGACGATATGAACGCAGTGCTACGTACGGCCGTGGCGCGCTCGTGCACCAGCCCCCCGCACACCATCATCCGTACGCAGCCATCTCTCATCCTGCCGGAGGTCCAACCGTGAGCAACGACGAGCCCGGTGCCGGGCACGAGGGCGAGGAGCCCGAGAAGCGGCAACCCGGCGGTTCGGACAACCCGTTGGCGGGGTTCGACCTCAGCGCGATCTTCGGACAGCTGCAAAGCATGTTCTCGTGGCAGGGCGGCCCGATCAACTGGCAGCTCGCCGAGGAAACCGCCCGCCAGACGATCCGCCAGGCCGGCGACGCCTCGCTGACCGCGGCCGAACGTACGACCGTGGACCAGACGGTCCGCCTCGCCGAACACTGGCTGGACGACGCCACGAGCCTGCCCGCGGGCTCGGCGGGTGAAGCGCTCGCCTGGAACCGCGTCGAGTGGCTGGAGGGCACCCTTCCCGCCTGGAAGAAGCTGATCGAACCCCTCGCGACCCATGTCGTCGGCGCGATGGAGAAGGCGCTACCCGAGCAGCCTGGACCGATGGGAGCCCAGCTCACCGGCGTCCTCACCCAGGTCGGCGGAATGATGTTCGGCGCCCAGGTCGGGCAGGGTCTCGGCCAGCTCGCCACCGAGGTTTTCGGGTCGACCGACATCGGACTCCCACTGGGTCCACTCGGTCAGCCGGTGCTCATCCCGGCCAACGTCGCCGCGTTCGGCACCGGGCTGGGGCTGCCCGAGGACGACGTACGCCTCTATCTCACCCTGCGCGAGTGTGCCCACCAGCGGCTCTTCCACCACGCGCCGTGGCTGTCGGCCCACCTGTTCTCCGCCGTGGAGGACTACGCACGCGGCATGCACGTCGACGTCAGCAAACTCGAGGACCTCGCCGGCAGGATCGACATGGCCAACCCCGAGGCGTTGCAGGATGCCCTCGGAAGCGGCCTGCTCGAACCCGAGGAGACACCGCGGCAGAAGGCCGCGCTCGCCCGGCTGGAGACCGCCCTCGCACTGGTCGAGGGTTGGGTCGACGACGTGGTGACCGCCGCCGCCGCGCCGCGGATGCCGTCCGCGGTCTCCCTCCACGAGGCTGTACGCCGGCGCCGAGCCGAGGGCGGGCCGGCCGAGCAGACGTTCGTCACCCTCGTCGGCCTCGAACTCCGTCCGCGCCGGATGCGGGACGCCGCCACGTTGTGGGCGACGCTGCGGGAGACCCGTGGCATCACCGGCCGAGAGGCATTGTGGGCACATCCCGACATGCTGCCGTCGGGCGACGATCTCGACGACCCGCGCGGGTTCGCCGAGCGGGCCGGATCTCCGGACCGGATGGATCTCGGCGACCTGGGCTTCGACGTACCACCGGATGGCGGCGGGGCGGCTGCTCCGCCGGAGGAACCCGGCTCGGAGGGTCCCGGCGACCGCCCAAGCCCAGACAGGCCCGACCAGGAGGGCCCTGACCAGGAGGGCCCTGACCAGGAGGGGCCTGACACGCCTGGATCCGGCCGGTGAGCTCGCTGCATGACGACGCCGTGGCGTCGCTCTCCCGGTGGAAGGCCCCCGACGCCGAGCAGGAGGCCCTCCGGCTCGACTATCTCGCCCACCTGGCGCGGCACTCCGATGGGGTGTGGCGCAGCTGCGCACCTGCCCATCTCACCGCCAGCATGGTGGTCCTTGACCCCACCGGGCGGCATACCGCGCTGGTCCTTCACAACCGGCTGAACCGCTGGGTCCAACCGGGGGGACACTGCGAACCCGACGACGTCTCGCTGGGCTCCGCGGCCCTGCGGGAGGCGCGGGAGGAGACCGGGCTGGACGAACTCACGCGCAGCCGCGAGCCGGTCATGTTGTCCCGCCATGGAGCGCCGTGCGGTGTGGAGTCGCACCTCGACGTCCAGTTCCTCGGCATCTCGCCCGCCGATCAGGCACCCGCGGTGAGCGAAGAGTCACGTGACGTTCGCTGGTTTCCGGTCGCTGACCTGCCGCGTGACCTTGCCTCCGGAGTGCCGCAGAGCGTCACGGCCGCGGTCGCCGCGCTTGCGCTGAGCCGCTGACCAGCGTCCGGAGGTAGGGGCAGGCCCCGCGGGGAGGGCGTTCCAGCTCTTGAACCCGCAGGTCAGTCCAGGAGGACGACCGCGAGGATCACGAGCGCGACGACGACCACGCCGACCACCGCCGCGATCCTGAGGGCGGTCTGCCGGGGTTTGGGTGCCCACGGAGGTCGGGCTCCCGGCTTCGCACCGTCATCGACGAAGCGCTGGAACATGGCCGTGTTGGCGCCGGGGTCCTCGTCGCCCCTTTTCACATTCGACATGTCCGAGACCATACCGGCGTTCACCCCTTGATCGGGGATTCCGTACATCCCGCCCATTCCGGAAAAGGGCAGTGACACTCCTTCCCTGCCCCGAGAAGGTCCGCGCCTCAGGGCTCCCGTGGCCGATGCCGGCCGACCCCGTACGGTATCTCCGCACCAGCGACGGCACAGGGCGAGAACGCACGAGCTCGCCGTACGGAAGGAGTGGGGTTGGGCACGCTTCCCGACGGAGGATCCGTCCGACCGATCACCCGATGGGGCGAGCCTGTCATGCACCGACCATGCCGCCCGGTCGAGGCGTACGACGAAGCACTCGCGACGCTCGTCGCGGACATGACCGCCACGATGGTCGCCGCCGACGGCGTGGGACTCGCCGCCAACCAGATCGGCGTCGACCTCCGCGTCTTCGTGTTCCGCTGCCCGGACGAGGACCAGGTCATGGTCGAAGGCGTTGTCTGTAATCCGGTCCTCGAACTGCCGACCGGCGCGGACCGACACCTCGACGACTCCGAAGAAGGCTGCCTCTCGCTGCCGGGCGCGTACGCACCCTGCGCGCGTCCCGACCGCGCCGCGGTCCGAGGCTTCGACCACAGCGGAGCGCCCGTCGTCATCCACGGCACGGGGATGCTCGCGCGCTGTCTCCAGCACGAGACCGACCACCTGGAGGGAATCGTCTTCGCCGACCGAGTGTCCAAGCGGACCCGGCGGCAGCTGTTCGGGGAGGCGGAGGAGGTCGCCGACGAGTTCGACCCGCAGTGGCCGGCCTGAGGAGGGGGCCGGGCTGGCGGTACGTCCGGGCTGAGCGCGAGCGTTCCGGCGGAGCGCGAGCGTTCCAGCGGAGGCGGGGAGGCTGCTCCGCAGACGCCCGCGAGGATCAACCCCGTCGGGTCCTACGACCGAACTCACAACGGCAGCGCGACCATGCGCAACTCGAGCGCCGCGACCACCTCCCGGGTGACCACCGCGGGACCAGCGAGTTCGCCATATGCCGCGAGCATGGCGGTCTGCAAACTCGGCCAGACCGCGTCGACACCGAGCCTGGACACCACGCCGGCCGCCCGAAGACGCTCGAAGACCGGTGAGCGGAGCGCGCCGACGTACAGACGGACACCGTTGGCCCGTAGCCGGTAGTGCAACTCGATCAGGGCCTCGCACGCACTGTCGTCGATCTCGGGCGTGTGCTGGAGGGAGAGGACGACGACAACGGGAACCGGATCGCATTCCGCGACCCGGTTCAGAACACCGCCGACCACCACAGGGGCGACCTCGTGATCGAGGGCGCGGGTCGGCGCGAGGCACAGGACATCCGTGGCGATCGAGGCCCGGCACGCATCGGTCCGCGCAAGCTCCGGTGCGACCTGACTGCGTACCCTCGGGACCGGCCAGCGAAGACCGGTGCCACGCGGAGCGACTCGGCGGGCAAGTGAGAACACATCGTCGAGCAGCATTCCGTCCCCCGCAAAGTCGTTCCCCCAAAAGACTTCTGCGAAAAGTCTCCGCGAGGAGGGTGGGTGCGGGCCTCACCCGCGCAGGATGATTGGGCAAGCGCAAAATCCCGGGCACGTGCTCCGGGCACACCGCAACGGCCTCGGGGCCGGGCGCATGCGCGATGAGTTCCCGCCCGCTCGGCGGCGTCATGGAGACACGACGACGAGCCGGACCCACGCACCCGACCCATGACTGGGTGGAGCAGGTGAGCCCGGCGCGAATCCGGTGAGCTCAGCGGCCCGACCGGCGCTCCGACGGATGCAACTGCGCGGCGACGTACGGCCCCACCAGATCGCCGCAGGATCGCCTCGGCGCCGCCACCTCCACGATGGCTCCGTCGTCCAGCCGCAGCCTGAGCAGCAGCGGACACGGACCCAACCGGCGAAGGTCGGCAGGCGCGTCCTCGAGATCCTCGGCGAACCGGCAGGCGAACAGCAGTACCCGCGTCAGTGCGATCCCCCGATACACGACAAGGACGTCATGCACCCACACAGCGTAGGAAACATGTCTCGACCAGCGTTGCGTCAACGTGTCGAGACCCCACGACGAGCTTCGTAACCTGCACCGGAAAACGCCCGATGCGTACACCACACGACGTCGCCGCCACAGGACGGCGATCGCGAGACTTAGCACTGCAATCACGGCAGCGCTGATCACCCACAGCATTCCCGCACCTCCCCCTGCGCGGCCCCTCCACCGTCAGCCTCGACGAGGGAAGGGGGTGCGACCACGTCCGCAGGGGATGAAACTGCGCCAGGTCGAGGGTGAAATCCGGTCCGGGCCGTCCTGGCGCCGACCCACGGGCTTGACTAGCTCTTGTTCTCGTTCTCGTTCTCGCACTCCGCGAGCGACAGTTGCGCCGCGGCCGAGACCCCCTCGAGGTAACCGCGAGCGCGGTCGGCCTGGGGGTAACGGCGTACGAGCTCCCAGAATCGCGGTGTGTGCCCGGGTTCGACCAGGTGTGCGAGCTCATGGATGAGTACGTAGTCGACGACCCAGACCGGCATGCCCTGCAGCCGCGAGGACAGCCGGACCGTCCCATCGCTCGGCGTACATGATCCCCAGCGCATGCCCTGGTTGGAGACCCATCGGACGCTGGCTGGCCCGGAGACCTCGCCGAGGTAGCGCTGGCACAGCGTCTGGGCCCGGGTCAGGAGCTCGGCGTCACTCGGCCGCCGGCGACGCTCCTGCGCGGCGAGCCGGTCGAGCATGACGTCGACCCAGCGGCGCTCCTCGGCGCGGGTCATTCGGGCGGGGACCATGACCACTACTCGGTCGCCCTCCCGGTAGGCGCTCACGGTGCGGCGGCGGCGGGCGCTGCGGCGCACCTCCACGTGGTAGGGCTCATCACGCGCCCGGTCTATGCGTGAACTCGGGCGCGCCTGGCTCCGCTGCCTCGACGCCGGTTCGGCCACCCCAGCAAGGTACCCCCAACAACCGACAAGGGCTGCCCCATCCACGCGCGAAGCGCCGGATTCCCACAGGCCGCAGGCCGGTGAACTCGCAGGTCAGGTTCATAGTCCTGGACAGAAGGTGCCAAGCGTCCACAGGTGTGCACACACCTCATCCACCGGGAATCCCCCAGATGTACACATGCTCTCCACAGGCTTTTCCACAGCCGTGGATAACTCAGCGTGGTGGGGCGACGGCGACCAGAGTGTCCCGTCCTGTCGACCACGCACTGTCGACCACGGCGATATGTCGATCACTGCGTCCTGTCGATCAGCACCCGCTGGGGCCACGAGGTGGCGATCGAGGGGCGGTCGGCTTTGACGATCTCGGGGGGTCGGGTTTGACCCGCCGCCAACCACGGGTAGCGTCGACACGGCGCCGTCCGGGAGGCACATCCCGCGACCATCACGCACACACGGGTATAAAAGGGGACACCATGGGCAGGACATGGCCATGGGGTGCCGCGCACGGAGTCGTGGACGGCGCTGGAATAAGGTGACCCGAGATCGGGCGGCCCGGGCGGGCCCGCCCTGCCCCGACCCAGCACAGCGAGGAGGGCCGTCATGGCGGAGACCTACACAGGCGAGTTCTACTGCGTCAAATGCAAGGCCAAGCGGAATGCAACCGGCGAGGTCAAGGTGAACGACAAGGGCACGCGGATGGCCAAGGCCACCTGTCCCGAGTGCGGCACCAACCTCAACCGGATCCTCGGCAAGGCCTGAGCAATCTGGCCACCGAAGGGGCGGCCGCACGATGGGCCGCCCCGCATGGTTCCACCTTGGGCGAGTTCTGGCTGCCTGGCCTCGCGCCGGTTCCTGTCCTCCGCGACGCCCAGATCCAGCTGACGGCGCTGGACACGGCTAGACCCGCTCACCCCGCCTGGTGCGACGCGTGACGATCCGCTCGGCGAGGAACGACAGGAACGGCACGGTTCCGGCTACCAGCACCGCCAGGGTCCCCCGCACCGACCAGCGGGCCCGGAGGGCGAGATCAGCCCCCAGCACGAGGTAGACCATGTACAGGAACCCGTGAATCGGCCCGACAATCGCGACCGCACGCGCGTCATCGCCCAGGTATTTCATCGGCATCGCGACGAGCGCGAGAACCAGCAGAAACACCCCCACGACGTACGCGATCACCCGGAACCGGGTGAGGCGCCCGCGCAGTTCGGGCGCCATCTGCGATGTCGTCGCCGGCGGAGTCACCGGTACGTCGGCGTTGGCCGTCATCCCTCGCCCCCAGGTGCTCCGGCTCCAGTTGCTCCGCCCCCAGATGCGCCGCTCCCACGTGCTCCGGCCCCGCGTGGCGCCGCGCTCGTGGATCTCCCATGCCCCGCCGCGACGCGGAGCGACCGGCGGTGCAGGGCGTCGAGATAGTCGTTGTACGCCTCGAGCTCAGGATCATCGGCCGCCCGGGCCATCGGGTCGGGCACGGGCGACCCCAGCGGTCGCTTCGAAGGTAGGGGTGGCAACGCCGCCTCGTCGTCGCCAGAAGAGACGTCACTGCCGGCGAGCAGGCCTCCGCTGTCGTGTGGCGTGACGGCGGCTGGGTCCGCGCGGCCAGGGCCAGCCGGTGCGCTTGTGTCCGCCACCCGGTGGGACTCGAGATCCGGCGGAGGTGCTGGTTCACGCAGCAGCTTCCACCACAGGTAGACCGCGAACGCCGCGAAGAAGGGCCACTGCAGCGTGTAACCGAAGTTCTGCCAGCTGCCAGACGACGACTCGAAGCGGCTCAGCTGCCACCACGCCAGGAACAGGAACGCCGCCACGGCGAGAACGACGGTGATCGTGAACGCGATCCACCGCGGGGTGAGCAGCCGGCGGAAGGACGGTGCGGCCGCGGCGGCGGGCTGCTCCGCCTCGGTGCGCGCGTCGTCCATGATGTCGGGTTCGACTTCCTCGTTCGGTGTGGTTCTCGTCCAGCGTCGATGCCTCGCGGCCGACACTAACACCGCCTGTGGATGACGCCCGCGGGCGTCCGTACGGACGTGGCAGGCTTCTCCCCTGCGGGCGGAGGCGTCCGCAATTGGCGCCAGCACACACGGGGAGGCACCATCGTGCGGCCACGAATCAAACCTGCCCTGCATCGGATATGGCGGGATCCCCACACGCTCCAGGTCGGTCTCGACCCTGCCCACGTTCTCGTCCTCACCGGGCTCGATCCGGTGCTCGCGGGTGTGGTCGATTCCCTGACCGGCATACGCACCGAGGACGCGCTCGTCACGCAGGCGGTCGCGCACGGCGGCAGCGGAGCCGATACCAGGCGGCTCCTTCGCCTGCTCGCGGAAGGCGGCGCGCTCGACGACGCCGGACGCGCCGCGGCTGGTGCCGTGCCAGGTCTGGGGCCCGCCGAGCGGGAACGTCTCCTGCCCGACCTGGCGGCGCGTTCGGTGGCCGAGGGTTCGCTCGACGGTGGCGTGGCGACCATGAGCCGCCGGCGCGAAGCGCACATCGCGGTGTTCGGCGCCGGGCGGGTGGGCGCGTCGATCATCACGCTGGTGTCGTCCTCCGGGGTAGCTCGAGTCGTCGTCGACGACCAGGCTCCGACCGCTCCGGGTGACCTGGCGCCGGCCGGTCTCGTCGCCGCCGACGTCGGTACGCCTCGCGGCGAGGGCGCGGCTCGGGCCGCCGCCCAGGCCGCACCGTCGACCGAGGTCATGGCGGTCAGTCCCGGCCATCCACTCGAGCGGCCCGATCTGGCGGTGATCGCGCCCGACGACGAGCCCGATCGCAGGATGGCGGACGCCTTCGTCCGGGCGGGACTGCCCCACCTCTTCGTCCGCATGCGCGAGGGGCGGGCGATCCTCGGTCCGTTCGTACTCCCGGGGGTGTCCTCGTGCATCCGGTGTCACGACCTGCGGCGTACGGCGCACGATCCTCGGTGGCCGAGCGTGCTCTCCCAGGCTCTCGCGGCGCCCCGAGGGGCTGAAGCCTGCGACGTGGTCCTCGCGACCGCGCTCGCGTCGCACGCCGTCATGCATGTCCTGGCGTTCCTCGAGGGCGGCCGGCCGCCGTCGCTGGACGCGACGATCGAGATGGACCTGCCTTTCGGTTCCGTACGCCGACGTACGTGGTCTGCCCATCCCGCGTGCGGGTGCCAGTTCGACCCGGAACAGCACGCCAGCGACGAGTCGGATGGTCCGCGAGACGCCGGGAAGACTCCGCGCTCCACCGGCTCGTCGGCCCACCGCCGTTCAGGCTCGTCACCGATTGCAGCGGCCTGAGGGCGGCGGCGGGATGTGGGCACCGTTCATGCAACGCGAGTAGTCGGAACCAGGGCCTAGGGTCGCGCCTATGCGCTTTGGATTCGTACTCCCCTATGGCGATGCCCGCACAGCCGGCGATCTCGCGGCCATGGCGGAGGAGCACGGCTGGGACGGCTTCTTCGTCTGGGAGGGCATCTGGGCGATCGACGCCTGGGTGAGCCTCACCGCTGCCGCCATGACCACGAACCAGATCCGGTTGGGCACGATGCTCACACCGCTCCCCCGCCGCCAGCCGTGGGAGCTGGCGAGCCAGACGTCCACGCTCGACAATCTCTCCGGCGGACGGGTCACCCTGTCGGTGGGTCTGGGCGTCACGGGCGACGACCGGTGGTGGCTGTTCGAGTCAGATCCCGGACGCAAGGTGCGCGCGGAGCGGCTCGACGAAGGTCTCGCGATGGTGTCGAAGCTGTGGACGGGCACACCATTCGACTATGTGGGCAAGCATTTCCGCTCGCGCGCCACCGGCTCGCTGGTCCCGCCGGCAGCTCCACCGCCCGTACAGAAGCCGCGCATCCCGGTCTGGGTGGTCGGTGGCTGGCCGCGCCCGAAGTCGATGCGCCGAGCGGCTGCCTGGGACGGCTGGTTGCCCCACTACGCGCCGCACGACACGTCGGCCGGATCCGACTTCACGCCCGACATGCTTGCCGAAGGCACCGACTGGATCAGGGCGCACCGGGCGGCACAGCGGCTCACGATGGACGACTACGACGTCGTGATGGAGGGTACGACGCCCCACGACGACCCGGTGGCGGCCGCCGAGATCGTCCGGCCATGGGCCGACGCCGGCGCGACCTGGTGGCTGGACGCCGACTGGTCGAGCCTGGACCCCGACGAGGTGCGATCTGCCTCCGAACGCCGGCTCCGGGCGGGACCCCCGCGCCCCGCCCGTCTAGGGTCGGTCGGGTGACGACGCCTGCGAACCGACAGCCCCACTCCGGAGAGGGCGATCTACTCCCCGGGCAGGACGCGGCACTTGCCCAGGAAGCGGACAATGGACGTGTGAGCGATCTTCCTCGCAAAGGTCTCGCCCGCACCGTCCGGCTGGCCGGCCTGCCCCTGGGAATCGCCGGCCGTACCGCGGTCGGCCTCGGCAAGCGGCTGGGCGGCAAGCCGGTCGAGGCCGTCACAGCCGACCTGCAGCGCCGCACCGCCGATCAGCTGTTCCGCGTGCTGGGCGAACTCAAGGGCGGCGCGATGAAGTTCGGCCAGGCGCTCTCGATCTTCGAGGCAGCCCTCCCGGAGCAGCTGATGGCGCCCTACCGTGCGACTCTCACCAAACTCCAGGACGCCGCTCCGCCGATGCCGGCGGCGACGGTGCACCGGGTGCTCGAGGAGGAACTGGGACCGCACTGGCGCCGCCGGCTCCGTGGCTTCGACGACACTCCGGCCGCCGCCGCGTCGATCGGCCAGGTGCACCGGGCACGGTGGTCCGACGGGCGGGACGTGGCGGTCAAGATCCAGTACCCCGGCGCCGCCGACGCCCTGCGGTCGGACCTGAACCAGATCGGCCGCCTCAGCCGGCTGTTCGCGGTCTGGCTTCCCGGCATGGACATCAAGCCACTCGTCGAAGAGCTCAAGGCCCGCATCGGCGAGGAACTCGACTACACCCTCGAGGCCGAAGCACAGGCCGGATTCGCGGCGGCGTACGACGGCGACCCCGAGATCGCGGTGCCGCCGGTGCGGCTCTACACCCCGAGAGTGCTCGTCACCGACTGGCTCGACGGCACACCACTCAGCGAGGTCATCGCCAACGGGACGACCGAAGAGCGGGACCGCGCCGGTCTCCTGTTCGTACGTTTCCTCTTCTCGGGTCCGGCGCGGGCGGGTCTGCTGCACGCGGATCCACACCCCGGCAACTACCGCATCACCCCGGACGGGCGCCTCGGAGTAGTCGACTACGGCTTGGTAGCCCGCCTCCCCGGCGGCTTCCCGCCACAGATCGGCCGGCTGTTGCGGATCGGCCTCGACGGCGACTTCCACGCGGTGACCGAAGGGCTGCGCGCCGAAGGTTTCATCAAGCCGGACGTCGACATCGATCCACAGAGCCTGCACGACTACCTTCAGCCGTTCACCGAGCCTGCACAGACCGCGACGTTCCGCTTCACCAGAGAGTGGATGCGGACGCAGTTCCAGCGGATCAGCGACGTGCGTGCTGACGGCGCCAGGACAGCGCTCCGGCTCAACCTTCCGCCGTCGTACCTCCTGATCCACCGGGTCTGGGGTGGCGGAATCGGAGTGTTGGCCCAGCTGGGAGCCGAGGCGCCGTTCCGGGAGGAACTGGAACGTTGGTTGCCCGGATTCTCCGACCTGCCGGCGGGCTGCCTCGCAGAAGCCGTTTCCGCTGACGAGGCTGACGAGGCGGCCGAAGCCTGAATGTCAGGCCCGCCGTTTCCTCACCGGCCCACGGGGTCGAGCCGGCCCTCGATGGTGTGAAGGTTGGCGCGAGCGCACGGCCCGCAGTAGTAGCTCGACGTCAGATCGCGCGTGAACGACACCGCCCAGCTGAGCGGCAGGTCTTCGGTTGGCGCGTGAACGCCGCAAAGGTCGCACTCGATCATTGATCCGTCACTTTCTCGCCTTGAACCCGTCCAGTAGGCCGATTCGTTCGTACGCACCATCGTCGCGCGACCGTGTAACGGCCGCGGGACAGACATGCTTCGAAACGGGCCCCTGCAAGCGCAGAATATTTCGACAGACATTGTGATGGAATGCGATTCCAGACAAGGCGCAGGGCGGCCCTTTTGTCGTCCGGCGCGTCGGAATGCGGGCGAGAGCGGGCATCGCGGCAAGTCCCGGGGTACCCGGCATCGTTCACCGGTCAGGATACGCGGGTCGGGCATGGCGGCGATCTTCCGCGTACCCGACCCCGCGTTCGAGAAGAGTGGGTCGGGCATCGCGGCGTTCACGAGATGCCCGACCCTGCTCGGTTCTTATCCGAATCGCGCCCGGATGAGGCGGGCCCGCAACGCGGCTTCCCGGCTCTTACGGCTCAGCCGCCGGGCGCGGACGAGCTGAGTCGCTTGTCGTGTCTTGCTGGACTTACTGACACGCTCATGTATCTGCGCGCGTGCCAGCTCTTCGTGGAGAAGATGCACGGAGGTGCTCCTTGGCAGATCGGTGGCCGCATCGCCCGGAATCGCACGCGCCGGGGTATCGACCGAGAGGTCTCTGGTCATCGGGTTCTCTGTGGGATAGGAGGCGGCGGCCGGGCATTCCCCGGACTCCGTCCTCAGTCGGATGGTGGTCATGCGGCGACTTCGTTCTTGCGAGGACGTCCACGCGGCCGCTTCCGCGGAACTACCACACCGGCGATGAACAGCTCGCCGCCCCAGACTCCCCACGGCTCGCGCCGAGCGAGAGCACCGTCCAGGCACTCGCGCTTGATCGGGCAGTCGACGCAGATGGTCTTGGCGAACTCGACATCGGCAGGTGATTCTGCGAAGAAGAGCTCCGGATCGAACGACCGGCAGGGAAGTTCGAACTCGCTGATGACCTCGGGTACACCGTCGAGGACGCTGAGACTCACTTTCCGGTCACCTCCTTGTGTCCTGGTCTGTGTCTGCTGGCCTGGTCTCGTTGTGCTGGCTTCCTGGTTGGGTGTGTGTCTCACTGCCTGACTGACTCCCTGGCTGTCGTCGTCGACATCGCACTGGCTGGTTCGATCGGACTGGCAACTCGATGGGCTGGGCTTTTCCATGGCTGGTCATCTCGTTCGAACTGGGCAAACAAAAGGGCCGCGGATCCCGAGTCGGGTTCCGCGGCCCTGGTGGCCGGTCAGGTCTTGTCATAAGACCGGAGGGCTCCAGGCTGGGACACCCGACAAGGGTCCCTTGGTGGTACGCCGCGAAACGCTGCTCGGAACGGACAGGTTGGCCGGGACGGACACGTTGATCGGAAGGGTGGCGGCGGACGGGGCGGAAAGAGCGGCAGGAATGCGGCCGGTCGTGAGAACACTGCTCTGCTCGACACCGGTCGTGGGCGCGGCTGGCGTCGCCGGAAGCTCCGCGCTCCACGGAAGAACGCTCACGTGGCCTTGGCCGGCGGTGTCATCGCGATAGACCTTCCGGCCGCGCGCGCACGAATCGAATCCGCCTGTGGGCAGACTCGTCCCCTGGAACGCGGGCGAGACGTATGAGATGGACCGCCGAGCAGGTGTCATCGAGCGGGGAGCACCGAGCGTCAGCTCACGGCGATGACGAATCACCATGATCATCTGGCGCACCTCCCTCTGCTCGGACATGCCAAACCGCGATGCGGCGGTGTGGGGTCGAGCTGACACTACGCCTCCCCCCTGCCGAGAGCAATGCAATTAATGGGGGGACCTGCAGCCTTTACCGTTTCGTGCCCACGAGGTCCGGCGCGACGGGACCTCGGCGACTCAGCTCTCCGGCGGGAGAAGCTCGCCCTGAACCGCGGGAGGGTCGTCGGACGACACCTTCCGCGTCGGTGAACCGCCGGCACAGATCGCGAGGACATCCTCGGCGTACCGGCCCAGCTTCGTCGAACCTACGCCCGGGACTTTCGCCAGCTCGGCGGCCGCGGCGGGTCGGGTCTCCGCGATCGCGACCAGGGTCGCGTCGGTGAAGACGCAGTAGGCAGGGACACGCTGCTCCTGCGCCTGTTCGAGCCGCCACGCCCGAAGCTTTTCGAACATCTGCTCGTCGTAGGTCGCGGGGCAGTCCCCGCACCTGCCGACCTTGCGTTCGCTGGCGTCCTGGAGCGGGCGATCGCAGGTGCGGCAGCGGGCGACGGTGCGCTGGGCCTTGCGGCCCGACCGCCCACCATTCGTTCCTTCCGCACGACGATCGGCTACCGCGCTCCCCTGCGGACGGACGGAGGCGAGGAACCGCGACGGTGATCGTCGCGACCGGCCGCCGGGCGTGCGGGCCAGCGCCCAGGAGACCGAGAGGTGGATGCGGGCACGAGTGACGCCCACGTAGAGCAGCCGACGTTCCTCCTCCACCTGGTCCGCGGTGTCGGCGTAGGTGATCGGGACTGTCCCTTCGTGGATACCGGCCAGGAAGACGGCGTCCCACTCGAGACCTTTCGCGGCGTGGAGGGTGGCCAGCGTCACCCCGTCTGCCGCGGGCGCATGCTGGGCAGCCACGCGCTCGTCGAGTACGCCGAGGAACGCCGCGAGGTCAGCACCCGGCCGCTCGCGCGACAGGTCGCCGGCGAGGGACGCCAGTGCCGCCAGCGACTCCCAGCGTTCGCGCATGGCACCGGAACCACTCGGTGGTTCTGGTGTCCAACCGATGGCGCCGAGGACGGCCTGCACTTCCGCGAGCAGTTCCGGCGAGGGGGCGTCGGCGTCGCTGGTGGCCTCTGCGTCGAGGGCCGAGCCTGCGTCGAGGGCCGAGCCTGCGTCAGGGGCCGAGCCGGCGTCGGCGGCGGCATCTGCGTCGGCGGCCTCTGCGTCGGCGGAGCCAGGCGTGGCGGCTACCGAGGAGCCGGCTGCGATGGGAGCGGAGTTGGCCGCCCGGGCCGCCCCACGGAGGAGCACCAGAGCTTCGCGCACCTCTGGCCGGTCGAAGAACCGTTCCGCGCCGCGGACGACATAGCGAATCCCGCGTTCGGCGAGGGCCTGCTCGAAGGCGGCGGACTGGGCGTTGACCCGGAAGAGGACGGCCATCTCGCGGAGTGGGGTGCCCTGGCCGACGAGGCGTTCGACCGCGCGGGCGATCCCCTCGGCTTCGGCTACCTCGTCGGGATACTCGGTGAAGACCGGCTCAGGGCCGTCCGGTCGCTGGGCCCGCAGCGTCAACCGGTGCTTGCTCGCCGCACCGCGGGCATCGGCCAGGACGCCGTTGGCCACCTTGACCACCTGCGGCGTCGAGCGGTAGTCGCGTTCGAGGCGTACGACAGACGCCCCGGGGTGTCGCCGGGTGAACTCGAGGAGGTACGCCGGACTCGCGCCGGCGAAGGAGTAGATCGTCTGGTTGGCGTCCCCGACCACGCACACGTCCGGCCGGTCGCCCAGCCACAGGTCGAGCAGCGTCTGCTGGACTGGGCTGACGTCCTGGTACTCGTCGACGACGAAGTGGCGGTACTGCGCCCGCACCGCCTCGGCGACCTTGGGCGAGTCGGCCAGCAGGGCGACAGCGCACAGGAGGACGTCCTCGAGGTCGAGATGGCCCCGGTCCCGGCGTACTTCCTCGTAACTGGCGAAGACACGGGCGATCGTGGCGGCGTCGTAACCGGCCAACTGGCGGCCCGCCTGGGCGGCGGCGACGGGGTAGTCGTCGGGGCGGACGTTGCTGACCTTGGCCCATTCGATCTCGCCGGCGAGGTCGCGACGCCCAGCGAGGTCGGCGGGTATCCGGCACCGCCCGGCCGCTTCCGCGACGTAACGCAGCTTGCTCTCCACGATCGGCGGTAGCTCGCTGCGGTAGACCTGCGGCCAGAAATAGCGCGCCTGTCGCAAAGCGGCCGAGTGGAAGGTGCGCGCCTGCACGCCGGCCACGCCGAGTTCGCGGAGACGGGTGCGCATCTCACCGGCGGCCCGGGTCGTGAACGTGACGGCGAGGACGCGCTGCGGCTTCCACTGCCCGGACAGGACGGCGTAGGCGATCCGGTGGGTGATGGCGCGGGTCTTGCCGGTGCCGGCGCCAGCAAGGATGCAGAGCGGTCCGTCGAGAGAGGTCGCCGCCGCGAGCTGCTCCGGGTCCAATGCCGCCAGGACCGCGTCCGGGGATGGCGCGCCAGACGCTCTTCCAGGGGCGGCCGGCCCGCCGCCTACCGGCCCCGAGCCGGCAGCACTCGAGCCAGCATGCCCGGAGCCGGTAGGCCCGGAGCCAGCAGGTCCCGAGCCAGCCGGTCCAGAGCCAGCCGGTCCCGAGCCGGTGGGTAGCAAGGTGAGGTGCGTGGCGGCAGCGTTCGCGTCAGTCACGCCGGACCATGATTCCAGCCGCAGCGGACAACCGCAGGCGCGCGGGCACCCGTTCCATGATCATGAAGCTTTTCGGGGCCCATACGCCACGTAACCTTCATGATCACCATCATGATCACGGGTAGGACGGGAGCCACCTGGGCGCGCGTGAAAGGTGAGAGAGGTGGCGGTGAGTAGCGTGGGCCCTTGATCAGGCGGGGGCGCCGAGGCGCTCGACGACCTGCGCGACCGACGGGTTGGTCAGGGCCGAGCCGTCTGGGAACACGACCGTGGGCACGGTCTTGTTGCCGTCATTGACCTTGGCGACGAGTTCGGCCGCGTCGGGGTGCTGCTCGATGTCCACCTCGGTGTAGGCGATGCCGGCGCGCTCGAGCTGACCCTTGAGACGGCGGCAGTAGCCGCACCACGGCGTGCTGTACATCGTGATGGCGTTCGACATCGAAGGTCCTTCCGGTACATGCGTCCGTTGTTACCCGACGCTTGCCTAACACCACGCAGCTTCGCGTTCTTCCCGGATCCTCGTTTGTCACGACCAGGTGGGCCAGGAGCGCGCGGGAGGCCCGGCCGATCTCCGGCCGCCTCACCAGGAACCGGGAAGCTCCTCGCCGTACCACGTCTCGATCAGCCGCCGGGCGATGGAGACCTTGCCCGGCAGCAGAAGCTCGCCGGAATCGATGGCCGTACGGAGCTCCTCCCGGGAGAGCCAGCGCGCCTCGGCGATCTCCTCCTCGTCGACCTTGATCTGCGTCGTCACCGCGCGGGCGAAGAACCCGAGCATGAGGCTTGACGGGAAGGGCCACGGCTGGCTGCCGGCGTACTCCGGATCGACGACCTTGATCCCCGTCTCCTCGTCGACCTCGCGCGCCACCGCGTGCTCGAGCGGCTCGCCCGGCTCGACGAACCCCGCCAGGGTGGAGAAGCGGCCCACGGGCCAGCTGGGCTGCCTGCCGAGCAGACAGCGGTCGTCCTCGTCGAAGACGAGCACGATGATCGCCGGGTCCGTCCGTGGGAAGTGCTCAGCGCCACACGACGGGCAGCGGCGTACGTGCCCTCCGGCAGTCGGTCGGGTGGCCGCGCCACAGCGGGCGCAGCACGGGTGGGCGGCGTGCCAGTTGACCAGGGCCACAGCATGGACGAAGAGACCCGAGTCGCGGTCGGAGAGGATCGCGCCGGCGTCACGCAGACCGGCCCGCCGACTGCCGCCAGCGGAGGAGTTCGGCTCGGCCGGCGTAGGACCCGGCACGGCGAAGTACGGCACTCCCTCACTGTCGAGCCCGAGAAGGTACCGCTCCTCCGGCGGCTGCGGGTCGTCCAGTTCCTCGGGCGTGGTGAAGAGCAGGGCGGTCGCGTCGTCGGTGACGGGGACCTCGCCGTCGACGACCACGAGCACCCGGCATCGCGGGTCCGCCCACCGGGCGTCGACCCAGGCAGCGTTTCGGCGGCGCTCGGTCGCGCGATCAAGGGTGGAGCGGGCGAGGGCGAGCTCTGCAAGGCGCGGCACGATGTGCACTGTAACTTCCCGGTCGGCATGGCTCCGCCGCTTGTCCAGTGGACGGAGGGCACCGGCCTCAACCGGTCGGCGCGGCAGCGATCACCGCCGGTGACCCGCCCGGGCTGACCGGTGGGAGTGCTCGGTCCGGTCTGGCAGGATCGCCGGCCATGAGCATCCACATCGGCGCGAAGCCTGGCGAGATCGCCGAGACCGTCCTCCTGCCGGGCGACCCGTTGCGGGCCCGGTGGATCGCCGAGACCTACCTGCAGGACGCGAAGTGCTATTCGACCGTACGCAACATGCTGGGATTCACCGGCAACTACGCCGGGCAACGAATCTCGGTCCAGGGCACCGGCATGGGTCACCCGTCGCTGGCGATCTACGTCCACGAGCTGATGGCGGACTACGGCGTACGCACCCTTGTCCGCGTGGGGTCCTGCGGCGCCCTGGTCGACTGGCTTCCGCTCCGCGCGATCGTGCTCGCGATCACGGCGTCGACGGACTCGGCGATGAACCGGGTCCGGTTCGAGGGTTTCGACTTCGCCCCGGCAGCGGACTTCGACCTGCTGCGTACGGCCTGTGACGTCGCCGTCGAGCGGGATGTCGCGGCGCAGGTGAAGCCCGTGGCGTCGGTCGACGCGTTCTATTCCGACCGCCCGGAGCTCCTACAGCGCCTGGCTGACCACGGAGTGGTCGCGGTCGACATGGAGACGAACCTGCTCTACACGCTGGCGGCGAAGTTCGGGGCCAGGGCGCTCACGATCCTGACGGTGAGCGACCAGATCCCCACCGGCGAGGCGACGACCGCGCTGGAACGCGAGCGGACGTTCGCGACCATGGCCGAGCTCGCGCTGGAAACCGTCATCCGAAGCGTTCCTCAGCGGTCCTAGCGACGCCTCGTCGCCACAGGCCGTCGCCCTGGCGTACGTGCGCAACGCCGACTGAGGGCACTCTTATCCAACGGCACGCCGCATGAGCGCGTCCCCATCCAACAGCCAACCGGGGGTGCCGCCAGGACGCCTGTACGCATTAGGGTTCCGGCGTGGACACGGTGACGATCGGCGTACTCCATCCCGGCGACATGGGCTCGGCCGTCGGCCGGCAGCTCGCGCTACGTGGCCACGAGGTGCTCTACGCCTCGAGCGGCCGCAGCGCGGAAACGCGGGCGCGCGCGGAATGGGCGGGAATGACCGACGCGGCCACACCGGCCGCCCTTGCCCGCGACTGTGCGTTCGTCCTGTCGATCTGCCCGCCGCACGCGGCGAAGGAGGTCGCCGGCGAGTTCGCCGGCTATCGCGGCACCTATGTCGACGCCAACGCGGTGTCCCCGACGACCGCGCGCGAGGTCGGCTCGCTGATCGAGGCGGGCGGCGGACGCATGGTCGACGGCGGGATCATCGGCGGACCGCCTGAACGCGAGGGTACGACCCGCCTCTACGTTTCCGGCGCGCACGCGGACTCCGTGGTGGACCTGTTCGAGGGCACGGTTCTCGGCGTCCGCAACGTGGGCGACGACGTGGGACTCGCCTCCGCACTCAAGATGTGCTACGCCGCCTGGACGAAAGGCACCAGCGCGCTCCTGCTCGCGATCCGTGCGGTGGCGACCCGGGAGGGGGTCGACGCAGGGCTGGTCGCCGAGTGGGAGCAGTCGCAGTCCGCCCTCGTCGACCGCAGTGCCGGAGCCGCTCGGGCCGCTCACGACAAGGGCTGGCGCTGGCGCGGCGAAATGGAGGAGATCGCGGCTACCTTCGCCGCCGCCGGTCTACCGGAGGGCTTCCACCAGGCAGCCGCTGACGTCTTCGCCCGCTCGCCGCGGCCGACTGGCACTGCGCCTGATGACGTCCTGGCCGCCGTCGTCGACACGCTTCTCCTTCCGCCGGCCGACTAGATTTCCACCCGGCCGACGAGTTTCCACCGACCGGCGAGTTTCCACCGGCCGGCGAGTTTCCACCGGCCGGCGAGGTCTCCGCCCGGCCGACTCGATGCGTGGTTCCCACAGGAGTCGCCTGATACGGTGCTCCGCTCGGAGGTGACCTGGGGGTCTCAGCTGGCCGGACGCGACAGGGTTCGGTCACCGGTTCGCCTTGCCAGCAGGAAAGTTGGCGAGCATCCTTCGCAGGACACGCAGAACGATCGTCGGCTGGTTCGCGGCGAGCGCATACGTGACCCCAGTGCTTGTCAGACGCACGCGGCCAGAACGGCGGACGACGACGAGCGGAGGCGGCATATGGCCATAACGCGACGTGATCTGCTGAACCGATCCGGAGGTGTGGGCCTGGGCGTGGTCGTGGCGGGCGCGGTCGAGTCGCTCTTCGCCGCCAACCCCGCCGCCGGCAGCCGCGGCCCGGCGACAGGCTACGGCCCGCTGGTGGAGGATCCGCGTGGCTACCTGGATCTTCCCAGCGGCTTCTCCTACCGCATCCTGAGCCGTGAGGGTGAACCCCTGCGTTCCGGTGGCGGCACTGTGCCCAGCCGTTTCGACGGGCAGGCGGCGTTTCCCGGCCGGCATGGGCGCGGAACCATCCTGGTCCGCAACCACGAGTGCCGCGAGAACGTGGCCCATCGTGTGCCGGGCCCGGCCTCCCATACGTACGACCCGTTGGGTCCCGGTGGCACCACCACGCTGGAGATCTCGGCGCGTGGAGAACTGAAGGAGGAGTACGTCAGCCTCGGAGGCTCGTTCGTCAACTGCGCCGGGGGCCTCACGCCCTGGCGGACCTGGCTGACCTGTGAGGAGACCGAGGCGAGCCCCGCCGGCAGCGAGCTGTCGCACGGCTGGATCTTCGAGGTCGATCCGTACGACAACGCCCGCAACGCCGACCCCACTCCCCTGGAGGCGATGGGCCGCTTCGCGCACGAGGCGACGGCGACCGATCCGCGGACGGGCGTCGTCTACGAGACCGAGGACGCCTTCGACCATCCGTTCGGGCTGTTCTACCGGTTCCTTCCGGAGAAGCCGCTCGGCGGCTACGGCAGCCTGCGCGCCGGCGGCACGCTGCAGGCGATGCGGCTGCCTGGCGTCACCGACCTGTCCGTGGTGACCGAGGTCGGTGCGCGCTTCGACGGTATCGAATGGGTGGACGTACCCGATCCGTTGGCCGAGACCGTGCCGATCCGGTTCCAGGACTTCGGTCCGGGCGGCATCACGCACTCGCAGAAGCTCGAGGGCTGCTACTGGGGCAACGACAGCGTCTACTTCGTCGCCAGCTTCGCGAGGAGCGAGGACGGATCGACCGCTGACCACGATGGTCAGGTCTGGCGGTACGCCCCCGACAGCAACATCCTCGAGCTGAGCCTGATCTTCCGCTACGAGCCCGACGACGACGCACCGGGAGAGGGCCCGGACAACATCTGCCTGTCGCCGTACGGCGGGTTGATGCTGGCCGAGGACGCTGGTGGCGAACAACACCTGCTGGGCGTCACCGGGAGTGGCGAGGTGTTCCCCCTCGCCCGCAACCGACAGAATGTCGGGACCCCGCAGGCACCGTCGTACGGCGAGTTCGCCGGTGTCGACTTCTCCGCCGACGGCCAGACGCTCTACGCCAACTGCTACAACCCGGGAACAACGTTCGCCATCACCGGTCCGTGGCGGCGCCAGCGCTGACTTCCTGCCTGGGCTGGGCTTCCGCGGAGGCTCAGCCCTTGACGGCGCCGAGGATGATGCCCTTCACGAAGTACCGCTGCAGGAACGGGTAGGCCAGCAGGATCGGGATGATCGAGAAGATGATCGTCGCGGCCCGGATGTTGTCGGCGGAGACGATGAGCCTCTGCAGGTCGTTCGTCGGTGCGTTGCCGCCGCCCATGCCGAGCATGCTCTGGTCGATGATGATCGACCGCATCACCACCTGCAGCGGCCATTTCGAGCTGTCGGTCAGGAAGAACAGGCCGGTGAAGAAGTCGTTCCAGTGGGCGACCGCGTAGAAGAGTCCGATCGTCGCGATCACCGGTTTCGACAACGGCAGCACGATGTGCCAGAGCACCTGCAGGTCCGACGCACCGTCGATGCGTGCGGACTCCTCGATCTCCGGCGGCAGGCTCCAGAAGAAGTTCCGCATCAGGATGAGGTTGAACGGTGATACCAGCCCGACGACGATCAGCACCCAGATGCTGTTGATGAGTCCCAGCCCCTTGAGTAGGAGGTAGGTCGGGATCAGGCCCGCACCGAAGAGCATCGGGATGATGACGAGCCACATCAGGAAGCGGTAGCCGGGGATGTAGGTCTTCGACAGGCCGTACGCCGCGGTCGTGGTGAAGAACAGGTTGAGTGCCGTCCCCACCACGGTGACGAAGACCGTGATGGCGAACGAGCGCATGAGGACCGGAGTCTCGAAGATGTAGAGATACGCCTCGACCGTCAGCGACCTGGGCAGCAACATCAACGGGTGGGCCGAGATCGCGGTGCCCGAACTCAGCGACTTCGCCAGGATGTTGACCATCGGGAGCAGCGTCACGAGCCCGAGCACAATCAGGACGACGTGGATCGTCGTGTCGGCCCACCACGGGTTCCGGTCGAGATGGGATCGGCGCGGCGCGACCTCCTTTCCGGAGGTGAGGTTGGCGTCGGTCACCGGAGTCGTCGTCATTTCCTGCCTCCGTTCACCATTGCGAGGTCCGTGGCCACCGATCGCTCGCTCACCAGATGGACCGCTGTCCAAGCCGGCGCAGGACATGGTTGGCCGTGACGATCATCACCAGCCCGACCACACCCTTGAAGAGCCCCACGGCGGTGGCCAGTTCGAACTGCGCCTCGAGCAGTCCGACCCGGTAGACGTAGGTGTCGATGATGTCGCCGACCTCGAGGACCGCGGCGTTCTGCAACTGGAAGATCTGGTCGAAGCCCGCGTCGAGCAGGCTGCCGAGTGACAGCACGAGAAGCACTGCCATCACCGGTCGCAGGCCGGGCAGCGTCACATGCCAGATCTGTCGTAGCTTGCCGGCACCGTCGACGCGGGCCGCTTCGTACAGCTGGGCGTCGATTCCGGAGAGTGCGGCGAGATAGATGATCGCGCCCCAGCCGAACTCCTTCATGATGCCGGTGATGACGACGACGGACCGAAACGTGTCGGGGTTGGTCATGAAGTTGACCCGATCCCCACCGGATTCGATGATCAACGTGTTCAACAGTCCGGTAGGCCCGAGGATGTTGATGACGATCCCGGCGAAGACCACCCAGGAAAGAAAGTGCGGGAAGTACGTCACTGTCTGCACGCCGCGCTTGAACCACATCCGGCGTACTTCGTTCAGCAGCAGGGCGAAGATGATCGGCACCGGAAAGCCGAACACGATGCGGTAGAAACTGATCAGCAGGGTGTTCTTGATGAGCTGGGGAAACTTCTCCGAGGAGAACATCACCTGGAAGTGCTCGAGGCCCACCCACGGGCTCTCCCACATACCGCGGAAGACCTTGTAGTCCTTGAACGCGATCTGCAACCCGATCATCGGCAGGTACGCGAAGATCACGAAGTAGAGGACTGTCGGCAGGATGAGGGCGTAGATCCAGCGGTAGCGCCAGACCTCGGTCGCCTTGCGCTGGAGCCGCCCGCCGCGGGGCCGCGGTCCGGTCGCCACCCTCGCCCCCGCCGGCGAGCGGATCGTCGACGTCATCGGGGAATGTAGGAAGGCTTGGACTTGTCCTTCTGCGCGGTGTTGATCTCGTCGATGATCTGATCACCGCCAGCTGCCCGCCACTTGTCCACGGCCTTGCGCCAGTCGTCACGACTCACGTCGTGGTTGATGATCGTGGACTGGGCGACCTTCTGCAGATAGTCCTCGTAGAGCTGGGTGCCCTTCTTGTCCTCGACCGCCGACCTGACCGTCGGGTCGCGATAGTCCGGGTACTCCTGGGCGCAGTACTCGTCGAACTTCCCCTTGACGTAGTCGAAGCGGTCAGGGATCTTGGCGGCCTCGAAGGCCAGCTTGGTGATGTCCCAGTCGAGCTTCTCGCTGAACGGACCGAGAAAGCCCATGGGCTCCAACTGCGGCCCCTGGAACGCCTTCTCGCGTTCGTTGTCGGGGATCGGCTCCTTGCCATCTTCGCTGACGGTGAACGTCTTGTCCCTGATTCCCCAGCGGCGAAGCTCGGAGCCGTCGGTGAGCGTCCAGTTGAGGAACCGGAAGAAGCCGTCGGGATCCTCCATCGTCCCGGATACGTAGAAGCCGCGGTCGACCGGGAAGACGAGACGGTTCCCACCGAGCTCACCCAGCGGCGAGACGACACCGACCTTGGCATTCTTGTCGATCGACCTGAGCTGGGTCGTCGCGTCCGGGATCGATGACCAGTGCGAGATCACCATGACCGACTTGCCGGCCTTGAACTTGTCGTCGGCGAAGTTGGGTTCCTTGTTGACGCCGTAGTCGGGATCGAGCAGACCGCGCTTGTGCAGATCCTGGAACCAGAAGTACATGTCGACTTCCGGCTCTTTCATGTACCACGGGATGAGCAGGTCCGGGTCGGCCGGCGACGGCTCCCAGCTGAACATGCTCACACCGAACGACGTGGCGATCTCCTTCGCGCTCCACTCGTACCCCATGGTGAACGGCACCTGTTCGGGGAATGCCGACTTGACCTTCGCGACGGTCGGGGCGAACTCGTCGACGGTGGTCGGCGGCTCGATGCCCGCCTTCTCGAACAGATCCTCGCGATAGCAGAGGAAGAACGGCACCTGCGGCCAGATCAGATTGGGAATGAAGTAAGTGTCGCCGTTCTCGTCCTTGAGGATCTTCCAGATGCTCTCCGGCACGGCCTCACGCAGGGCGGGATACTGCTCGAGGTAGTCGTCGATCGGGAGGAAGGCACCTTCGTCCTGCGCTTCCTTCCACGTCGCCGAACTCGGGCCCGATCCCCAGATGACATCGGGAATGTCGCCCGAGGCGAGGATGGTGTTGACCTTCGTGTCGTAGTCGATGACCGGAATGATCTGCACATCGATGTCGGCCTTGCCCTGCTTCTCCAACGCCTTCTCGAACGGTCCGTCCTTGGTATAGGTCGCGGGGCCCCAGGTCGGTCTGAGGTAGGTGAAGCTGACGGCCCCGTCCCCTCCCCCGGCACCGTCGTCCTTGCCTGCACAGCCGGCGACGGTCACGGTGGCGAGAACGGCGGCGCCGGAGAGGAATTGACGACGGCTGACCATGAGCGGACCCTCTTCTCCGTGTGGGCATCGTTGGCAACCTGAGCGACGCCCGAAACCTAAAATTCATGTGTCAACATGTCAACGAGATCGGCCGCGGCTGGCCCGATCCCTGTCCGCTGTCGGAAGGTCAACATGGTAAATCGGAACGGACACGCGAGAATGCGGCATCGATGACCGTGGAACGTGGGGCGGGGCGGATCCCGCTGTACGAACAGGTCACGCAGGCGCTGGCCGAGGATCTGAGCAACAACACCTACACACCGGGTGGTCGTTTCCTCACCGAACGGGAGGTCTGCGAGCGTTTCGGTGTCAGCACGACCACCGCTGTGCGTGCGCTCAACGCCCTCGTCGGAGACGGTCTGCTCGTCCGCCGCCAGGGCAGTGGCACCTTCGTGGCTGACCGGCCGCCGGCATCCATGGGGCCTGACTCCATGATCCCCGGCCCTGCCGAAGGCATGGGGACCGACCCGGCCACCAATGCGGCTACCGACACGGACGCCGACTCAGACCCGAGGGGCGCGGGCAGTTTGGGAGGCGGGCGCCGGCAGAAGACCGTGGCGTGCATCCTGCAGTACGTCGACGGCACTCACGTGACCCAGCTCCTTGGCGGTCTCGAAGCCACCTGCAACGAGCTGGGTTACCGGATGTTCCTGACCCACACGGAGAACTCCGGCGAACGCGAGACGCAGGCGATCCGCAGCGCGATCGCCGCCGACGTGAGCGGC
The DNA here is from genome assembly GCF_040196095.1 of Actinopolymorpha sp. B17G11. Lineage (NCBI taxonomy): Bacteria > Bacillati > Actinomycetota > Actinomycetes > Propionibacteriales > Actinopolymorphaceae > Actinopolymorpha > Actinopolymorpha sp. B17G11. The sequence continues at coordinate 31,851 of NZ_JBEFTW010000017.1, forward strand.
ATCGTGCTCTATCCCGCCGAGCGAGGTGCCGACCCCGCCCTCTTCGCGGAGGCCCGGCAGCAGGGCATCCCGCTCGTCACCGTCGACCGCTACCGCACTGATGTCGCGACCGATGCCGTCGTCGCGGACAACCTGGCCGTGGGGTACGAGGTGACGAGGAAACTCATCCAGCTCGGCCACGAACGGATCGCGCTGCTGTGCGACGAGACCGACTGCACCAGCGTGCGGGACCGGCTGGCCGGACACCTCAAGGCGCTGCGCGACCACCAGGTCCCGACGAGACCCGAGCTCACCGTGCTGCGCAGATACGTACGCCCCACCCATCCGACCGAGGACGGGCTGGTGGCGTCGCTCCTGGACAGCCCGGATCCCCCGACCGTGCTGCTGTGTGGCAACGGATTCGCGCTCGCGCAGGCCGTCGAGGATCTGGTCGCCCTCGGGCATGACGTGCCCGGCGACATCGACCTCGCCGGCATGGACGATGCCGGACCGTTCGACATCTTCCCGCTCACCGCGGTGGCCGCGGCGTTACCGTCGCGGGAGATGGGCGAACGGGCCGCACGGCTGCTGCACACGCGGATGTCGAGCGGTGAGCCCTACCGCGACATGCACCATGTGGTGCTGCCGATCCGCCTGCGCACCCGACAGTCCGCCCCCGGCTACCTCCGCGTCGTCACTGCGGACACTCCTTAGAAGACGGGTCCACCGGTTCGCCGATGCCGTCGACTCGCAGCCTCCCACGCCCTGCCTGCCGCGACGCCGGCACCGTGGAGCGGCGGCGCGCGGGCAGGCAGGGTCGGGGACCCGGGTCAGAGGTCGAGGACGACGACCAGGTCGTATTCGCTGTCGATGATGACACCGCCTTCACGATTCACCGGCACGGCGACCCAGCGCTCGCGATGGGCTTCGTACCACATCAGGTATTCCCGGGCTTGGTCGAGATGACGCATGGCAGGGGCTCCTCCCCGTCGGAACACTGGCCTGCCAGCCCCTCCACGTCCTTGCCCGCCGACTCATAGCGGCCGCCACCGGAGCACGATGCTCGGGAAGCCGCCGTTCGCACTATGCCGACGGCGAGTTCGAACGCATGACCGGATACTAGGTGCGGCTACCGACAGTCCTGATCGCCATCCCTTCGACGTCCCCTCATCCGGCCCGGCGGGGCGCCACTCCGGCGGCCTCGCGGTAGCGGTGGGTCTGCAGGGTCGCGACGAACATCGGCACGATGAGGACGAGTCCGCCGATCGACACGGCACCGACGATCCACGACACGCCGACCATCGCCCACGTCGCCAGTGTCCCCTCCGGACGGCGCCGGGTGAGCCGCACCGACTCCCGGGCCAGCGCCACCATGGACAGGTCGGGCTTCGCGACGAACAGCGGACCCCAGTACGTCGCACACACCGACCACAGCAGCGTGACCAGGGTGAGCACCACGACGACCGGGGCGAGATCCCGGGCATCGGCGAGCACAGCCACCCAGATCAGGATCCCGAAGGTGCCGTAGAGCGGGGCCAACGTGCGCGCGCTCCGCACGGCGTACTCACGAAGCAGTTCGCCGGCGAGTCCCAGGTCGACGTGCTGGCCCCGGCAGGCCTCGGCGGCGATCCCGAAGAGCACGGCAGTGGCCGGCGGCAGTGCCGTCGCGGAGTAGAGCGCGAAGACGATCCGCAACCAGCTGGGCAGTTGCGGAAACGCCAACGCCAGTAGGCCGGGCACCAGTTGCAGCGCCCAACCGAGATTGGCGGCTACCAGGCGTTCGACCTGCGACGAGACGGTGGCGAAGGCCGCCCAGATCGGACCCCGCCGCTCGTCGCGCGGACCCGTGTCATCCAGAAACGGCATCGCCGGCGCCCATTCGATAACCCCTCATGCCTTGCCAGACAGCGATTCTCCGCTCTCGGCGTCGAAGATGTGGACCTTGCTCATGTCCACGCCGAGCGGAACTTCCTGGTCGAGATAGCTGGTCGGCAGCCGCACCTTGAACGTCGCCACGAAGTCGGTCTGCTCCGCGGTGCTGAGGTAGACCGTGCTTCCCGCGGCGGTGGGCTCGACGAGGTTGACGATCCCACGCAGCGTGTTGTCGTCGGTGACCTCGAACGGCGCCATCCTGGGCACGTGCAGGTGTTCGGGACGAACGCCGACCTTCACCGTCCTGCCGAGGTGCCGGCGCATCCGTTCGGTCATGTCCGGATGGAGGTGCAACGCGACACCGCCACCGGTGGCGACGATGCCGTTGTCCCGGTCGGGCGCGGCCTCCAACACCAGCTCGAAGAGGTTGATGCTCGGAGTGCCGATGAAGTACGCCACGAACAGGTTGTGCGGCGTGTCGTAGAGCTCCGGCCCGGTGCCGATCTGCTGGATCTTGCCGGCGTTCATCACCGCGATCCGGTCGCCGAGTGCCATCGCCTCGGCCTGGTCGTGGGTGACGTAGACGGTCGGCTTCCGCTTCTCCCGGTGGAGGGTGAGAATGTCCTCGCGTGCCTGGTAGCGAAGCTGGGCGTCGAGATTGGACAGAGGCTCGTCGTAGAGATACAGCGACGCATGCCGCACCATCGCCCGTGACAGCGCGACCCGCTGGCGCTCACCTCCGGAGAGCTGTCGGGGCTTGCGTTCCAGCAGGTGCTCGATCCGGAACGTCTTCGCCGCCTCCGGCACCCGTTCACGCACCGTACGGCGTGGTGTCCGGCGCGACCGCAGGCCGTAGGCGATGTTCTCGAACACAGTCATGTGCGGGAAGATCGCGTAGTCCTGGAACACCATCGCGACGTTGCGATCCTTCGGCCGGATCTCGTTGACCACCTTGTCGCCGAACCTGATCTCGCCGCCAGTCGCCGGCTCGAGCCCGGCGAGCAGCCGGAGAGTCGTCGTCTTGCCACACCCGGACGGCCCGACGAGAACCAGCAACTCGCCCTCGGTGATCCCGAAACTCACCTGGTCGACGGCACGCTTCTCGTCGAACTGCTTCACCAGGTCCTCGACCGCGATCGCGTTCACAGCTTCACTCCTCGCCAGTTCTTCGGGCAGCCCATGACGGAGACGCCCCTAGAAGAGTTCGAGTACGCCGGGCAGGTGGACAGGTTCCTCGCTGTCGGCGGCGAAGAAGTACGCCCGCTCCCAGTCCGGGGTGACGCGCACCTCCGCCGTATCCGGGTAGTCCACCGGCGCCGTCACGGCGACATTGGCACCGTCGAGGTTGCCGTAGACGAAGCTGGCTCGCTCGGTGGGAATCCGCTCCAGGTGCCGCACCGGCATCCGCGCGCCGTCGGAGGTGTCGAGCCGCCAACCCTCGGCGCGTACGCCGATCCTGACCGGGCCGACCGGGACCTGCTGAGCCAACTCGAACGGCAGCTGCCACCGCGCCGCCTCGCCACCGCCGACAGTCACCTCACCACCGTCGACGTACGCCGGCAGCACGGCCATCGGAGGCGAGCCGATGAACGTGGCGACGAACAGGTTCGCCGGGGTGTAGTAGAGGTCGTCGAAGGTGCCGATCTGCTCGATGTCGCCGTCGCGCATCACCGCGATCCGGTCACCCATGAAGATCGCTTCCTGCTGGTCATGGGTGACGTAGAGAGTGGTGATCGCGAACTTCTTCAGCAGGCGCCGGATCTCGATCCGAGTCTGCTCCCGCAGCTTCGCGTCGAGGTTGGAGATCGGCTCGTCCATGAGGAACAGCTGCGGCTCACGCACGATACAGCGCGCGATCGCGACCCGCTGCTGCTCGCCGCCGGAGAGCGTGGTGGGGACCCGGCCGAGCAGGTGCTCGAACCCGATGCCCATCCGGTCGGCGGTCTCCCGCAGCCGCTGCTCCTTCTCCTCCTCGGTCTTGTGGCGTACCTCGAAGTAGTAGGCAAGGTTGCCTTGCCCCTTCATCGACGGATAGAGCGCGTAGTCCTGGAACACCATGCCCACGCCGCGTTCTTGTGGACGTACCTGGGTGACGTCCGCACCGTTGTAGAGCACCCGACCGGCGTCGGGATACTCAAGGCCCGCCACCACCTTGAGCAGGGTGGACTTGCCACAGCCGGACGAGCCGACCACGCTGACGGTCTCACCGTCGGCGACCTGCAGGCTGACACCGTTCAAGGCCGGCCGCTCCCTCGACGACTCCAGGTCGACGATCCGCTCTGCGGCGTACCGCTTGACCGCCTGGTCGACATCGATTCTCGCCACGAGTACCTCACCTCACTTCAGGCCGCGCAGGCGAATACCCTTGAGCAGGTATTCGCGGCAGACGATGAACGCGATGAACACCGGCAGCGACTGCAGGATGCCCAGCACCATCAGGCCGTTCCACGACATGCCCGCGGACAAGATCTCCTGCATCTGCTGGGCCTGGGCGGACGCCTGTTCGGCATTGGTGGCGCCCGCCTGGGTAAATCGTTGTAAGAGCAGGTAGATCTCGACCGAGGCCGGCATCTTCTCCGGCGTCTGCAACACGATCAGTGGCCAGAGGAACTGATCCCACGCCCCACTGAACGCACCCCAGATCGCCACCGCGTAGACGGGCACACTCATCGGCAGCACGATCCGGCGGAAGATGTTGAACTCCGAACCGCCGTCGACCCGTGCCGCCTGGATGACCGAGTCCGGGATCGTGTCGAAGAACCCCTTGAAGAGCAGGAAGTTGAACGCCTGGAACACGATGGGCAGGATCACCGCCCAGTGTGTGTCCCAGATGCGCACGCTCGGGAACTCCAGGTCCGTCCCGGGAATGGTCGGCACGTCCGGCAAGGCGAACGGGAAGTTCCGGGTCAGCAGGAAGTTGGGGATCAGCGTCAACGCCGCCGGCATCATCAGCGTGCCGATGAAGAACAGGAACGACCACCTGGCCAGTGGTCCTTTCTGGAGCTTGCTGTTGGCGTAGGCCGCAAGGGACGTGATCGGGATGCCGAGGATCAACGTCCAGAACGTGATCTGCACGGAGTTGAGGAAGAACAGCCAGAACGGCCCGTCCATCAGCGACTCCGCCGCCGTGTTGGAGCCCTGGACAAGGCTCACCACCAGCCGCCAGCCGGCGAGTGTGGCGTCCTGCGGGAACCACGTCGGCGGAAACTGCAGGACCTCCTCACCGGACTTGAACGACGTGATCAGCATGAAATAGAAGGGGAACAGGTGCAGGGTGATACCGAGGCACAAGAACGCGACGACCAGCCACCATGCGATCCGGATGACCGGCTGCTTCCGCCCCACGCGTGGGAACAGCATCGCTTGGTCTCCCCTCCTTTACGTGTCGGGATCTTCGCGGAAGAACCGGCGCTGGATGATCACCAGTGCCATCGTCACGACGAACAGGAACACGCCGAGTGCCGTCGCATCCGCATAGCGCAGGCTGCGCAGCAGGTCGTAGAGATACATGACGACCGTACGGCTCGCGCCACCCGGTCCGCCGCCGGTCATGATCAACGGAAACTCGAACACCTGCGACGATCCGATGACGGCGAAGATCAACAGCATCGAGATGACCGGACGCAGCCGAGGCAGCGAGATCGTCCACACCTTGCGCCAGAAACCGGCACCTTCGATCTCGGCCGCCTCGTAGTACGACGCCGGAATTCCCTGCAACGTCGCCATGTAGATCAGGCCCGGACCAAAGAACAGGATTCCCGGGAACACCAGCCAGAACAGCACCTGGTCGCTGGAGTTCAGGAACGGCTGCGGAGGAAGGCCAAGCCACTCGGTCGCGATGTACTGGAACAGGCCGTACTGCGCGTTGAACATGTAGCGGAACAGCAGCGTGCTCGCGATGCCCGACAACGGCAGGAACCACAGCAGCATCATCCAGCGGATGTGCCGCTTCGGCATCTCCATCAGCAGGATCGCGACCACGATCGGGATCATGAACGTCAGCGCGAGGCTCAACGCGGCATAGATCGCCGTGACCTTGAACGCCTGACCCACCAGGGGGTCGTTCCACATCCGGATGTAGCTCTCCAGCCCGGTGAACTCGATCGGGCCCCGGAAGCGGGCGTTGGTCAGGCTGATCACGAACGCCATCAGCAGCGGATACCAACCCCACGAGAGTTGGAAGAGGAACGCCGGCGCGACGAAGAGTCCTCCCTCGAGCCGGCGCCGACGGCTCAGCCTGTGCGACGTCGGCGCGACGGTCGCGATGTCGGGTGACCCCAACGGCGGGCCGGCGCCGTCCCCGGACCGTTCCGCCTCGCCAGGCCGGTCGGCTCCCTGGTCGGCCCCCTGGTCGGCGCGGTCACCCGCGCCGACCGTCGGCTGCTGACTACTCATAGGCGAACGTTCACCCCTTCAACGCCGGAAGCACGGTGCCTTCGTACCAGTCCTTGAACACGTTCTCGTAGTAGTCCGGTGCATTCTCCTGCCAGTAGCTGGCATGCGCCTCGAAATAGCCGCTTGCGGCCTTGATGAACTCCTCGTCGGCGACGCCGGAGGTGAAGCTCTGCGCCTGCTGGTTTCGGGTCGTGTCCAGCTTCTTCAGGTCCGCACGGATGTCGAGGGTGCCGCGTTCACTCGTCCACCGCGACGTCATGTCCTCGCGGGCGGTCTCGGTCGGCGCGGCGTTGGGCTCGGGCGGGAAGTAAAACGCCTCGTTGGGGGCGATCGGGATCTGGGCCGCCCGACGCACCTCGTCCATGAACTTGGTGCCCCACGCCTCGTCCGGCGAGCTGGGCACCTCGTCGAGGAGGCCCTTGTAGGTCGGCATGAAGTTCTGCCAGTCGTAGACCCGCCGGGCATCCTTGGTGCTCTCGTACACTGCCTTGCGCTGGGCGATCCAGCCAGGTCCCTGCACGTGCAGGAGCAAGCTGATCGCCTTGTCGAGCGCATCGTCTTCCAGGTCAGGTGAGAAGCCCACCAGGTCGACCTGACCCTGCGTACCCGTGGCGCGGCCGTCAAGGCCGACGGGCTGGGTCATCCAGCCGGCGACGTCCTCGATCGGCTTGCCCAGCTTGTCGGCCAGGTCGGACGGCGTCGGGTTGTCGCCGCCAGGCGTGGCCGTATAGAAGACCACGCTGTTGCTGTGCATGCAGGCGTCGCCGCGGGCGAACGCGGCCTGCACGTCACCATCCGGCATGGAGATGTCGGCGAGTGCGGACTGGTCCTCGAAGATGATCGCCCGCAGCCGTTCGATCAACGGCACCCACAGGTCGGCCTGGGCGGAGTAGTCCCACCGCCAGTTCCACCCGGTGTCCGGCGCCGGCACCTTGGCGTGGAAGTCCATGCCGTCGGCGTTCAGGCTGCCGTTGAGGGCCTGGCCCTGCATCATGAAGCCCTTGCGCTTGCCCTTGGTGAGACCCTTGGCCAGCACCCGGACGTCGTCCCAGGTCCAGTCCGGTGTCGGCTCCTTCAGGCCCAACTCGTTGATGAGGTCACGCCGGTAGTGGATGCCGGTCCCGACGTTGTAGAGCCAGGGGGCCGCATAGAACTTCCCGTCGATGCCCCACTTCTCCCAGATCGGGCTGACGTAGCTCTCGAGCTTGTCGGCGACGTTGTTTACCTCGAGATACTCGGTCACGTCGGCCGTGAGCCCCTGCAGCATGGCCGAACGGACGTTCGCGCGGTTCCAACCACCGATCACGTCGCCTGGGTACGCCGACGGAGCCGTGCCACCGGTGATCGCCGTCGTGAGCGTCTCCTGGTCCCAGACGTTGAGCGCGGAGTTCTTGATCGTGACGCCTGGATTCTTGTCCAGCCACTGCTTCAGTACCTGTGCGTACGCCTTGGTGCTCGGGTTGGCCTTCTGCTCCGCCGCCGTCGGCATCCGACCGAACGGCCATCCGTCGAAGGTCGTCAAGGTGACGTCCACTGCTTCGCCGGCGCCGCTGCCACCGCCGCCCCTCGAACACGAGGCGAGCGCCCCGCCACCGAAGGCCAACATCCCACCTGCCGCCATCGCCTTCAGCACAGCGCGACGCGACGACACACCACCCATCGCTTGACCCGCCGAGGCGGTCTTTCCCAAGAGTCCCATGATGATCGAGCCCTCCCTTTGTTCCTCCGAGACGAGGCCAGTCCTACGAGACAAGGCCATTCGAACAAGCCGTGTCGGTACGACACCTCAGCCCAGCGCGGGAGCGACGGTCTGGTCGTACCAACCCTTGAAGACGTTCTGGTAGAACTCAGGAGCGTTCTTCTCCCAGTACGTCGCGTGATCCCCGTAGTACTTCTTCGCGGCCGCGACGAACTCCTCGTCGGCGGCACTGGACGTGAAATCCGCAGCCTGCTTGTTGCGGGTCTGCTCGAGGTTTCCGAGGTCAGCCCGGATGTCGACCTTGGCCTCGGAATACCACTTCTGCGTTGCGTCGTCGTACGCCGTGGTGGTGGGTCCGGAGTTCTCTTCGGCCGGGAAGTACCACGACGTCTGTGGAACAAGGGGAATCTGGGTGGCATGGCGTACGGCATCCATGAACGTGGTTCCCCATGCCTCGTCCGGAGAGCTGGGCAGCGCCTCGACGATGCCCGCGAAGATCGGTGTGACGTTTGCCCAGTCGTAGATCCGGCGCGGGTCTTTCGTCTGGTCGAAGATCGCCTTCTTCTGCAGGATGTAACCGTCGCCGGACATGTACGTGTGCAGGTTGACCGCGGCGTCGAGCGCGTCTTCGTCGAGGTCGGGCGAATAACTCAACAGGTCCGTCTGGCCTTGAGTGGTTCCGATCCGGCCGTTGGTGCCGATGGGCTGCGTCATCCAGCCGACGAGCTCCTCCAGTGGTTTGTCGAACCGCTTCTCCATGACCACGTTGGTCGTGTCCTCGTCAGGACTGTTGGTGAAGAAGACCATCGAGTTGTTGTGCATCGCTGCCGTGCCGCCGATGAAGGCGTTCCAGATGTCGGGGTCGTTCAACGTGACGTCGGCCAGCACCGACTTGTCCTCGAAGATCATTCCGCGGACACCCTCGACGAGCGGGACCCACGTGTCGGCGTTCGTGGTGTAGTCCCACCTCCAGTTCCAGGTCGTCTCCGGCGCCGGGATCTCGGTGAACATCCCCATACCGTCGGCCGCCATGCGCATGCCGAGACCCCAGCTCTGCAGCCCGATCCCCTTGCGCTTGTCCGTGGTGAGGCCCTTGGCCAGCTCGCGTACGTCGTCCCAGGTCCAGTCGGGCGTGGGCTCCTTCAGCCCCAGCTCCTTGATCAGGTCCGCGCGATAGTGGATTCCGGTGCCGCAGTTGTAGGCGAGGGGCGCCGCGTAGTACTTGCCGTCGATCGCCCAGCCGTCCCAGATCGGCTTGGCGTAGTCGGCGAGCTTGTCGTGGAGCTTGTGCTCCTCCAGGTGGTCGGTGACATCTGCGACGAGACCCTTCACCATGGCCGCCTTGACCGCGGTGCGGTTCCAGCCACCGACCACGTCGCCGGGGAACATCGACGGCGCCGTACCGCCGGCGAGTGAGGTGACGAGCAGCTCCTGGTTGTCGGTGTCGAAGTCGAGGCGCTTGATCGTGATGCCAGGGTTCTTCTTGCTCCAGGCCGAAAGCGCCTCGGCGTACGCCCTGAGCGTCGGGTTGGCCTTCTGCTCCGCCGCCGTCGGCATCGGCCCGTACGGACGGTTGCCCGTCGTCAGCACGATGTCGGCACCACCCGATCCACCACCGTCCCGGGAACAGGACGCCAGAGCACCGCCGGCCACGGCGAGCACACCGCCCCCAGCCATGCCCTTGAGCAGCGACCGCCTGGTGATGACGTCGTGGAACGTCATGGGGTAGGAACCTCCGGGGTTTCTCACCGCTTCGTGGACGTGTGGTCGTGGAGTTCGGGCCAGGTGGCACCTGGCTCGTCGTGCTCATCCGCCGGTCGCGCGCCGAGCTTCACGTCGCGCCACCACACCCGGCCTCCGGTCAGCAGAGCGTGGAGCCGGCCCTGCGAGAGGGCGATGTCGAGGACATCGGCCACAGGTAACCCCTCGTCCCACCGGACACCGACCTCACCGGTGGCGGCCACCGACCAGATCGCGGTACGGGTGAGGACCGCCAGGCCCTCACGACCACCTGCCACGGCCCGGATCCCCTCGTCGAGCTCGGCCCATGTGGACCAGTGGCCGTGCTGGTCCCGCGCGCACAGCGTGCGACCGAGGCTCACGAGCGGCGGGTCGGCGACGGAGCGGACAAGCGGCCACGGTGTCTCCGCCCGTACCTCCCGCGCCCATGAAGCGCCCTCGTCGGTCGAAGCCCAGAGCTGGATCGCGCCCATCCGCGGGTCGCGGGTCGCCGCGAGGACGATGCCAGCGGTGACCTGCAGGACGACGAGGGGGAGGACTCCGAACGGCGCCGGGACCGACTGCCAGCTCACACCGCTGTCGGTCGTACGCAGCAGATGGTTGCCGTGCCGGGCGGGTGCCGCCAGTCCGAACCCGTCTGGCCGGAACGACAGGACTCCCGCATGACCGCCCTCGCCCGCCACGACGGCGGTCCAGGCGGCGTCGCCTCCCGCGTTCCGGCAGAGCCCCGCCGGCCCCGACGCGACCAGGGCACCGTCAGGCGCGACCGCGAGTGCCGTCAGCGGGAAGGGGGTGTCAGCCAGAGCGGACCAGGTAGCGCCCTCTCCGGCGGAGGCTTCCGGTCGCACCACACCCGACCGTGCGCCCCCGACCGCCGGGCGTCCGTTCACCAGGAGCAACCGGTCGAGGTCGTGGGTAGGTGCGGCGTGAGCGGGGCGCCACGTGGCGCCGGCGTCGGCGCTCGTGACCAGGCCGCCGGCGGTCCCCGCGTACACCGCCCCGTTGTGCACCGCCAGGCAGAGGACCGTCCGCGCGGACCCGCCGTCGTCGGCGGCGGCGGTCCAGGTCGCTCCGGCATCGACCGAACGCCAGAGCCCGGCGTCGGTGGTTCCCACCAGCAGGGTTCCGTCGTCGAGGGCAACCACCGCCGTGACCTGACCGTCGACCCTTCCGCCGGGTGTCCAGGTACGCCCGCCGTCGCGGGAGGTGAAGGTCTGCCCCGACTCGCTCGCCGCGGCGAGGACGCCCCCAGGAGTGCCGGTGACGTCCGCGTACGCGATCGCCGCGACCGCCACCCCCTGAGTCCCCGCGGACCGGCGCCACGCCTTCACACTCGTCGTCGCCGTGAAGATGCCGTCCGCCGTCCCCGCCAGCACGGTCCCGCCCGGACCGACGCAGAGCGTGCTCACCTCGTGGTCGTCGAGCCCGAAAGTTGCCGGGGCCCACGACCGGCCTCGATCGAGGCTGCGGAGCACACCGTCGCCGAGGGTGCCGGCGAGCAGGAACCCCGTGTCCTCCTGCCGCTCACCATCCCCGACGGGCGGGATCGCGACGAGTGCCGCGACCGGAGCGCCGGACCCCTGCACGTCGGCCAGTTCGGCTTCGCCGTCGCGGTGGCGGACGATGCCCTCGGCGCCGCCGGCCACCAGCCAACTGCCGCTACGGCAGATGGCCGCGACCGAGGTGAGTGCCGTCGCGATCCCGGGAACGGCATCAGCATGGGGAACTGCGCGGGTGCCCAGGTCTCCGCCAGAGCTGGGACCCGGGCCGCCGTCGAGGCGCGCCAGCCCGCCGACACCACCGATCCACAGCCGATCGCCGTCCGCCGCGAGGGCGAGCACCGGCGTGGTCAGCTCGATGTCCGGCAGCTGCCGCCATGGGGATCGCTCAGCCACGGCCCGACACCACCTCGGCGGAGACGAGCAGCGCGGCCGTCTCGCCCCCGGCCTCCAGCGCGACCGACAGGACACCGGCGACATCGCAGATACCCGCGGAACGCATGTCGACGAAGGTGTTCGTCAGCACGTCGACGCCATGGCCCGGACCCAGCTCCAGCGCCTTGCTCAACGCCACCCTCGGCTCGCGCCGGCCGCCGTTGTGGACGATCTGCAGGAACGGCGCTTCGAGACCGGTACACACGGCGTCGATGCCGAGCATCTCGTCGGAGGTCGCGCAGTCGTCCCGGTGGGCGCGTACCCGCGGGATGCAGTCCAGGAACGCCACACCGCCACCTGGTACGACGCCGTCGCGGAGGGCTGTGTGCAACAGGCGTACGGCCTTTCTGGCATTGTCCTTGCGGCCTTCGATCTGCTGGCTTGTCGCCGCGCCGACGCGCAGGGCACCCACCCGACCGGAGAGCCGGGCCTGTCGTAGCCACAGACGTTCACGGGTGGTGCGTTCCTTGGCCTGCGTGGTCTGCTCGAGCTCCCACGCGCGGGTACGCAGCCGGGCCGCCAGCTCGGCGATCGCGTCCGCGTCACCGTCGCCGCCCTGGATCGTGACGTACCCCTTCTGCACGACAGCGCGGCGGAGCCGGCCGAACCACGCCGGCTTGAACGACTCCGGCGGCCGACCCAGCTCGCTCGCCAACACCTCCGCGCCGGTCAGCAGCGCGATGTCGGCCAGGTCGTCGGACAGGTGCGTCTTCGACGTCGTGACCACGACAGGTGCGCTCACCAACGTGCCCCGGAGGTCGTTGAACCCGAACATCGCGAGCGCAGCGTCAGACACCTCGCGCGCGACCACGAGCACCGGCGGGCGGCCGGGGACGCCCAGCGTCGCTTCGAGCATCGGACGTACCTGCTCGACTGTCTTCAGCTCCACGTCGGCGACCACCACGACCGGATCGACCAGCGTCAGCTCGGTACTCGCCCCAGACAGCAGGTCCGGATCCGCCGGCCGGCCGCGCCAGCGCGCGCCGTCGATGAAGTCATACGACAGGGTCATCGGCTCGTGCTCTTCGATCTGGACGGCGCCGTCGACCCCGAGTACGTCGAGCATCTCGCCCACGACCGCGGCCAACTCGGCGTCCCCGGTCACCGCAGCGGCGAGGCCGACGAGACCCGACGCCGGCGTTCTGTCGAGGGAAGCCACCGGAGCGGCCTGGTCCTTGAGCGCGTCGCACGCGGCGGCGACACCGACCTGGATACCGCGCCGGACTAGAACCGGGTTGGCGCCCGCCGCCACCACCCGCGTGGCATGCCTGAGAATCGACCGGGCAAGGACCGTCGCCGTGGCACCGCCGTCGCCGTATCCCCCACCGACCCGGCGTACCATCTCGCGGACGAGCGCGGCGCCCGCGCTGCGGCGCCGACCTGGCAGCGCCGTGATCCGCCGCGCGATCGTGGCCGAGTCGACCAGGCTCTCCGCCGAGCCGCGGCCGACCTCGCTCAGCACGACGCCCTGCGCCGGGCCGAGAGTCACGGCCAGGAGCTGCGCGAGGGTGTCGAACCCGCCGCGCAGCTCGCGCAACGCCTGTTCGGCGTCGTCGCTTCGCCAGGTCTGCGATGCCGTTCTCATGGGACCAGGGCCTGCGCGCTGTCTGCGTCGAAGAGCCGCATCCCCTCGGCAGCCACGCCCACCCGTACCGGATCACCGGGGCCGAGGTCGCCTTCCTCACCCGCGCGGAAAACGACCGCCAGCGGCTTCTTCTCCCGGGTCATCAGCCGGACGACCGTCTCGCCGATGAGCGGCTCGACGTCGGTCACCTCGCCCTCGAGAGTGCCGGCGCCGTTCTCCGGTCCGAGTACGAACGCCTCCGGGCGGATGCCGACTGTCACCTTCTCCTTGCCGTACCGCGCGAGGGCGGGACGCCAACTGTCGGGCAACACCAGGCTGGCGTCGTCTGCCACCGCGACGTAGGAACCATCGGAGTCCTGGAGCCGGGCGTCGAGCAGGTTCATCGGCGGAGTGCCGACGAAACCCGCGACGAACGTGTTGGCGGGGCGTTCGACCAGCTCGCCCGGTGGACCGGCCTGTTGCACCTTGCCGTTGGCGACCACCGCGACCACATCACCCATCGCGAACGCCTCGCTCTGGTCGTGGGTGACGTAGACGCTCGGCTTGCCCTTCTCCCGGTGCAGCGCCATGATGTCGCGGCGCAGGCGGTACCGCAGCTTGGGGTCGAGATTCGACAACGGTTCGTCGAAGAGGTACGCATCCGCGTCCTTGACCATCGCCCGCCCGAGCGCGACTCGCTGCTGCTCGCCACCGGACAGATCGGTGATCGGAGACTTCAACAACGGCGTGAGGTCGAGCTTCTCGGCCGCGGCGCGGACGCGTTCCTCGATCTCCTTGCGGCCGACCCCACCGCGCGCCTGCAGGCCGTACGCCATGTTCCCGAACACGTCCATGCTCGGATAGAGGCCGTACTCCTGGAACACCATGCCGAGGTTGCGGTCCCGCGACGGCAGCGACGTCACCGGCCGGTCGTCGATGAGCACCTCCCCCGAGTCCGGCTGCTCCAGACCGCAGATGATGCGCAGCGTCGTGGTCTTGCCGCAGCCCGACGGCCCCAGCAGGACGAGGAACTCCCCTTCGGCAACGCTGAACGACAGATCGTCGACCGCGAGATGGTCGCCGAGTCGCCGGACGAGGTTGCGAACTTCAAGACCAGGCACAGCGCTTCCTCCATTCCGAATCGGTCGGTCGCGTCGTCATCTCGCCGCCGCATGCGCGACGACGTCCTTCATGCCGGCCCACTCTCGCCAGATGTCGGTCATGCACTCCCACCTGACCTGTTCGTGGTCGACATGGCTGAGCCGGAAGAAGATGGCGTAGCGGATGTGTGGGGACGCGTTCCCCGTGATGCCGTGGCCCAGCTGGTAGTGCGCGAGCACGGCGTCGCCTGCCCGGGCGGTCACCTGTTGTGGCTCGGGAAGCTCGACCAGCGGCATGCCCTGCAACAGAGCGGCAGGACCGTGCTCGCGGAAGTACCTTTCGTAGCGTCGATGCGTACCCGGCCAGACGGTGAAGTTGCCCGAGTACGGTCCCGGAACATCGCTGAGGAAGACACCGATTAGTGCGGTGAAATTGCGGATCTCCCCCTTCGGCACACCATTGTTCGGCGAATACATCCCGTCGATGTGCGGATGCGGCTCATGCGGCGGGTCGGTGGACGGGAACCGCAACGCCACCTGGCCGGCCCCGCGTGCGCCGGGCGCGATCTTTCCTTCACCGATGGCCGACTCCGCCAGCTCCCACAGCGGGGACTTCGTCAGCAGATCGGTGATGGCCGAGGTGGTCTGCACCTGCGGGGTGTACGACTGGGCGCGGAACTTCTGCAGCTGGTCCGGTGGAATTCCCTGCGAACCGAGCGATGCGTTGATCGCCTGCAAGGCAGCGTTGACGTACTCCTCGGGGACGATACCGGGGAGCTGTACCAGACCATTCTTGTACAGCGCCTCTTTCTGCATCCGCGTCAACTGCATGGAGCACCCTTCGGTCGTCGTACTTCCTTGTTCAGCTGGTGCTGTGGCTAGGTGCGTGGAGCAGTGGAGCTTCGCTCGACGAGATGGACGCGCAGGCGGGTATCGCGCACGCCCATCTGCGGATGGCGGACACGTTGGGCGAGGTTCCAGACAGCCTGCATGCCTAGGTGTTCCTTGTCGACCGCGATCGTCGTCAGTCGCGGCACGGTTTGCGCGGCCATGTCGATGTCGTCGTAACCGATGACGGAAAACTCGTCGGGCACCGCGATCCCCTTCTCACGCAGGAGATCGATGGCGCCGATGGCGGTGTTGTCGTTGCAGCAGAAGACGGCGGTCGGTGGCGTGGTGAGGTCGAGCAATGCCCGCATCTCGTCGCGCCCGCTTTCGGCGCTGAGCCGGCCCTCACGGACATAGGCGTCCTCGACCGGGATCCCGGACTCGGTCAGCGCATCCCGATATCCGGCGAACCGCGCCTCGATGGAGGTCGCCGTCGACGGACCGGTGATGATGGCCGGCGGCGGATCCCGGTGACCGAGCTCGAGCAGATGCATGGTGGCCAGGTAGCCGCCCCGATGGTCATCGGCACACACGCTGTCCACCGCGACACCGGCGGCATGGTGGTCGATCACCACGCACGGGGTCCCGGTGCGCAGGATCGCGGTGATGTACTCGGCAGACACATAGCCGGCGAGGAGAAGCCCCTGAGCTTGTCGACGCTCGACGATGAGCGGCATCTGGTGGTGCGAGCTCGGCTCGTCCCGCAGGGTCTCCAGGACCAGCGACAGGCCGAGCTCGCCGACCGCCCACTGCGCGCCGTACAACACCGGGCCATAGAACGGGTTCGACGGGCCGACGTAGTGCTCAGCCCTCGCCAGCAGGCCGAAGGTCGTGATGCCGGTCGCGAACTCCTTCGTCTGGCGTCGGCGTGGGTGATAGCCGATTTCCGAGGCCGCGGCCAGGACCGCCGCCCGCGCTTCGTCCGACACCGAGGAATTGCTGGTGAACACGCCGGAAGCGGTACCGACGGAGACGCCAGCGCGTTGCGCCACATCCCGCAGAGTCGACCGCCGCCGCGTACCCACACCACGCAACCCCTTCGTTTCAATGAACGTTCAGGGAACAACGTTGGCTGGACCTTACGCGCAGGAAACGGGGGTGTTCCATGCCTGTGTCCCAAGATGGACAGGCAGGCGTACGACGCCTCGACGTCCAGGGCGACGCCATGAAGGTTCCACTGAACGTTCAGCGGCGCAAGGATGTTCAGGCCTCGTGCGGCACCGACGTGATCAGTGCTTCGAGTCCGGCAGCGTCGAGTAGGTCGACGGGACGAACCGTCAGGCAGTGGCGGACGTAGTGGAAGGCCGCGCCGACGCGTTCGAGTGGCAGCCCGGTGAGCTGCGCCCACGCCAGCCGGTACGCAGCGAGCTGGACGGCGCGGGCGGCCTCCTCCGCGGGATCGGTGGGTGGACGCCCGGTCTTCCAGTCGACGACCTCGATCCCGGGTGCGCCCACGGCGTCCGATGTCGCAGCAGGTCCCGTCTCCACCGCGCCGGTAAGGCCCGTCTCCGACTGGAGAGAGAAGACGGCATCCGCGCGTCCACGGACGACCACCCCCGCAAGCACCAGCTCGAACGGCACCTCGACCTCTATCGGCTGACGTTCTGCCCATTCGGAGGCAAGGAAGGCTTGCTGCAATGCGGCCAGCTCCTCGTCCGGTGCCGCCTCCCCGTCGGCCGAACCAGGAAGCTCGTCGACGTCCAGCAGCTGCGGCTTGCCGTACCTCGCCTCCAGCCAAGCATGGAACGCGGTTCCCCGGCGGGCCAACGGGTTGGGCGCGCGGGGAACCGGCCGCCGGATCGCCCGGGCGAGCGCGTCGGGATCCTGGCGTAGCTGGACCAGCTGGCTCACCGACAGGCGTTCGGGGAGTTCGACGACGAGTTCGTGCCGGGCCTGGCGACGCGCCCGCTCGGCCAGCAGCAGGTCGACGTCGCGAGCCCACTCATCCGCGGCATCCGAGGTGTCCGTTGCAGGCCCGGTCTGGCTGACCGTCGCAGGTTCACCGGTTTCGGCGGCCGGAGCGACGGAGCCGCGGCCCACCGTGATCTGCTCGGCGGCCGCGGACACCAAGGCTGCTCCGACCGCGATGTCGCCTCGCCGGTCGGGAGTGAGCGGGTCATAGGGCCACGCGTGTCGTGGCGGATCCGCCGTCACGGGATTGCCCGCCGCGACGTCGACGTCGGCACACCACACAGGGACGGTCCCCGCGCCGGAGCGGCACGCCTCGGCGACCTCACGCAGATACTCGCCCGGTTCCCGTGGACGCCTGGTCTCGTCCCAGCGGTAACCCGACCACATCACCAGATGGCGGGCCCGCGTGGTCGCGACATAGGCGAGCCGGCGTTCCTCGAGCCGGGACCACTCACCGCACTCCTGCGCGAAACGGTCGAACGCCTCCTTGACCTCGCGCTGGTCGCCGGCCGGCTCGACGTCGAGCACCGGCAACACGTCGGCGTCACCACGCAGCGCGAACGGCAGGGCGCCGACATCGGTGAGCCACGCCTTGTCCTTGGCACTCGCGGCGGGGAAAACGCCCTCGACGCCACCGGGGACGAACACGACGTCCCACTCGAGGCCCTTCGCTCCGTGCACGGTGAGCACCTGGATGCGTTCCTCGGCCACCTCCGCCTGGCCAGGTTCCAACCCGCGCTCCTCCGCATCGGCGGCGTCGAGATAGGCGAGGAACGCCGGCAGGGACGCACCCTCACCGCTCTCAGCGAACGCGACCGCGACGTCGAGGAACGCATCGAGGTCGGCGCGGCTCACCGCCACATCACCGGTGCGGGCCGCGACCTCCACGTCGAGGCCGAGGGTACGGACGACATCGGCCACGAGATCGACCAGCGGCTGACCGGCCCGGCGGCGTAGTGAGCGGAGCTCGTCGGCGACCGCCCGCAGCCGCCGATATCCCTCGCCGGACAACCGGACGCCGCCCGACGTCCTCCCGCCGTTCGGCACGTCTTTGTCCGGCCGCTCCTCGTCCGCGCCCTCTCCGTTCGGCGCGACCTCGTTCGGCGCGACCTCGTCCGGCGCGACCTCGTCCGGCGCGACCTCGTTCGGCGCGACCTCGTTCGCGGACTCGTCCTTCGGGAGCAGCCGAGCTGGCATCGCGTCGAGGGCATCCAGGGCATCGACGATGCTCGCGTCGTCGACCTCATCCGCGGCGGGCTCCGCAGTGGCTTCGGCCCTTGGCCCGGCCGTACTGGCCGGCTCGGCCTCCCCCCGCGCCGCCTCGGACGTGCCGGCCGCCTCGGACGTGCGGGCCGCCTCCGTCGTGCGGGCCGCCAGCATCCGCGCCCACATGCCCAGGGCCGCCAGGTCCCGCGGGCCGATCCGCCAGCGCGCGCCGGTAAGCAGCCGCATCAGCGCGTCGCCCCGACCCGGATCGGCGAGCACCCGCAATGTGGCCACAACATCGGAAACCGCAGGCGTGGTGAGCAAACCACCGACGCCGACGATCTCGACCGGCAGGCCGGCATCCCGCAACACGTGGGCGATCCGGTCGATCTGGCTCCGTTTGCGGATGAGCACCGCGACGGTACGGCCAGGCTTTCCCCGTGCTCGCAGGCGAGCGTCCGCATCCCAGATCGCCTTGGCCCGCTGCGCGATGTCGCGCGCCTCGTCGTCGACGGTGTGATGAAGCGCCGCGACCACCTTGCCGCGGCGGTTGGCCGGGTGCGCCGTCAACTCGCGTACGTCAAGACCGCCTTGACGCAACGGTTCGGCGAGCACATTGGCGACCTGGAGTACGGCGGAGCCGTTGCGGAAGCTGGTCGTCAGATCCCGAGTGCGGGCGAGCGTGCCGTCGGAGGTACGAAAATGCCGGCCGAACGCCGTCAGCGTCGCCGCGCTCGCCCCTCGCCAGCCGTAGATCGACTGGCAGGGATCGCCGACGGCCGTGATGGGATGTCCGGTCGACCCGCCGAAGAGCCCGCGCAGCATCACCAGCTGGGAGTGGCTCGTGTCCTGGTACTCATCCAGCAGGACGACGCCGTAGCGGGCCCGCTCCTGCTGCCCGACCTCGGCGAATCCTTCAGCCAGCTTGGCCGCCAGCGCCGCCTGGTCGGCGAAGTCGACCGCCTCCCGACGTCGTTTCTCCTCCTCGAACGCCGCCACCAGAGGCAGGATCTGCAGCCGGGTCCGTTGCCGGGCAAGCGCGTCGGCCACGTCTGCGTACAACGCCTTGCGCGTCCGCGCGACCGACGGTTTGGCAGCCACCGAGGCGTGCAGGCGTTCGGTGAATTCGATGATCCTCTCAGCCGACACCAGGTGGCCGCTCATCTCGCCGTGCAGTGTCAAGACAGCGTTGACAATGGTCGAGAACGCCTGATCGACGGCGTCCATCGACCCGTCGTAGGACTCAGCGACGCGGGTGGCGTACTGCCAGGCCATCGCCGGCGTCACCAGTCGCGAGCCTGGCTCTCGCCCGAGCCGCAACGCGTGTTCGGCGACGATGCGCTGCGCGTAGGCGTCATAGGTGGACACCGTGACATCGCCCGGCGACCCGTCGACGTCGCCGTCGAGCTCCACATGCCCACGGGCGCGGAGTTGGGAGAGCCGGCGCCGGATCCGCGCGGAAAGTTCGCGGGCGGCCTTGCGGGTGAACGTGAGACCCAGAACCTGTTCAGGGAGTACGAACCCGTTGGCTACCAGCCACACGACCCGGGTCGCCATGGTCTCGGTCTTACCCGATCCCGCGCCCGCCACGATCACGCCGGGTTCCAACGGCGCCTCGATGACCGCCGCCTGCTCGGGCGTCGGCGGGTGCAGGCCGAGCAGGCCGGCAAGCTCGGGCGCCGTGTAGCGGACGCCGCTCTCGCGCTGGAGCGGCAGACCCAGCTGGGTCGTCATGGTGTCACCTGCCCACCCTCGGCGTGGACCGGGCACGACCGGCGCGAAACGCACACGCCGCACCAGCGGTTCTCGGTTCCGGGGAACTCGGCGCCCGCCATGCCCTCGGCGGTGTCCGCGACCAGGCGTTCCGCCCAGTCCGGATCCTCGGCGTCGGTCAGCGCAGGCTGGCGTTGCTCCGACACCTTCGTACCACTGCCCAGCTGGACGAGCATCGCCCCACCGGGTTCGCCCTCCGCTGTGGCGAACCCCTTCTTGGCGACGGCGAGTTGGTAGGCACCGAGCTGTGGATGCTCGGCCAGGTCAGCGGCCGCCGGCTTGCTTCGACCGGCCTTGAGATCGACGATGACGAGACGTCCGTCGGGATCGCGTTCGAGCCGGTCGACGCGCCCGGTGAGCCGGGCCCGGCCGATGTCCACCTCGAAGTCCTCTTCGGCGGCGACCAGTTCGCGGGGATTGGCGCGGAGCCAGCCGGCCAGCCGCTCGACGATCGTCGCGGCCCGGTCGTGCTCCTTGACGGAGTACCACCCGGTGCCGGTGTCGAGCAGAGCCCACCGTTGTTCGAACACCTCGGGCAGGTCCGCCACGTCGACGTTTCCGGCCGCCACCTCGTAGGCGAGCGCGTGGACCAGCGTGCCGACGCCCTGGCTCAGCGCGTCGCCCGCGGTGCCGCCGCAGCTTTCCAGCAGCCAGCGCAAGGCGCACCGGCTGAACGCCTCCACCTTGCTCGGCGAGACGCGCACGGTCTCGCCGGCGCCGCGGAGCGCCCGGTCGTCGGACAGCGGCGCGAAGGCGTACCACTGTGCGGGGTCGGCGCCGCGGATGCCTGCGGCCGCGAGGCGGGCAAGTTGGTACGCCGCGGCCCGCCGTCGCTGATCGGCGCCTTCGCGATCCGCAGTGTCCGCACCGTTCGCTCCGTCCCCCTCATCCGCGGCGTTCGCTCCGTTCTCACTTTCCGCGCCGTCCCCACCGTTCACGCCGTCTGCCCTGGCGCGACCGTCCGCACCGGCGGCCGGAGCACAGACGACCGAACGCAACTCGGCGACGACCGCGGCCAGGTCGAGTCCTCGCGGTACGCGCGTGACGGGGCGTTCGTCACCTGCGCCGGTCCACGGCAGAAGTTCGTCGAGGAACCGGGACGGGTGCGCCTCTTCGCTCGACACGGCCGTCACCACCAGCCGTCGCCGCGAACGCGTCACCGCGACGTAGAACAGCCGGCGTTCCTCGGCGAGCAGGTGGCTCACGGTCGTGACCGGCGAGGCGTCGCGGCCGGCCACCAGGTCGACGAGAGACTCCGAGCCGAGCAGCGATCCCCGCAGCCGCAGGTCGGGCCAGACGCCTTCCTGTACGCCGGCGACCGCCACCACGTCCCATTCGAGGCCCTTCGCGGCGTGCGCGGTGAGCACGGCAACGGTCTCGCCCTCGGGCGCGCGCGGCGCGAGCGTGTCGGCCGGGATCTCCTGACCCAGCACGTGATCGAGGAACACCTCCGGCCCCGCCGCCGGCAGCCGGTCGACGAATCGCGCCACGGCGTCGAACAGCGCCGTCACGGCGTCGAGGTCTCGGTCGGCGGCCGCTCCGCCCGGTCCGGCGCCGGCTGCCTGCCGCGCCCACCGGTCGGCCACCCGGCTGGTCGACCACATCGCCCACAGCACCGTCTCGGCCGTCGCCGCCGGGACAGCGATCGCCTCGCGTGCCGCGGTCAGCAGGCGGGCGATCCGGGCCGCCGGAGCGGTGGCGATCGGATCCAGGTCCACCAACGCGGCCGGGTCGTCGAGCGCCTCGACCAGGAGTACGGACGACGACCTGCCCCCACCGGTGGACAACTCGTACCGGCGAAGCTCCTGGCGCAGGCGCCGCAGGGCTAGCGCATCGGCACCTGCGTACGGACTGCCGAGCAGGTCGACCGCCAGCTGCGGATCCAGGTCGCACCGGCCGACGGCGAGTTCGAGCAGGGTGAGCAACGGTCGAACGGCCGGCTGGTCGACAAGGGGCATCTCCTCCAGCCGTACCGTCGCGGGTACGCCAGCCGACGTCAGCGCGCGACGCAACAGCGGAATGTGCGTCGCCGCCCTGACCAGTACCGCCATCCGCGACCAGGCCACCCCGCCGACCAGGTGTGCTTCGCGGAGCTGCTGGGCGACGAAGGCGGCCTCCTGGTTGGCCGAGCGCAGCAGGTGCACCTCGACCTCACCCTTCGGCAGCTCCGGTTCGGGCACCAACGACCGGTGGGCCGTGGGGCCGCCGAGCCGGCGGGCGAACCGCCGGGACGCGTTCAGCAGCACCGGACCGGACCGGCGACAGCGACCGAGGGCGACCGTGTCCGCCTCCTCGCCGTCGGCGCGCCGGAAGCGTTCGGTGAACCGCCGGATCCCGTCGATCTCCGCACCCCGGAACGCATAGATGGACTGGTCGGGATCGCCGACCACGGCCAGGTCTCGGCCGCCCCCGGCGAGCAGCGACAGCAGCTCCTCCTGGGCGGGGTCGGCGTCCTGGTACTCGTCCACGAACACGGCAGTGCGCGTCTCCCGCTCCCGCGCGAGCAGTTCGGGATCGCTACGGAGGAGGTCGACCGCCGCGCGGACCAGCTCGGCCGGGTCATAGGCCGGAGCCTCGGGCCGAAGGGCGGTGATCGCGGCGTACTGCCGGGCGAACTTCGCGGCCGCCACCCAGTCGTCGCGACGCTCTCTGCGACCCAGTGCCCCAAGTGCCCTCGGGTCCAGCCCACGCTCGGCCGCCCGGAGCAGCAGGTCGCGCAGCTCCTGGGCAAAGCCGCGGGTGAGCAGCGCCGGTCGCAGCCGCTTCGGCCAGTCCTTCGCCCCGAACTCGTCGACGTCACCGCGCAACAGGTCGCGGATCACGAGATCCTGCTCAGGGCCGGACAGCAGTCGCGGCATCGGCCGGTCGTGCAGGACCGCCTCACCGCGCAAGAGGCCGAAGGCGTAGGAATGAAACGTCCGCGCCAGCGGCTCGCGGATCGTGCGGTCGAGTCGCGCGGCGATCCGGTCCCGCAGTTCGGCCGCCGCTCGGCGCCCGAACGTCAGAAGCAGCACGCGCGCCGGATCGAGCCCGTCGCGTTCGATCCGGTCGACGGCCGCCTCGACCAGCGTCGTCGTCTTGCCCGTGCCCGGGCCGGCGAGCACGAGCAAGGGACCGCCACGGTGCTCGACGACCTGGCGCTGTGCGTCGTCGAGTGCGGGTGCGGTCTGGTGCGTCGCAGGCCTGTCGTGAGTACGCCGGACCAGTCGATAGGTCGGAGCCGCCTCGGCGCGCCCGCTCGTGGCGACTCGATGCGTTCCGGACATGCTCGGCATTCCATCAGAAAGCACGGACAGTGCAACGACCGACGCCCGCCTGCCGCGTCCGGTGGCGGCAAACGTGGTCGATCCGGCAGGGGATCGCCACGGTGTTGGACTCCGACGCGACGCGACCATTGCCCCTTCCGCATTCTCCAACGATGAACAGCCGTCCACACCGCGCCCTTTCGGTGGATCTTCCACAGGCGCCGGATCGCGTAGTGGTCGAGATTGTCCGTGAATGCGTACTGTGTGACCGCACACAAGCCGGTTCGTGCTCATAGCCGCAGGACGGGGGTTCGCGAGAGTGCGTTACGACAACGGTGAGGAGCCATCCGGCGAGCTGACCGCGACTGACCCGACCGGATGCGTCCAGGTGCGGCTGGATCCTCACTCTGGACGTCTGACCGACGTTGCACTGACGACGCGTTGGCGAGACAAGGTGGGTGTCGCCGGAATGGCTGAGGCAGTGATGTACGCCGTCATCCAGGCGCGCCTCAGCTACCTCGACTCGCGGACCAATGTGCCCGAAGACCATCCACCCGCCGCGACGGCACCACTCCTGGAGCCGGATGCGCTGGCGGGACTGACGCCCGAGGCGCAGCGCGAAGCCTGGCATCGGGTGGCCGACCTATTGGAGTCGGTCAACTCCGAAGCTGCCGCTACCATCAGCCGGCTGCAATCCACGACTGCTGACGGCCCCGACTCTCATCCCGGACACACCGGGAGCGATGACCGCCGGAATGTTTCGGTTACGTTGAACGCATCTGGCGCCATTTCCGGGCTCACCCTCAGCGAGAAGTGGCTCGGCTCGGCTTCGACCGAACGTGTGGTCGAGGCCCTTCTGGAAGCATTTCAGGCGGCTTACGAATCGCTCGACGCTGTACCTGGATACGACCAACCGTCCCAGACGCCGGCGGCTGACCGCATCATGGCTTTGACCAACGACCCTGCCCGCTTGGCGCGGTGGCTGCGACAGGAGGAGGACTGACCGTGCCCGGACCACGCGCGAACTCAGCCAGCTACGACATCGACCTGATGCGGCAGGATGCCAAACGTTGGGGAGACTCCGCCGATGTGCTCAAGAAGGCACAACAGGTGGCCAAGACTCTCGAACTCGACCGACACAGCTTCTCCGTTGTCGCCGAACATGTCACTGCTGCGCAAAGGTTCAAGGACATCAGCGCTACCTACAAGGCGCTGTTGGAAACGGTCATCCGCCTGCTCGGCGAGGGTCAGAGCTGCTTCGACACAATGGAGTCGCACCTCCTGACCGTGGCCCGCAACGTTGAGGTGAACGAGGACGTCAACCACGGAACCTCGACGCACATCGAGCGGTCCATAGATGGAGGGAATTGAGATGAGCGGCAGCGCGAACACGGATTGGTTGGAGTCTCCGTGGGATGAACAGACACCCGAGGTAGTGAAGAAGGCGATCGAGTCGGGTCTCGAGAGCATCAGAAAGACCCTGGAGTCGCTGCACGGTCTCGATATCAGAACCCTTGCTGTCGGCGGAGGAGCCATGCTGCTAGGTGGCCCCATACTCGGTCCCCTCGTTGCCGGATCGGCTATAGCGCTCCTTCAGGATCGGTTCAACGACAACATCGGCGACGCTCTGGAAGTCCTTGACAACGAACGCCGCAGGATCCATGGCTACCTCGAAGGAGTTGGCAATCCTTGGAGACTCAATCATGCCGCTGGCACCTGGGGTTCGGGGATCGGTCTGCCGGTGAGCGAAGAAGCCGGGCGGTACGGCAACAGCCAGATGCTGTTGGTCGACTACTGGACGGGTGATGCCGAGAAGGCGTACGAGGATCTCCTGCCCGATCAGAAGGCCGCACTTTCCCACATCGCCCAGATCGCCAATGGCCTAAACCAACCGCTCACCGAATGCGCCAGTCACGTCACGCAATTCTGGGTGCGCATCGGCCTGACGATTGCGCGCACACTCGCGGACGTGGCAACGGCGCTGGACAACGCCGCGACGCCCGACATTCTCTCGGTGCCGGTCGAGGCCGCCGCTGCTCTGGTGAAGGGTGTTGCCGACGCCCTGGAGAACTTCCGCGAAATGATGGCAAACTTCATGAGCTCATTTGCAGAGGTCGAGGCCCTGTTGAACAGCAGTGAGGCATTTCCCGGTGGTCACTGGCCGCGGTCTAAGGCGGTCATCGGCGACCCGACGCGCTGGGACAAGAAGGAGGCCTGATGTCCGATTCACGTACTCGCTCCGGCGGTGAATGGGGGCGGAGCAACACACCTCGCCAACCGGGTGTCGCGCAGCGGCCCCCGAACCCACGGAAAGCCAGCAAAGGTGTGCTGCTCGCGATCTTCTCGACTTCGATCATCGGGATTCCTGTGCTGCTCGGGCTGACCTACCTCTTGTCCAGCCGGTTCCTCACAACGGAACCTCCGACTCCGCCGCCTCCGCCGAGAGACCTGTGTGCGGCAGTCGGCAAGGAACGAATCGCCGAGTTGGTCCGTGAGCCGGTAGTCACCTCCGACCACTCGTCACGGGGCGATATTGTCGGGTGCAGCGCAGAAACCGATTCTGATGCATCGGGGTATGACGCACTCACGGTGCAGCTCAGCCGATCCGCGCCAATTGGTTCCAGGGCAGCGGAGGAAGTCGCCTCTCGGGGCATCGACGAAAGCTGCCAAGAGCTAGCCAAAACGAAGATGCCGCCGGGCGGCGCGAAGGTGCCGATGCCGGGTCTCGACACGGTAGGTGATAGGCGTTGCGCCTGGGCCGCCTACGGCGCATCCGAGAAGACAGGGAACCTGGAGATATACGCCGTGCGAGGGCCGGACATCCTGCATATCCGATACGACCCGTCCCAGACCGATGACACGACACCTCAGCGGCTGCTCGTGGCCTTCGCGCGCGACGTCCTTGCAAAGACCGATCCGGCCGGTCAGTAACCCTCCGACCTCCGGGCAGTACTCAACGACGCCGCCCTGGCGCATGAAGGCCACTGGCGTACGCACGATGCCGCCAACCAGCGCTGGATCGCGACCACGGCGGACCGGCGCAACTCCCCGGGCGTATCAGTCGGGAGGCGGCAGTCGCGGCCACGGTCGACACACTCACGGCGTAACCGGACTACTGCCCTTCATCGCGTCACCGGCGACCATGACGTGCCGGGTGCATCGCCGGAAGAACGGAATGCCGGTACGCATCGCGGTCTGCGTACTCGAACCGTCGTGGAAGAGGGACCGTTCACGCGCGCTGGACACCACCAGGTCGAACGGCGCGTGTGTGAAGTCGTAGAGGTAGAGCCTTCCGCCGGGACGCAGGACCCTGGCGAGCTCCGGCACCGCCACTTCCGGGTCGTCCCAGTGGTGCAGGCTGAAGGACGAGACGATCAGGTCGAAGGAGTCGTCCGGAAACTCGAGGCCGGTCACATCGCCGACCCGGGCGACGGCCCGGTCGCCGTAGTCCTGGAGATTGCGGTTGGCCGCCGTCACCATGTCGGCGGACAGGTCGATCCCGGTCAGCTCCACATCGGCGCGCCGCTTCGCGATCTCGACCAGGAGGACTCCGGGACCGGTGCCGACGTCGAGCACCGCGCCACCGTTCGGCATGGCGTCGGTGACGTCGTCGGCGATCCGGCGGTAGAGCCGCCGCAGCAACCGTCTGGCCACGACGTCGTAGATTCGGCTGTTCCGTCCATGGAACATCGCCGGCGTGTTCCCAGGATGGACGTGGCGGTGCGCCCGCATGGCGGCTCCTCTGAGTTGTGCGGTACAACTATAGAATCACGGTACGCCCAATAGTTGTAGAGAGCAACTCTTACCGTGCCAGGCTCCGCATCGAGGAGGTGGCCCGCCCATGACCGACGACGCATCGGTACGCCTCCACGAAGCCCTGATGGAGCTGATCCAGGTCGCCGGCCTGCTTCAGCCGGACCAGACGTTGCCGGGTGAGTCGGTGTCCATGTCTCAGGCGTTCGCCCTGCACGAACTCGACGTCGCCGCGCCTTTGTCCCAACGTGATCTCGTCGAACGCCTCCGACTCGAGAAGAGCACCGTCAGCCGGATGGTCGCCGACCTCGAACGCAAGGCACTCCTCGTGCGCGAACGCGATCCCGACAACCGCCGTCTCTACCGGCTCCGGCTCACCGACCAGGGGCGAGCGGTCCACGCGCGCATGGGCCGCCACTTTCACCAGCACTACGTCCGGTGGGTCGCCGCGATGAGCCCGGCAGAGCGGGACGCCCTGCTGACCGGACTTCCTGCACTGGTCCGCGCGATCCGGCAGGACCTCACGGCCGACGACGACGCTCACGCCTGACCGTTGGGCTCATCCCGCCTGCATCATCGTGCGGGTCGACGAACCCGACCTTGCGCGAGCCCCGCGGATGTGCCGCCTCAGGCGTCGAGGAAGTACTGCTCCGGATTCGTTACACCCGGGTACGGAAAGTTGGCGGCGAAGAACGTCTCGGCCACCATGTTCCGGAAGTCGTTCTTCACCACGCCGTATCCAGGTAAGGCCGTCGAGATGCCGATCATGTAGAACTCCCCCTTGGTGATGGCGAGGATCTCCTTCATCAGCGCCGCCCGCTGGTCCGCCGACGCCTCGGTCAACATCTCGTCGTACAACGCGAACTGCCGTCGCGTCGGCGCCGGAGGCCGCATGCCCGCCTCGCCTTTCGAGTGGTACCACTGTGCCCAACCCTCGGCGTATCCCGTGGTGTTTCCCCCGAGCGGTAGGTAGTACGCAGGCGTCCGCATGACGTCGAGGCCACCGTCACCGTCCCACACGGTGGCGTCGATCGCGTTGCTGGAAAGGCGTTCGTTGAACAACGTCAGGTCCTCGGGCTTGACGTTCGCCTCGATACCGACCTCTCGCCAGTGGCTGCGGACCATCTCCAGACTGTCGGCCA
The DNA here is from genome assembly GCF_040196095.1 of Actinopolymorpha sp. B17G11. NCBI lineage: Bacteria > Bacillati > Actinomycetota > Actinomycetes > Propionibacteriales > Actinopolymorphaceae > Actinopolymorpha > Actinopolymorpha sp. B17G11. The sequence goes on from NZ_JBEFTW010000017.1 coordinate 60,052, forward strand.
GGTGAGGCTTTCCGGCGCCGCTGCCGACCTGCACCGTGAACCTGATCGGCTCACCGTCCGGCCCGAGGCGCACGCCGTCGCCGTTGCGTTCGGCGAAGCCCGCCTTGTCGAGGTGCCGATTCGCCAGGTCGACGTCGTACTCGGTGTACTGCTTCGCCATCTCCTCGTCGTAGAACTCGCTCTCCGCCGTGGGCGCCACCTGCCACGGCTCACCCTGCCGCGCGTGCACGGCGCGGATGATCTCGTCGCGGTTGATGGCGTGCGAAAGTCCGATCCGAAAGTCCCTGCTCCCGAAGATCTTCCGCTTCACCGGATCGGGACAGGTGAGGTTCAGCATGATGGTCATCGTGTTGAGCTTGTCCGGTACGAGATCGAAGAAGCGGTATCCGGCGGACTCGCGGTCGCGCGCCAGTACCGGTTTGTTCTCCGTCGTCGTCACGTGCCGGTCGATCATGTCGATCTCGCCCTTGAGGACCTTGAGCAGCAGCACCTGCGCATCGCTCACGAGGTCGAACACCACCCCGTCGAGATACGGCAACTGGTTGCCTTCGTCGTCGGTCTTCCAGTAGTACGGGTTGCGGTCGAAGGTGATCCGGGTTCCCTTGCCCAGTGGGCCTTTCGGCAACCAGGCGTGCAGCCGCGGGACGTCGGGCGCCTGCCAGAGCCCACCGAAGGCGTCGCCTTCGGCCTGGACGAGGGCGAGCCAACTGTCGTAGCCCTTGGCCCTCGCGTCCGCGTCGGCGGTCGGGTTGTACTTCTTGTGGTACTTCTGGAAATAGTGTCGCGGAATCCGGGTCAGGGCGTTCGAGGTCTCCGAGGCCAGGCGGTCGAGAAAGAGCCCGTTGGTCTCGGCGAATACGAACGCGACCGTCCGCTCGTCCACCTTTTCCACCTGCGCCGGCTTGTCGCCCGAGACGAACAGCGGCGGCGGCTCCGGACTGATCTCCTTGTCCAGAAGGACATCCTCATACGCGAAGACGATGTCGTCGACGGTGAAGGGCTTCCCGTCGGACCATTTCATGCCCTCACGAAGCCGGAACTCGAAACGTGTGCCGTCCTCGTTGCTGGTGAACGACTCCGCGACATTGGGGATCACCTTCTTCCACGACAGATCCCACCGGACGAGATTTTCGTACGCCAGCGTGTAGCCCAGCCGGAAGGCGTCTCCCGGACCGATGAGGGCGTTGCGCCACTGGCCGCCGTAGGCGCCGATCCGCTCGACCGGCGCGACGACGAGTGGCTTGTCCGGCAGCCGCTCGCGCAGCGGCGGAAGCTTGCCCTGCTTGACGAGTTCGGCAAGCGAAGGAGCCTCTCCGGTGTTCTTGGCAGACGGCGGAGCCCCCTGATCCTCGCTTCCTGGGTCGAAGGAGAAGAAGCTGCATCCTGGTAGCGCGGCCGCGATCGAGAGCATGCCGCTGGTCATGAGTACCTGTCGTCGATCCATCCGTCGCGTCATCGCGGCGTCTCCCTCGCACAGCTCGGGACGAGTAGTGGGTAGGTGAGTCTGTGGTGCGGTGGTGCGGTCGGGCGGTTCCGGCTCGTTCAGCGGTTCGTCCTGAGCGACGGCACGCTGGCGGCCGACAGCGGGGTTCAGTAGCCGTGGACGTCGGGCCAGGCGATCTCGACACCGTGCTGCGCCAACACCCGCTGGTAGTCGGCCAGCCGTGTGTCGTCCCCGCGGACCTGGTGCGGTGTGACCCGATGCGTCAGGCAGTACGCGGCGAGCAGGCCGGCGGACTCGCCGATGTTCCACTCCGGCGGGTGCAACCGGTAGCAGCCGTTGGTGATGTGCGTCGTCCCGATGTTCTTGTTGGCGGGCAGCAGGTTGGTGACCCGCACGGGCAACAGCGCACCGAGCGGAATCTGGAACGGGCACGAGCCCACGTCGATGTAGTTGTCGCCGCCGGTCGACGGGTGCAGGTCGATCCGGTACGACCCGATGCCCACCGAGTCGGCGTACCGCTTGGCGCCCTGTTCACCACGCACGGCGAGGGAGACGTCCTGCTCGACGACGGTGTACTCCGCGACGATCCGGCGCGACTCCCGGATGTACGGCGCCATGGCCAGGCCATCGTGCGTCCCCATCACGTCCGGTCGCAGCCGCAGGCCCGGCAGCCCGGTCCCGCCGTCGAGCCGCGGCATCTCCGTCTGCAGCCAGTAGACGAACGATCGGCTCATCTCCCGGGCACCCTCGAGGTGACGGGCCGCCTCCGCCTCGTCGACCAGACCGTCCACCGGGAACACCGACCCGCGTTCGTAGTCGATCATCGGCCAGTTGACCAGGCAGATGTCGCTCGCGAACGCACCCGGCTCGAACTGGTGCCGGGCCAGGATCCGCCGGAACGTCCACAGGTCCTGGTCGCCGCGCCGTCCCTTGCCGGTCCCTGCGAGCGACGGATCGTCCTCTGGGTGCGGGATGACCGTGCGGTGCATCGGTTCCAGGGTCCGCGGGTTGGGGGCGACGAGCTCGAACATCCGGCCCGGCCAGTACGGCGGCTGGTAGTCCCGCCAGAACGCGTAGTTGTCGGGCTTGTCGATCGTGTGGTCAGCTCCCGCCTCGTGGTCGAGGGCGAAGCACCACGAGACCGCCTGCATGTTGGCGGGCTGGCGTTCGCTGGGCGCGCTCGGCTCCCCGGTGTCGGCCTGGGACTCGAAGCCGGTCACGTACTCCGTACCCGTCAGCGGCAGCAGGTCGCCGGTCTCGGTGGCGTCGAGGATGTACGGCGCGGTCACCACGACGTCCTCGCCCGAGGTGGCGTCGCGCAACGTGACGCTCGTGACCTGAGAGCCGTCAGCGGTGGCCGCGACCGGGCGGTGGTGCAGGCGTACGTCGAGGCGGCCGGCGCTACGCGCGGGGGCCAGCATCGCCTCGAGGACGGCATGGTCCACACGAGGCTCCGCGCAGATCCGGCTGACCCGACCGTCGCCTGGATTGAGGTGGCGAGCCGCCCGGGCGGTCGACGTGAGCGGATACCACTGGCGGTAGTAGTCGCGGATGCCGTCGCGGAGCTGGCGGTAGCTCGCAGTACACCCGAACTGCTCGATCCACGGGTGCTCGTCGGGAGGCACGCCCTGGGAGGTGAGCTGGCCACCGACCCAGGAGGTCTCCTCCGACAGCAGCACGCGGTGCCCCGCACGGCTGGCGGCGAGCGCGGCCGCGACACCGCCAAGTCCCCCACCGATCACGGCGATGTCGCTCTCGATCTGCCTCATGGCTTGACCCCTCTCGTAGTGCCGGACTGCTGGCTCACTTGCGGCTCGGGCGCGGCCTCGGTGGCGAACTCGGGCGGGGACTCGGTGGCGGACCTGTGGTGGTGCCGGCCGCGAAGTCGCAGGGAAGGACGAGGCGCCGCCCATCCGCACCATCCGCACCGGCGGCGCCCATCTCGGGCGAGTCGCTGAGCATCGCGCCGAGCATGCGTACGGCCGCGGCTCCCATTTCCAGCCGCGGGACGCGGAGTCCGCTCACGTCGGCGTCCGGTCGGAGCGGCGACGGGTCGACGAGCGTGACGAGCGAGAAGTCGTCGGGCGCGTGAAGTCCGACGGAGCTGGTGAGTTCGAGAAGCCGGCGCAGGATCGAGTCGTCCTCGGTGAGGAAGGCCGTGGCTCCGAGAGCACGCAGCCCATGCAGGTCGTCCACGCGAAGCGACCGCGCCGGGCTGACGTACAGCCGCGGATCGGGGTCGAGACCGTGCGCCGCAAGCGCCTGCCGGTAGCCCTCTTCCCGGTCCAGGACGTGCTCCGCGTCGAGCCCGGATCCGAGATACGCGATCGCATGGTGCCCCAGTGCGGCCAGCCGGCCGACCGCCTCGGCCGTGGGTGTGGTGTAGTCCGCGGCGACGTAGGCGACGTCACGTCCGGGAACGTCGCGCCGGCCGATGACGACGAAGGGGAAGTCCTCGCCCGCGAGCCGGTCGAGCTCGGAGCGGTCACGCTCGTAGCCGAGCAGGACACACCCGTCGGCCATCCGGAGCCGGTTGAAGTTGTCGCGATAGATGCGTCGGCGACCGTCAGGTCCGGCAGCACTCGTGAAGAGGATGAGGTCATACCCCTCCGCCTCGGCGGCGCGCTCGACCCCGACGAGGAACGGGTGGTAGAAGTCGGCGCTCTCCGCAGGAAAGACGGATTCGAACGTGAAGACGCCGAGTAGCCGGTTGCGCCCGCCCGCAAGGCTGCGGGCGGCGGGATTGCCGGCGTAGCCGAGCTCGGCCGCGGCGGCCAGTACGCGCTCCCGGGTCTCGGGCCGGATCGCGGCACCCCGTCCGGTCCGGCCGTTCAGGACCATCGAGACCGTGGCCTGCGAGACGCCGGCGGCGCGCGCGATGTCGCTCTGCCGGCGCCGTGGCGCGCCTCGGTCGTCCGCCACTGTCGAGCCTCCGCTTATGCGCATCAGCGTTCCTGCGTACAAGTACTTTTGCGCATAAGTACGGCGAGGGGAACCGGTCGCGGTCAAACAGTCCAGCCCCGGCCAACACCGTGCACCACCAGAAGCCGTGCACCACCAGAAGCCGTGCACCACCAGAAGCCGTGCACCACCAGAAGCCGTGCACCACCAGAAGCCGTGCACCACCAGAAGGCCGCGCAGAGATTGCAGGATCGGGGTTTGCGAAACCTCAGAAGCGGTAGGTCAGGATCAGCCCGAGGTCCCTCAGCACCCTGACGTGCCGCATCAGCCTGACGAGTGCCCGTGCGGGCAATGGCGCCCTCGTGAGCTCGGGCAGGCTCATGAAGTCCTGGGAGCCGACGAAGGACAGGCCCGGCACCCACCGCTCCAGTTCACGTGGGTCGTCGATTCCCCACCCGCCGGTCCTTGCGCCGGTCGCCTTGATCGCTCGCACATGTCCGCCGAACCGCGCGGCAAGGGAGTTCCACGAGTCGAAGACCAGATGCCCATGGGGAAAGCGTTCGACGATGCGCTGGACGAGCCGGATGAAGTCGTCCTTGTCGAGATACTGCATGAGCCCCTCGGCCACCACCAGAACCGCCTGATCGGCCGGGACCTCCTCCAGCCAGCCTTCGGCCGTCACCGAGGATCCGATCAGGTGATAGTGGTCGCGGTCGGGCACGAGCACACGGCGGAGCTCGACCACCTCGGGAAAGTCCACGTCGTACCACTCGAGGCGGGCGTCCGGGTCGAGCCGGAACGCCCGCGTGTCGAGCCCGCATGCCAGGTGCAGCACAGTCACACGGTCCTCGGTCGCGAGGGCTTGTGCCGCCACCCGGTCGACGTACTTGACCCGGACCGCGATGCTCATCGCGTCGTTGCGTGTCACGTTCAGCTTGCTGAAGTCGTAGTCGACCCGCCCGACGATCTCGTCGGCGAGCCGGTCCCCCAGGATCGGGTCCGCCGCGCGCGCATCGAGTGCACGGCCGTACAGCGTGGCGAGCATCGTCTCCGGCGCCCCGCTCAGTTCCACCTTGTGGCCCGCCATCGCACACTCTCCTCATCCGTTGTCGCCGGCGTACGAACGAAAGCGCCATCCCGCCGACCTGTCAGAGGTATCTCGCCATGGAGGACGAGATACCTCTGACAACTCACGCTCTCCCGGGCCGACGAGCGGCGCGCCGCCGGCGTCAGGTGATCGGGACGTCGCGCCGGCGGAAGCCGACCAGCCCGACCGCCACCAGCACGACCACGACACCTGCCAGCCACACGAAGGGTTCCGCCGTCACGTCACCCCCAGGCAGCTTGGGGAGGTGCGTGAACGGCGAGGCGTCGAGCAGCACCTGGTCGAGCTGCAGGAGCGCCCCCACCCAGCCCAGGAACAGGCACAGGCCGAACGCGGCCCAACTCGCGGCCGCGATCCTGGGCAGCAGGCCGAACAACGCGACGGCGACGGCTGCCAGCGTCCAGACCGCCGGCAACTGCACCATCGCGCCGGCGAACACCCGCGGCAGTTGACCACCGACATCGTCGGCGTTCAACCCGTGCACGAAGCCGGCGGCCAGTCCCGCCGCCGCGAGTGCGACAGTCGGCCCCAGGAGAGCGAAGACCAGATGGCTCGCCATCCACCTGACCCGGCCGACCGCCGTTCCGAGAACGGGTTCCAGCCGCAGGCTGGTCTCCTCCGCCCGCATCCGCAGGGTCGCCTGGATCGCGTAGGCCGAGGCGATCAGGCCGATGATGCCCAGCATCGCTGCGAGGGTCGCGTCGACGATGCCGGCCGAGCCGCCCATGCGGGCGAAGATCTCCTCCATCTCCCGGTTGCCCTTGAGCATGTCGCGGACGCCCCACGCCACGCCGCCGTAGACGAGGCCGAGCACCGTCAGCCCAGCTGTCCAGCTCACCAGTAGTCCGCGCTGCAGCCGCCAGGCGAGCCCGAGCGTGCCGCGCAGGCGCGGCGAAGCCGAGGCCGGACCGAGCCGCGGCGGAAGAACGCCGGCACCCACGTCCCGGCGGGCCGAGAGCAGGAACGCCGCAGTCACCAGGCCCAGCACGAGCACTCCGGCTGGAACGAGGATCCACCACCGCTCGTCGCCGTACGACCGGATCTGGTGCGCCCAGCCGATCGGCGAGAGACCGGACAGCCAGGAGGCGCCGTTGCCCTCACCGCCGATGTCGCCGGCCAGGCGCAGGACGAACGCCGCTCCGAGAACAGTCAGCGCGAGTCCTCTGGCAGCACCGGCCCCCTCGGTGAGCTGGGCGGCGACACCGCCGACGGCCGCGAACACCCAGCCGGCGAGCGCGAAGCTCAGACCGAAGGCGAACGACCCCGCCACCGGCAGGTCCTGGCCGATCATGCCGAGGGCGATCACCAGTGCCAGCACGAGGTTGGCGCCCAGCACGACGATCAGGGCCGCCGCGAGGTTGGCCTGTCGGCCGATCACGGTGGCGCCGAGCAGGTCCCGCCGCCCCGCCTCCTCCTCGGTTCGAGTGTGCCGGATCACCGTGAGCGCGCAGATCAGCGCGAGGATCACCGGGAACATCCCCATCCGTTGGGCGATCACCCCGCCGAGGCTCACGTCGTACAACGGCCCGTACAACGCGAGGAAGGCTGGATTGGTCCCGCTGGTGTCGGCGTACTGCTGGAGCTCGGCCTGCGTCGACACGAGCTCCCGAGTCGCCGCCACTCCGCTCACCGGGACCAGTGCCAGGACGAAGACCCAAAGCGGCAGCAGGACCCTGTCCCGCCGCAGGATCAGGCGGATCAGTCCGCCCGTCCCGACGAGGTTCTGGCCGACGGTCATCGGGTCACCTCCGACACCTGCGCGCCGTTCAGCTCGTCCTGGTAGTGGCGGAGGAACAGTGCTTCGAGGGTGGGCGGCTGGCTGGTGAGGCTGCGTACCCCCACGGCGGTGAGCTGGCGGAGCACGGCGTCGAGCTGCGCGGTGTCGACCTCGAACCGCACCCTCGTGCCGTCGACCTCCAGGTCGTGGACGCCGGCGAGGTCGCCGAGCCCGTTGGGCGTGCCCGCGAGGTCGGCGGCGATCGACGTACGAGTGAGGTGGCGCAGCTCGGACAGCGTGCCCGTCTCGACCGCGCGTCCCTGCCGGATGATCGTCACCCGGTCACACAGCGCCTCGACCTCGGCGAGGATGTGGCTGGACAGCAGGACGGTCCGGCCCCGCCGCTTCTCCTCCTCGATGCACTGCTGGAAGACCTCCTCCATCAGTGGGTCGAGGCCGGAGGTGGGCTCGTCCAACATGAGGAGCTCGACGTCGGAGGCGAGCGCCGCGACCAGCCCGACCTTCTGCCGGTTGCCTTTGGAGTACGTACGCCCCTTCTTGCGCGGGTCGAGGTCGAACCGCTCGAGCAGTTCACCCCGTCGCTTCTTGTCGAGCCCTCCGCGCAGCCGGCCGAGGAGGTCGATCACCTCGCCGCCGGTGAGGTTGGGCCAGAGGGTGACGTCGCCCGGCACGTACGCGAGGCGCCGGTGCAGCCTGGTCGCGTCCCGCCAGGGATCGCCGCCGAGCAGTTCGGCGCGGCCCGCGTCGGCCTGGAGCAGACCGAGCAGGACCCGGATGGTCGTGGTCTTGCCGGCGCCGTTGGGGCCGAGGAAGCCGTGAACCTCGCCGGTGCGTACGTTCAGCTCGAGGTCGTCGAGAGCGCGGGTACGGCCGAAGTTCTTGCACAGGCCGGACACCGCGATGGCCATGTCAGTCATCGAAGTCCTTGTTCGTGGTGGGCGCTTGTGGCGCGCGGAATGGCATCGGAAACAGCAGGCATGCCGAGCAGACTTCCTGCACGACAGGGGACGAGGACCACCTCTGCCGGGTGATCCGGGACTCCGCGACGGGAGTCCTCAGGGCGGCTCAGCCGAGCCGCGACTCACCGGGCCTGGTGTCGGGGCGGATCCGAGTCCGCCTTGCGCGCGGCCATCTCCGATGACCGCATCCGCCCGTCGACGCCGCACGTGGCATGGGCGGCGTCGTCCCGGATCGGATGCCGGACATGCGTGAGGGCATCGACAAACCACCGCTCTCGTGCGGCGACCTGGACTGCGCTCATCACGCCTCTCTCCATCACGTACCCGCGCCGGCCCTCGAGGATCTCTCGGGTGGACAATTCCGGACGCGAGCATCTTGAAGCTACACTAGATTCACAACTTCGTGAAGCTTGTTACGTCGGTGATCTCAGCTCGCGAACACGGTCAGACCAGCGGTCGGGTCCCCGGAGGTGGCGGTGACAGGAAAACACCCGAAACGGGACGAGGATGCCGTACGCCGCTTCGTCGAGCACCTGGCGATGACCCTGGCCGACATGGGCGTACCCCGCATGCCAGGCCGGGTGCTCGCGGCGATGATGGCCGCTGACGAACACTCCTTGACAGCCGCAGAACTCGCCGAACGCCTCGATGTGAGCCCGGCGGCGATCTCTGGCGCCGTCCGCTACCTCCTGCACCTCGGGTTGGCCGTTCGGGAACCGGTGCGTGGGACGCGTACGCACCACTACCGGCTGCCGAGCGATGTGTGGTACGAGTCCAGCATCAGCCGGAGAGGGATGGTCAAGACCGTCGCCGACCTGTCCGACGAGGGTGTCAAGGCACTCGGCGGTCCGGACACGCCGTCAGGGCGCCGGGTCGCGGAGATGGGGGCCTTCTACCGCTTCATCGAGTCGGAGATGGACAGCCTCTTCGAGAGGTGGCAGGCCGCCAAGGCCACCACACGCGACACCGCGTCCTCGTGACGGCGGCCAGCGCGGCACCAGATTCGCATGAGGGGACCCCTGCGCCAACAGGTACGCCAGACAAGGGACCCCTCACGCAATGCCAGGGCACCACGGTCAGGGCGAGCCGTCCCAGCGGGCGTTGGCCATGTCGACGCGATCGCTCCGCGGTCCACGAAACGGCGTACCTTCCGAACGCAACCGGCGTACCGACTCGCCGACGTGGCAGTCGGCGGGCCGGCCGTCGGCGCGGACCACCCGCCACCACGGCACGCCACCGCCGTAGTGCGACATCACCCAGCCGACCTGCCGCGGTCCGCCGGAACCGACGTACTCCGCGATGTCGCCGTACGCCATGACCCGGCCGGCCGGGATCCGCTCCACGACCGACAGCACCTGCTCGACGTACTCGTCGTCGCGCACGCCGCGCCCTGCCCCCTTCGTAGGAACGTGACTCAGTACGATGGCTTGTCCGGCTCGATCTGGTTGACCCACGCGGAGATCCCACCGGCGACGTGTACCGCGTCGGAGAAGCCCGCACCCTTCGCGGCCGCGAGCGCCTCGGCCGAACGCCCGCCGACCTTGCAGTGAAGGACGACCTGCTTGTCCTTCGGCAGCTTCTCGAACGCCTCGCCGGTCAGGAACTCGCCCTTGGGGATGAGCACGGCACCGTCGATGTTGACGATCTCGTACTCGTTGCGCTCACGGACGTCGACCAGCACGAAGTCGCGCTCACCTCGCGCCCGGGCGTCGAGCCAGTCCTTGAGTGTGCGTACGTCGATCGTGGAATCCACCGCAGCCTCCGCCGCCTCGTCTGAGATCACACCGCAGAACGCTTCGTAGTCAATCAGCTCGGTGACCGGCGCCGTCTCCGGATCGCGGTTGACCTTGAGCTCGCGCCAGGCCATCTCGAGCGCGTCGAAGATCAGCAGCCGGCCGACCAGCGGCTCGCCGATGCCGGTGATGAGCTTGATGGCTTCGTTGACCATGACCGAGCCGATCGATGCGCAGAGGACCCCGAGCACGCCGCCCTCGGCGCAGGACGGGACCATCCCCGGCGGCGGGGGCTCTGGGTAGAGGTCGCGGTAGTGCGGGCCATGCTCCGCCCAGAACACGCTGACCTGGCCCTCGAAGCGGAAGATCGAGCCCCAGACGTACGGCTTGGAAAGGATCACGGCCGCGTCGTTGACGAGGTAGCGGGTGGCGAAGTTGTCGGTGCCGTCGAGGATGAGGTCGTAGCCGGCGAAGATGTCGAGGGCGTTGTCGGAGTCAAGGCGTACCTCGTGCAGGTTGACCTTGACGAAGGGGTTGATCTCGGCGATCGACTCCTTCGCCGACACCGCCTTGGACTTGCCCACGTCGCTCTGGCCGTGGATCACCTGACGCTGGAGGTTCGACTCGTCCACGGTGTCGAAGTCGACGATGCCGAGTGTGCCCACACCGGCCGCCGCGAGGTACAGCAGGGCCGGGCTGCCGAGGCCGCCGGCGCCGATGACGAGGACCTTCGCGTTCTTCAGCCGCTTCTGACCGTCCATGCCGACGTCGGGGATGATGATGTGCCGCGAGTATCGGCGTACCTCGTCGACGCTGAGGTCGGAAGCGGGGGCTACGAGCGGCGGCAGGGACACGACTGTCTCCTCGGGTGGTCGGGATCCTCTTCTGGCACCAACCTGCGCGTGCTCCCCCATGTTCCCGCACGCGGGTTCTCCCACTGTTCCCGCATGCGGTTCCCGAACCGGAGGGCGCCGTCGGGGGTCGGAGCCCCGCACCTCGTCCCGTGGGCGTCCGGGACCCCGGCGAATGACCACGCTGGGCATGCGTTCGGTAGCCGGGACTGCTGTCGATGCCTGGTCGAGTACCTCAGGCATGCTCAGCGTGGTCATTTGCCGGGTTCGTCCAGGAGGCCCGCGTCGTGGCATCCCCGGGCCTTCGGCGGGGCGTGGGCGCAGTCGGTACTTTCGGCTGACCGTCGTACGCCGAAACTCGACCAAGGTCGAGCCGGCCGGTCCCGTTGACCGATATGCCGTCGATCGGAATTTCTGCGGTCAGGAGCATGCCCGAGCCCGCGTCAGCGCCACCGCCCAGCTCCGCGCCACCGCCCGCCTCCGCGCCACCGCCCGCCTCCCGCGCCACCGCCCGCCTCCCGCGCCACCGCCCGGCTCCGCGCCACCGCCAGCCTCCGCGCCACCGCCAGCACCTGACCCACCACTGCCCGCGTCTGATGCGCGTCCACCGGCCGTGCCTGAAGGGCCCCCGTCGTCCGTGCCGGCGAAGGCGGCGACGACCGTCGCCCGTGGCGGCGTCCGTCCCCACGAACGGGCGCTCGCGCCCGACCTCGCACGCGGCCTCATGCTGCTCATGATCGTGATGTCCAACACGGGCTTCTATCTGTGGGCGGCTCCCCACGGCCCCTCGGGATGGCACCCGGTGGACGGGACGCTCGCGGACCGCGTCGCCCAGTTCCTGATGATCACGATGCTGGACCTGCGGATCTATCCGCTGTTCGCGTTCCTGTTCGGCTACGGGATGATGCAGCTCTTCCTGCGCCAGACCGTGGCCGGCACGTCCGAGCGGGCGGCCGTGGCGCTGCTGCGCAGACGGAGCCTGCTGTTGATCGTGTTCGGCTTCGTCCATGCCGCCCTGCTGATGGCCGGCGACATCATCGGTTCGTACGGCGTGATGAGCCTCCTGCTGGGCTGGCTGTTCCTGCGCCGCCGGGACCGCACGCTGCTGGTGTGGAGCGCGATCGCCGGGCTCGTCATGGTGGTGGTGACGGTCCCGCGGATCTGGGCGCTCGTCACCGGGGATCTCGCTCAGCCTGGCGTGCCCCCCACGGAGCCTGCCACCGAGGTGTACGCATCGGGCGAGGAGGACCTGCTCGCCGCGGCCGGTACTCGGCTCACCACCTGGGTGTTCGTCACGCTCGGCGGCGGGCTGTTGTCGTTCGGAGGTATGAGCCTCGTCCTGCTCGCGTTCTGGGCGGCGCGGCGGCGCATCCTGGAAGAACCACTGACGCTGGTCCGGGACGGCACGGGTCTCGCCGGTGGACTCGGATACATCGCGGCCATCGCCCTGGTCGCGCACGAGCTGTCCGTCCGCCGTCGGCGGCCGCGTGCCGTTGTCGCGGTGGCGGCCGTCGGCAGCCGGTCACTGTCCTGCTACCTGACCCACTCGCTGATCTTCTCGCCGCTGCTCGCCGCGTGGGGCCTCGGACTCGGCGCGGTGATGGAGAGCGCGACCAGGGCGGGCTTCGCCTGCTGCGTCTGGCTGGTCACCGTCGTCGGGGCGTACGCCCTGGAGCGGTCCGGCCGGCGCGGACCCGCGGAGTGGCTCCTGCGCCGACTCCTCTACGGCGCGAACCGAGCAACCGCGCAATGCGGGACTCCGCGACTCACTCGCCAGCGAGCTTGCGCATCTGCTCGAGGACGCTGGTGAGCTCGCCGTCCATCCGCATCGTGTCGCCCATCATCTCGTCGAGTGACTGCTGCAACTCGGCAACCTGCTCGCCGATCTCCTCCGGGTCCGGCCGGCCGTCCCCACCGAAGGTCTCGTCGAGGACTACCTGAATCTGCCCCTGCGCATCGGCCCGCGCGGCATTCACCAGTCGCAGGATCTCCGCGGCCAGGTCCTCCGAGGGCATGCGCATCACCCGAGGATCCAGCTTCAGCTCTTCGACACCGGTCGCTTCGTTGAACGACACGGAGATCCGCTCGTCCTCACTCGTCGCCGAGCCCGTCACCTCGCCGATCCGGCGCTGCAGCTCCTCCGCCTTCGCCAACTGCTCGCGTTGCGTGGCCATGATCTCTTCCGGACTCCGCAGCAGATCCCTGAGATCGAAGCTCTCCGATGTCATGCACTTGCCCCTCTACGCCCATAGCCGAGAACGCGAAGCCAGCCCCTGCCACGAGGGCGTGTATCCCGCTCGTCAGACACCGCTGAAGTTGCTGAGTCCCTTGAGGCCGGCCCGCTTGTACTTCTCGAGCATGTTGCCGACGATGTCCACCGCGGAGTCGCCGAGGTTCTGCCAGCCACCGCCCTCGATCTCACCGATCTTGTAACCGTCCACGGCAGCGGCGTTCAGTCCCATGACACCGACGAGACCCGCATGGGCCCAGCCCACCTTGATCATGATCTCGTCCATCACCCGGATGATGGTCTGCACGGTCTTGATCAACGGCCTGCCGAAGTTGCGGATGGTCATCGCCGCACCCTGGCCGAAGGGGATGGCCATCAGGATCCAGAACGTGATCGCCATCGCGGCGAGGGCCACCATGATCGCCATGGCGATCGTGAGCTGGAGGAATCGCAGCATCGCGACGACCCCGGTCATCGCCGCCGTAACGTAGCCGAGCTGGGCGGTGGCGAGAATGCCGGCGCGGTGGACGGTGAGGAGTCTTGCGAACTCTTCCTGGTCCGCTGCCTTCCAGTTCTGCTCGGTGATGCTGTCGCCGTGCTGCTGCAGTTCGTCGTAGAGCTGGCTGCCCAACTTGGCGGACTCGTGGATCATCGAGCACGCCTCCATCATCTTGGCGGTGTCGGTGCGGATGAGGGCCAAGCGCATCGGCACGCTGGTGAGGGAGTCGCTCGGCATCCAGTCGCTGACGATGCTCTCCGCCTTGCCGAAGCGGATCACCCGAGTCGTCCGCGTCGCACGCTTCGAGACCTGGCCGGAGATCCTTTGCAGGGCGCCCAGGAGAATCCCACTCTTGGCCGCCGAGACGGGCAGCAGCAACTCGGGGAACGCCGAGCAGGCGGCGAGCGAGGAGTAGAAGGCGATCTCGCCGAATTCCTTGCCGGGACCCACCGCACCGGCCATCGAGTCATACGAGTTGCTCATCCGCCATCCCTGATCGTGGAGTTCACTTCGGTCGCTTCCCAGTTCCTGGACGTCTTCTGGGCAGCATCATTGATCTCGGCCGAGATCTCCTGCTTGATCTGGAACGACTGCTCGACGTATTCAGAGCCGAAGAAGAACGACGCGACGACGAACATCCCTCCGCCCTGGCCGGCCGCCATCATGGCGTCCTGGGCGTCGGCCGCCAGCCGGCTCGCCTGCGGCATGGTGTCGTTGGCCGACCGTTCGATTCGCTTACCCAACTGGCTGACGTAGTCCCAGTCCACTGCCCTCGGTCCCATGGGAGCAGCGTACGGGCACAGGACACTGCCGCGGGACGTGGTCGGTCCCCGTCTGTGGATAACTCGACGAACGCCACCACCGCCACGTCCGACGCGCTCATCAGAGGGCTCCGTCAGGTCACGCGCAACGGCGACCGGTCCTTTAGTGTGAACATGTGGACTACACGATTCTGCAGACGGCCGCGGACACCGACAGCGTGATCGACGCTCTCACCACGCTCGCGCCGGGCTGGTCGGATCGCACCGGCATCGAACACGCGCAGGGCTGGACGACGGTGCCAATGGAACCGCGTACTGCCAGCCAGTTCGCACCACTGCTCGCCAACCTGCTCGGGCGCGGCGTACTGGTCTGGACGGTCGACGCCGAGCACTGCCGGGTGTCCCTCCACCGGGCAAACGGCTCGGTGGTCGACGCGGTCGATCGCCCGGACCAGGTGGACGAAGTCGCGAGGGCGTTCCACGAGAGTCATCTCCTCGTTTCCACTGAGGGTGAGAAGGACAAGACCGCGCTCGCCGCGGCCGCCTCCGATCCGGCGCGGTCCCCGAACGACCGGCACCAGGCCTTCTCCGAGCTGCTCGGCGTACCGCATGTGGCGCCGACCCGGCCGCCTGCCCCGAACCCCACCGCGCCGTCGCTGACGAGCGCCAGCGCACCTCTGGGCACGGATCAGTTCCGGCGGCGTGAACGGATCAGGAGCACGCGGAGTTGGCTCCACCTCTTCTCGGGCCTGGGCGGTGTCGCCATCGTTCTGCTGGTGATTCAGGGACCGTGGCTGCTCATTCCCGTGTTCCTGGTCGTCATCGGCGTGCTGCAGGTGATCCGGTTCTGGATCGGCCGGTCCCTGCCTCCGGGTGACGCCAAGAGTCGCCCGGTCACGCTGGGATGAGGGACCCTGGCACAAGTCCGGTTGGATGAGGGGACCTCTGCGTCAACTCCACGTTGGATGAGGGACCCCTGCGCCAATAGGTTCGCGGCAGGGGACCCCTCATGCAAAAGGGACTCGAGCCTCAGCGGCCGGGCGGCGGGACGATCGCGTCGATCTCGGCCAGCTCCGCGGCCGTCGGCTCCCATTCACCGGCGGCGGCGTTGGCCTTGACCTGCTCGGCCGACATCGCCCCCGCGATCACCGAACCGCAGCCCGGCTGGGCGGCAAGCGCGCCGAATGCGATCTCCAGCAGCGACCGCCCTTCGTGTTCGGCGCCCCATGCGATCAGCGCCTCCACCCGGTCGAGCTTGTCATCGGTGACGTAGCCCTCGCGTGCGGCCAGGCGGGAGTTCGACGGCACCGGCTGCCCGCGTCGGACCTTGCCGGTCAGCAGACCGTTGGCGAGCGGAAAGTACGGAAGCACGCCGACGCCGTAGTGCCGAGTCGCCGGGACCACCTCGGCCTCGGCACCGCGTTCGAGCAGGGACCAGTGGTTCTGCGCCGAGACGAACGGTGCCACGCCCAGCTCCCGCGCCACGTGCGCCGCTTCGGCGATCTGCCAGCCGCGGAAGTTGGAGTGCCCGGCGTACCGGATCTTCCCTTCCTTCACCAGCTCGTCGAGTGCCGACAGCGTCTCCGCGATCGGGGTGTGCCAGTCGGGTACGTGGATCTGGTACAGGTCGATGTAGTCCGTACGCAGCCGGCGCAGCGACTCCTCGACCGCCCGCCGGATGTACGCCCGGCCGCCCCGCGCCCCGGCAGCCGCGCCGTAGCCCATGTCACCGCCGAACTTCGTCGCAAGCACCACCTGGTCACGGCGTCCGGTGAGCACCTGCCCGAGCAGGTCCTCCGAGCCGCCCTTGCCGTAGACGTCGGCGGTGTCGAAGAGGGTGATGCCGGCCTCGAGGGCCGCGTCGACGACCTCCTGTGTGCCGTCGAGGTCGAGCCGGCCGCCGAAGTTGTTGCAGCCGAGTCCGACGACCGATACCTGCAGTCCTGAATTTCCCAAGGGTCGATAGCGCATGTCCAGAGAGCCTACGGCCCACCTGACCAGCGACGTCGCCGGTGACCCGACCGGTCGCGGACCACCCGGGCACTGCCGGCGGCCACACCGCCCCGGACCGCTCATCTCGGCGCATCACGTGCAAAAGCTTCCACAACCGCCGCCAAACCGTCATGATGTGTCAGCTTTCTCGGATCACCAATTTCCATGTGAGTCATCGGCTTCCCACATGAGTCACGGGCCGGCCCTTCGCGTACGCAACCTGCGTCGCTCCCGGCCAACGGGGGCCACGACTCGCTCTGGCTTCGGACCCCGGTCCCGCTGTCCGGGCGCGCGGACGGCAGGACCGCCTGGAAGGAGTGCAGTGAGAGTTCGCCGATCCACCGCGGTCGCGACAGCCGCCACCGCAGCAGTCGCCGCCCTCGCCACGCTGGCCGCCACCGCGGCCGGTATCCCCGCGGTCGCCTCGCCGCCCGCGGGAGACCCGGCGCCCGCCCGTCAGCACGCGCCGGACGACCTGCCCAACCCGTACGCAGAGAAGCTCCGCGAAACCCGCAAGGCCGCGATCGAGAAGGTCTTGCGCGGCGAGGCGAAGGTCGAACGTCGCGGCCACTCCGACGTCGTACGCATGGCCAAGGGCGACTACGCCCAGGTCAGCATGGAGAAGACCGACAAGATCTTCACCATCCTCACGGCGTTCGGCGACCAGACCGATCCGCGCACGGGGGGCTCCCCTGGCCCGGTGGCCAACGAGATCGCCGAGCCCGACCGCCGGCGTGACAACACCACCTCGTGGGCGGCCGACTTCAGCCGCGACTACTACCTCGACCTCTTCTTCGGTCAGGACGGCGAGTCGATGTCGACCTTCTACCGCGCGCAGTCGCAGGGCCGCTACACCGTGGCCGGCGACGTGAGCGACTGGGTGCAGCTTCCGTACAACGAAGCGCGGTACGGCAGCAACGAGATCGCCCAGTCCGACGGCTACTGGAACTACGTCAAGGACACCGCGAAGGCGTGGTACGACGCCGAGGTCGCCGCTGGCAAGTCGGCTGCCGAGATCAAGGAGTACCTCGCGCAGTTCGACACGTGGGACCGCTACGACTTCGACGGTGACGGCAACTTCGACGAGGCCGACGGCTACGTCGACCACTTCCAGGCGGTCCACGCGGGCGAGGGTGAGGAGGCCGGCGGCGGCGCACAGGGCGGCGACGCGATCTGGTCGCACCGCTGGTACGCGTTCCAGGGCCTCAACGACGGCCCCGACGGAAACCCGCGCGGCGGCGTCCCGATCGGCGACACCGGCATGTGGATCGGCGACTACACCACCGAGCCGGAGAACGGCGGCCTCGGCGTCTTCGCCCACGAGTTCGGCCACGACCTCGGTCTGCCCGACCTCTACGACACCGCCGGCGGTGACAACAGCACCGGATTCTGGTCGCTGATGTCGTCCGGCTCGTGGCTCAACAAGGGCAAGGACGACATCGGCACCTCGCCCGGCTACATGGGCGCCTGGGAGAAGCTGCAACTCGGCTGGCTCGACTACGACGTCGTCTCACCCGACCGCGCGTCGACCACGGTGCTCGGCCCGGCCGCCCTGTCCACGGACAAACCGCAGGCGCTGGTGGTACCCCTGCCCAAGGAGTCGGTCACCACCGACTACAACGACCCGTTCTCCGGGTCCTTCGAGTGGTGGGGAGGCAGTGCCGACGACCTCAACCGGATGCTCCGGCGCACCATCGACCTGACCGGGAAGTCCAGCGCGTCGATCACCGCCAAGGCGTGGTACGACATCGAGGAGGGCTACGACTTCCTCCGCGCCGAGGTCTCGACGGACGGCACACACTGGGAGGGTGTCGGTGAGCCGGTCGACGGCACCTCCGACGGCGAGTGGGTCGACCTGACCTACGACCTGACGCCGTACGCCGGTCAGTCGATCCAGTTCCGGTTCCGCTACACGACCGACGGTGGCGTGCACCTGGCCGGGCCTATGCTGGACGACATCGCGGTCACCGCCGACGGTGCGCAGGTCTTCTTCGACGACGTGGAAGCGGGCACCAACGGCTGGACCGGCAACTGGACCAGGTTCGGCGGCAGTGTCACGGAGCTCAAGGGCACCTACTACCTCGCGGAGAACCGTCAGTACATCGGTTTCGACGCGAACCTGGAGACCGGCCCGTACAACTTCAACCGCGCGATCAGCAAGCCCGACTGGGTACAGCACTACCCGTACCAGAACGGCCTGCTCGTCACGTACTGGAACGAGAAGCAGGGCGACAACAACACCTCACGCCACCCGGGTGAGGGTCTGATCCTGCCCGTCGACGCGCGTCCCGGGCTGATCGCCTACGAGGACGGGTCGCTGGCCAACGGCCGGGCACACTCCTTCGACGCGACGTTCGGACTGGAGAAGACCCAGCCGATCACACTGAGCAAGGAGGTCATGGCGGGGAACCAGGTCCAGGTGCTCATCGCCGACGTCCCCGCGTCGAAGGCGATCCGTACCTTCGACGACTCCGACCCGAACGCCTACTGGAACGCCGCCAACCCCAGCAAGAGCGTCAAGGTGGCGGGCTACGGCGTCAGGATCGTGGTCACCAAGCAGTCGGCCAACGGCCGCCAGCTGACGGTCGCGGTCCGCCCGGCGGACTAGGCCCGTACCGACCAGGGAGCCGGGTGTGGGCGGGCGCATGCGTGAGTACGATGCCCGCCCACCCTGCGCGGAGCCGGCGTCCGACAATGACCACGCTGCCCATGCTGGTGGTGGCCGGGGTCCGACAAATGACCACGCTGCCCATGCTGCTGGTAGCTGGAACAGGAACCGACACCTGTCCGGACAGCACAAGCATGGGCAGCGTGGTCATTTGCAGGCGCGGCCGAAGCCCCGCCCAAGCCCAGGACACGACAACGGACCGTGATCGGGTCCCATTCCGCGGACAGGTGGCGCTTCGTCGGTGTGACGGCGAGGATGGCGGATATGGCACCCGCGAAGACGAGTTCGGTCCGTGTACGCGTCGACGGCCAGGTCCTCGCGCTGTCCAACCTCGACAAGGTGCTCTATCCGACGACGGGGTTCACCAAGGGCGAGGTCATCGACTACTACACCCGGATCGCCCCCGCCCTGCTCCCCCGCGTCGCCGACCGGCCGCTGACGCGCAAGCGCTGGCCCGATGGCGTACACAAGCAACCGTTCTTCGAGAAGAACGCACCACGCGGCACACCGGAGTGGGTCCGCACAGTGACGATTCCCTCACCGGGGAGCACCCGCGGTACCGAGGACGTGGAGTACGTCGTCGTCGACAAGCTCCCGACCCTCGTCTGGCTCGCCAACCTCGCCGCGCTCGAGCTGCACGTACCCCAGTGGAAGGTCGGCCCTCGCGGCGGGATCCGCAAGCCTGACCTGCTTGTCATCGACCTCGATCCGGGGCCGCCGGCCGACCTCGTGCAGTGCTGCGAGGTGGCGCTCCTGCTCCGCGACCTGTTCGAGGCCGACGACCTGCGGGCCTGGCCGAAGACGTCAGGGTCGAAGGGCATGCAGCTCTACGTCCCATTGGTCGAGACGCCGGGCGAGGCCACCTCCGGCTACGCCAAGCAGCTCGCCGAGCAACTCGCCGGCGAGCACCCGAAGCTGGTCGTCGCCACCATGACAAGGGCTGCCCGCCCGGGCAAGGTGTTCCTCGACTGGAGCCAGAACAATCCGGCAAAGACCACCGTCGCGGCGTACTCCCTGCGCGGCAACGAGACCCCGACCGTTTCCACGCCGCTCACCTGGGACGAGGTCGACGGCTGCCGCCGGGCGGCCGATCTGACGTTCAGTCCGGACGAGGTCCTGGACCGGGTGGAGAGCCTCGGCGACCTCTTCGCCGACCTCGGCTCGGCCCCCCAGCGCCTCCCCTGATCAGGGGTGACGGATCTGGGCAGATCCGCCCGGACTGTCGCGTTCTGCGTACCCACCCGCCCGGTTCGGAGTTAGTGTCGTTCGGAGAACCGCAACGTCAGGGATCCGATCAGCCACGATCTCAACCGCAAGAACGGAGGCGCGCACCATGACCGACGTCGAGGTCCCGTTCGAAGACGCAATCGAAGTCGAGGACGACGAGGCAACCGAGACTCCGCTCGATCACGAGGGCGAGGAACTCGACCTCGAAGCTCCCGAGGCCGATGCGGCCGACCAGCACCACGAGGTTGCTCTCGACGACGAGGACTACCGCTGACACCTCGCGGACCGAAGTGTCTGCCCAAAGCGCCGGTATGATCACCGACCGTTGACCTCAGCCGCCGGGGGAGCCGACGTCAGGTCGGCAGAGGAGGAGTCGAAGTGACGATGTCGGACATTCGCCCCCGGGGTGGCAGGCTCCCCCGCCAGGCACGTCGCGCCCAGCTTCTCGACGCAGCCCAGCAGGTCTTCGTCGCCGCCGGCTACCACGCCGCCGCCATGGACGACATCGCCGAGCGTGCCGGCGTCAGCAAACCCGTGCTCTACCAGCACTTTCCGGGCAAGCTGGAGCTTTACCTCGCGCTCCTGGACGCCTCCTGCGACGCACTCGTCGACGCCGTACGCACCGCCTTGGCCTCCACCCAGGACAACCAGGAACGCGTCGCGGCGACGATGGACGCCTATCTCGACTTCGTGGGCAACGACGGCGGTGCGTTCCGGCTGGTGTTCGAGTCCGACCTCACCAGCGAACCGGCCGTCCGTGAACGCGTCGACAAGGTGAGCCGCGCCTGTGCCGAGGCGATTTCGGCGGTCATCTCCGAAGACACCGGCCTCCCACGGGAGGAGGCCATGCTCCTCGCTGCCGGAATGGCCGGGCTCGCGCAGGTCACAGCCCGCTACTGGGTGTCGGCCGGCGGCACCATCGACCGTGACGAGGCCGCGAAGCTCCTCACCACGCTCGCCTGGCGCGGTATCCGCGGCTTCCCCCGCGCCGACTGACCGACGCCACGAACCTCACCCGCAAACCGTCGGCTAGCCTCGACTGTGCCGGCGCGGATTGCCGCAGTTTCCTGCGGTGCGCGATCCGAACGAAGTGCACGAAACGAAGAGAAGGTGGGCCGTGGAGGTCAAGATCGGCGTCCAGCACGCTCCGCGAGAGATCGTGCTCGAGAGCAACCAGGGTCCTGACGAAATCGAGGCCGCCCTGAGCAAGGCGCTCGAAAGCGACGACGGCCTGTTCAGCCTGGCCGACGAGCGTGGTCGCCGGGTCCTGGTACCCGCTGAGCGGATCGCCTACGTCGAGCTCGGGGCCCAGGAAGAGCGGCGGGTCGGCTTCGGCGCCATGTGACCCACAGGTCCGGCCCGGCGCAGGATCCGTCGTTGTCACAGCGGTTGTCACAGCATGGGTGACTGACGCCTTGCTGCGTACCTTCGCCCAGATGTCCCGCACCCCCCGCGGCCCGCTGGCGCACGGCGGATACCTCGCGTACCCCTCACCAGAACGGGACTTCCGGCACCACCGGGGGCACCACGGGCGGGAGTACGGTGAGTCACAAAGAGAGGGGGGCCATATGAGCATCATCGGCGTCATCATTGCCGGAATCATCATCGGCCTCTTGGGCAAGTGGATTGCTCCGAGCAACCGCGACAACATTCCGCTGTGGCTGACCGTGATCTGCGGTGTCGCGGGGGTGTTGGTCGGCTACTGGCTGGCCACGGTCTTCGGAGTCGCAGCCACGTCAGGAATCGACTGGCTCCGCTGGCTCATCAGCGTCGTCGTGGCTGTGATCTTCGTTGCCATCGCGTCTTCGGTCATGGCCCGTCGCGGGAGCAAGATCTCGCACTAGAGGCGCACCAGAGGACAGACAGTCAGGACTGCAGGCCCAGGGTGGCCATCCGGTGTGCGTGCTGCTCGGTGAGGCGGGCGAACATCCGGCCGATGGCGGCGAGGTCCATCCCGGGGCGGTCGACGCCGCCGACGAGCAGGGCCACGAGTGCGTCCCGCTCGGCGGCGACGCGTTGTGCCTGGGAGAGCGCTTCGCCGACGAGTCTGCGTCCCCAGAGCGCGAGCCGGCCACCGACGCGAGGGTCGTCGGCAATGGCCTTGCGTACCCGATCAACCACGAAGGTGACGTGTCCGGAGTTCTCGAGCACCTCCAGCACGAGGGCTCTGGTGTCGGCGTCGACGAAGGCCGCGACCTCGCGGTAGAAGTCCGTGGCGATCCCGTCGCCGACGTACGCCTTCACCAGTCCTTCCAGCCAGTCGGCCGGCGCGGTGTGCCGGTGGAACTCGTCGAGGGCCGCGCGGAAGGGTTCCATCGCCGACACGGGCTCGACCCCGAGTTCCTGGAGCCGGTCGCGGAGCCGCTCGAAGTGGTGGAACTCGGTCACCGCGAGCGCACCGAGGGCCGCCTTGTCGCCCAGGGTCGGCGCCATCGTGGCATCGTCGGCGAGCCGCTCGAATCCGGTGAGTTCGCCATAGGCGAGTACGCCCAGGAGGTCGATCACCGCCGGCCGGTAGACCGGATCCTCCTGGGCCGCCACCCCACCGCTCGCCCCTGCTCCCCCGGCTGGCGCGTCCCTACGGCTGGCCTCGCTGTCCTTCGCGCTCATGGGGCATGAGCTTAAGGGGTCACACGGGACGGAGTACGCGGTGCGACGACGCCTGCCAGGCCCCCGGGATCCGGCGGCGGTTAGACTCCGTGGCGAGGGCTTCCCGTGATCCGGGCATCCGGCGGGCGATTGCCGCTCCGGCCGCCCGAGGGCGGGCCCGATTCCGACACGCCACGGCGTACGAACAAGAGGCGAAAAGCTCTGACGACTTTCAAAGAACTTGGCGCGCTCCCCGACATCGTCGACGCGCTCGATCGCGTCGGGATCACGGAGCCGTTCCCCATCCAGGAGATGGCGATTCCGATCGCGCTCACTGGTGCTGACCTGATCGCGCAGGCGCGAACCGGCACCGGCAAGACGCTCGCATTCGGCGTGCCCCTACTGCAGCGCATCGTCAGCCCGCGGGACCGCGACTACGAGGACCTGGACGCCCCCGGCAAGCCGCAGGCGCTGGTCGTGGCACCGACGCGGGAGCTGGCGCTCCAGGTGACGGCCGACCTCACGGCTGCCGGCTCGATCCGAGGAGCGAGGGTTCTGACGGTTTATGGCGGGGTGGCCTACGAACCACAGCTCGACATGCTGAAGTCCGGCGTCGACGTCGTGGTCGGAACCCCTGGCCGGCTGCTCGACCTCGCCGACCGCCGGGCACTCGTCCTCTCCCATGTGAAGGTGCTGGTCCTCGACGAGGCCGACCGGATGCTCGACCTGGGCTTCCTGCCCGATGTCGAACGCCTGATCAAAATGACTCACGAGCTGCGCCAGACGATGCTGTTCTCGGCGACGATGCCGGGCGACGTGGTACAGCTGGCCCGGCGGCACATGCGGCACCCGGTCAACGTGCGCGCGGAGTCCGCCGACGAGAGTCAGGTGGTGCCCGCGACGGCGCAGTTCGTCTACCGCTGCCATGATCTCGACAAGGCCGAGATCCTGGCGCGACTCCTCCAGGCGGAGAGCCGCGGCCGGGTGATGATCTTCTGCACCACCAAGCGTGGCGCGCAGAAAGTCGCCGACGACCTCGCTGACCGTGGCTTCGTTGCGGCCGCGATCCATGGTGACCTCGGCCAGATCGCCCGGGAACGGGCGCTGGAGCGGTTCCGCTCGGGCAAGGTCGACGTCCTGGTGGCCACCGACGTCGCGGCCCGCGGGATCGACGTCGAGGGGGTCACCCACGTCGTCAACCACACGTGTCCCGACGACGAGAAGACCTATGTCCACCGAATCGGGCGTACGGGCCGAGCGAGGGCATCCGGCATTGCCGTGACGTTCGTCGACTGGCAGGACCTTGCTCGGTGGAAGGTCATCAACGCCACGCTCGGTCTCCCGTTCGAGGCGCCGGTGGAGACGTACTCCACCTCCGAGCACCTCTTCCACGACCTGGGCATCCCGAAGGACGCGACCGGCCGGGTAGGCGAGCCCCGCGGCCCCAGCCGCGACAAGGTCAGCCGCGACAGGGCCGGCAGGGACAAGGGCGAACGTGACCGGCAGGACGGGCCGGCGGGCCGGCGACGCTCGCGCGGGCGGCGCGGCGAGGCTTCTTCTGACCGGACGACCACCAGGGACGACAATCGGGAACAGGACGGCCGTGAGGGCCGGTCCAGCCGGGGCCGCCGGCGCCGCCGACTCCGTTCGGGCGTCGTCGTCGCGGAGAAGGATGCGGGACCCTCCGACCCCGCGGACGGCACCGAGGCAGCGGCCGGACCTACTGGTTCTCGGGGCAATGCCGACACCGACATCGCGAAGGACCGGGACCATGCGCCCGGCACCGCCGCGACCGGTGGGCACCATGCGACCGGCACCACGGCACCGTCGGGAACATCGACAGACACGGTGACCGACGCGCGGCAGCCCGCCGCTCCGGCCTCGTCATCGTCGACCGGAGAAGGCGGGGGCACCTCTCGCACCGCGCGGCGCCGGAGGTTCCGACTGCGGCGCCGACGTACCTCTTCTGATGCGGCGGGGGACGCTGAAGGCGCAGAGGGCGCTGGACACGGCGAGAAAGCGTCCGGCTGAGCCAGCCCGTTCTCCGGCGATGCGACCCTCATGATCGGTACGTCATGAGCATGCCCTGACAAGTGACGTCGTGTGCCGCTCCAACCTCATGTTCCGCACCGATGGCGGTGCCGAAGCTCAAGGCCTACGCGCAGGTTGATGCGGTCCGGCCGCCGCTCACGCCAGGACGACGACGGGAGTCCCCGTCGGCGCGAAGTCCCACAGGGCCTTGGCGTCGGGTCGTGCCTGGCGTACGCATCCATCGGACAGTGACTGCCCGAGTTGACGAAGGGTCTGTACCGGCTCGCCGGTCGCGATGCTGATCGGGATGTCATGAAACCCGATCGCCGCGTTCTCTCCGAAGGTGAACGTCACCATGTATTCCATCCGCTCGGTGCCGTGATAGCTGGTCGTGTTGCGGCGCTTGCGGATGACTTCGTACCTGCCGGGCCTGACCTGACCGTACTTCGTCCCTGACACGAGATAGCTGCGTAGGACGGTGTTGTCTCCCTTGACCAGCCAGACCCGGTTGGCCTTCAGGGCATAGACGACACGGGTGCCGGTACCGCTGCCGACGGGGAGGGCGTCTGGCCGTGGCGTCGTGGGTGCCGGTGAAGCTGTCCATGCCTTGGCCGTAGGACTCGTCCCGCTATGCGGTGTCGGGTCCGGGGCCTTTCGGAGGGGACCGCCTGCCCGATCCGCCAGATCGCGCTGACGGTCCTGCACGGTGTCGGCGGCGGGCTGCACGATGGTCGTGCCGACCGGGATGAGACCGGTTGCGCCGAGCAGAGCGACTGTGAGAGTGAGGACCGAGAGGCCCGCCGAGAGGATTCGGCGGTGTCCCAACCGGCGTGACCGGCGGGCGGCGTGCCTCATCGACGATCCTCCTCACGCTGCGTGCGAGCAGTCCAGCCGTGAGCTATCAACAGGCTAGGTCAGACGACCCCAGTGCGGGCCGCCCCCATCGTATTGGGGTAAATGACCAGCTTTCGACCCTGGGCCATCCGCACTGGCTTCGACGGGACCTGGCTTCGACTGCTGGGGATCACAGCGTAGTGGTACCTCCACTCGAGATCGATCGGGGACCGCGCTGGGGACGAGGACTGCGGGATCGAACCGACCGTCGCGTTGCATGCGGATACGCGGACCGCTGTTGCACCATCCGAGCAGCTACTCCTGGAGGACTCCCTCCCATGGGTGTGTCACGCGTACGCACAGTCCAACAGTTCCAAAACGGACCCCCGTGGCGCCCTGCAGGTCACCGGTTCTGTCGGCGCCTTGTGCCACTGTTGTCGGGTGAACCGGACAGATCGTCTCCACGCCCTGACCGAGGAACTGCGCCGCGCCGGGCCGAGAGGGTGCAGTTCGCAGCATCTCGCCGAGCGGTTCGCGGTGAGCGTCAGCACCATCAAGCGCGACGTCACCGCCATCCAGCAGGCAGGCACTCCGATCAGGGCACGAAACGGGCCCAGCGGTGGTTACGTCCTCGAAGCCGAGGACACGCTGCCTCCGGTGAAATTCACTCATGCACAGGCGATGGCGGTTGCCGCGGCGCTCGCGGCCAACTCCGAAGCCCTGATCGCCCCCGACGGTGCCGCCGCACTCAAGAAGATCGCCGCCGTGTTGGACATGGAGTCGCGCCACGAGGTGGTGAAACTACTCGGCCGGACGCAGCGCCCCGCCACCGAGTCCGCACCCGCACCACGTGTCATCGACGAGGCTCTGCGCCAGCAGCGCGTCGTGGTCCTGGACTACGTCGACGCGAAGGGCGAGTCGACCCGGCGCCGCGTCGAACCCCTGGAGCTGACGCACACCGGTGACCACTGGTACCTCGTCGGATGGTGCCTGCGTCGCGACGCCGTGCGGTGGTTCCGGCTGGATCGGGTCCGTTCCGCGCACCTGACTCCGGATCCGGTCGTCGGCCGGGATCTGCCCGCGATTGGCGCTCCACCGCCAGACGCGGGTCCCGTCGGCGTGGTCATCAACCTGGATACAGCGCGCCGTAGGCGATGAAGCCGCACGTCCACGCAGCCAGCAGATAGAGCCATCCCCGCAGTGCACGATCCTTCTGCCACGCGAGGACGCTCAGCACCACGATGGGTATCAGCAACGCGGTCGCCGCCGGCAGGCGTCCGTCGTATTGACCGAACACCCAGAGCATGGCGAGCGCCGTGAACGCGATGGTCAGCCCACCGAGCAGCTTGCGCGGCTCTGCCAGCAGGCGAAGCAGATCCATGGTTCCTACCGTAAGCCGCAAATCCCTAACCGGCGAGCCGTTGCCGACGCTGGGGGTTGCTGAAACGCTTGCCGCCGTTGCCGACGCTGGGAGTTGTTGAAAGCGCTGCGAGCCGTTGCAGACCCCGTCAACCCACGGCCGTGTCGAGGCCGTCCCACGGCCGGTTGCTCGGGTATGCCGAACGTCCCTCGGGACAGTGGGCCGAGAAGTCGCACCATGCGCACTGCGGCCCTGGCGCCGGCGGAAAGGTTCGCTCACACTCGGCCGGCGAAAGCCCTTGTGCGTAAGCGGCTTCGGCTTCGGCCGCTTCGGCCCCGATCCCGTCGGCCCGAGCGATGTGGCGGGTGAGCGACTCGGCGCTGTGCTCCCACCACACGACGGTGCCGGTCGGGAGATGATGCAGCTCGACGCGCCGGCAGCGGCGGTGGAGGGTGCGTGCAGTCGCGGCGGCGTAGACGGCGAGCGCGAGTGAACTCCGCGCGTCGGCCGTAGTGAGGCTGCGGCGACCGGTCTTGTAGTCGACGACGACGAGCTCGACCTCTCCGGGACCGCCGGGCGGTTCGCCAGCAGTGTCGCCTTGGTCGCCAGCAGCGTCGCCCTGGTCGCCGGCAGCGTCGCCCTGGTCGCCGGATCTGCTACTCACCGGGCGGGCGTCCACGCGGTCGATCCTGCCGGACAGCGCCAGGGACGGCGTGGTCACGGCAACCGTGCGTTCGACCCCGATCGGCTCGTCGCACGGGTCGAGGCCGGTGACATAGTGCTCCACCATCCGTCGGGCGTAGTCGCACCAACGGTCGCTCTGTGCCGAGTCTCGGAAGCCCTCGTCGATCCAGACCCGTTGCAGGATCTGGCCCGCCGCATCGGGGGTACGTCCATGCACCGGCAGCCGCCACCAGGAGGCCAACGCGGTGTGGACGCTTGCACCCACGCTGTTGTGCGCCCACGGCGGACCCTTCGGCGGGGTGGGTCGCTCCAGGTAGGTGAAGCGGTAACGCCGCGGACAGTCCAGCCAACCGAGCAACCTGGTCGGCGTCGCTCGGAAGAGCCGGCGCGGCATGGCCTCGAAGCCCAACTGCTGTTGTGGTGCCCCCATGCCGGCCATCCTGCCAACGACCACCCACAACCCGTCCTCGCCCCCTCGCAGATGCGATCTCGCTCCCGAGTGAGGGGCACCCTGCACCATTGCCGCCGCCCTCCGTGACCGCCGCCCTGCGTGAGGGCACCCTGCACCAACAGGTTGGGATGAGGGTGCCGCCCCCCACGCGACACATGCGACACACGCGACGAGGGCGATGACAGGTGGGACAGGAGAAGGGACGTCACGGCAGGTAGGGCTGCGGAACCACCCGTCCCGACCGCTCGGCGTTGACCCGCGCCCGGTCGAGCAGGCGCAGGAACTCACCCTCGCTGGTGGTGCAGCTGCCCAGTTCGTGGCCGTCCTTGCCGGTCCCGTGATGGTCGCTGGACCCGGTGACCACGAGGTCGAGGTCGCCCGCGAGCCCGCGCAAGGCCCTGCGTACGGCCTCGTCGTGGTCGTGATGGTCCACCTCGACACCGGCCAGGCCCGCGTCGGCGAGGGAGGCGATCACATCGTCGCTCAGCACCTTGCGGCTGGCCCGCCCGCGCGGATGCGCCAGCACGGGTGCTCCGCCGGCCGCGATGATCCGGGTGACCACGTCGGCCGGTTCCGGTGCGTACCTCGTGATGTATGCCGGCTTTCCCTCGCTCAGCCAGCGGTCGAACGCCTCCCGCCGATTCGCGACATGACCAGCCGCCACCAACGCGTCGGCCACGTGTGGCCGTCCGAGCGACGTCGCGTCCCGCGACTGGGCGGCCACGTCGGCGACGTCGAGTACGACCCCCACGGCACGCAGGCGTTCGAGGATCAGCGGAACCCGGGCGTTGCGCCCTTCGCGGACGCGTTCCAGCATGGCCTGCAGTTCCGGCTCGCCCGGATCGGGTAGGTACGCCAGCATGTGCACACTCGTGGCGGCCAGGCGGCACGACACCTCGGCACCCACGACGAGCCCGATCCGGAGGCGTTCGGCCTCCGCGCGCGCCTCGTCCCACCCGGCGAACGTGTCGTGATCGGTCAGCGCCAGGACATCGATCCCGGCCGCCGCCGCGTGGTCGACGAGGACGCCCGGCGAATCGGTACCGTCCGAGCAGCGTGAGTGCGTGTGCAGGTCGATGCGCACCGAGGGCTCCCGAGTGGCGTGCGAACAATCTGGCACACCTTAGGGCGTACCCGCCCAGGGATTCAGGAGCCGCCGAGGCGAGGCGTCAGCGCGCCGTAAGGAAGCAGATCGACCTCGCGCCCCAAGGTGCCCATGTCCGCGAGGCTGAACGGTTCGAGCAGCAGCGCCCCGGCGGTCTCGGGGTGGAAGACCAGCCACAACCAGAAGCCCTCCGCCTCACCCGCGTAGACAGCGCGATCAGCGGGTCCGCGGACGAACCACAGCGGCGTCGGCCGGCCGCCGGCCTGGACCTTCGCCTGCGGAGCGCCGTCACCGAACGCGTCACCCGGGTCCGCACCCGACAGTCCGGCATAGCTCGCGCCCAACCCGATGCCCATCTCCTCGGCCACCAGCAGCAGCTCCCCGGGCCCGCCGAGCGGGTTCGGCCCGCTGCACGCGACGACCGTGGCGCGGACGCCTTCGACCTCGCTGCCGGCGTGGCCGACGCCGGTGATGACCCATCCGTGGGGAATCGGCCACGGCAACCAGATCGGGAGCCGCGACCGCGAGGCCAACCAGCGTACGAAAGCCGCCGACGGTTGACTGAACGGACGCAACGGGGGTACCGGTCCGTGCGCCCCGCAGTTCCAGTTCGTGTCCCACGGCGACGGGGCGCGCAAGGATCCTTGACATCTCGGGCAAACTGGATCGCCCTTCATGCGTACGACGTTCCTCCCTGAGACGGCGCAGGTCAAGGGTGGACGCCGCAAGGTGTACAGATCACGTACAGATCCGGTCCTCACAGGCCTTGATCGCCGGCACGGTACGCATGCCACGATGGCCCGCATGCTTTCGAGTCGCCGCTCGTTCCTCACCGCCGGCGCCGGGTTCCTCGCGGCCGGCACCGCCGGTGTCGGGCTCGTCGAGGCCCGCATGCTCCCCGGCCGCGTCTACCTCCACACCGCGCTGGGACTCACCGGCGAGGACGGCGTCATCCCCCATGTCAGACCAGGTCCCCGGGTCGACAAGGAGTACGCCTCCCGCGCGTGCAAGGGCGACCTGGTGCGATGGTCGGTTGCGTACCCTCCCGGCGTACCCACCGACGCCCGGCTCCCCGTCGTCCTCGCCCTGCACGGCCGGGGTGGTGACCACCGGTTCGCGTTCGACGAACTCGGCCTCGACCGGTACCTCGCGGCCGCGGTCGCCGCGTGGCCCACGCCCTTCGTCGTCGTCTCGGTCGACGGCGGACCGGACAGCTTCTGGCATCGTCGCCGCGACGGCCGCGATTCGCAGGCGATGATCCTCACCGAACTCCTCCCCCAGCTTGCCGCCCGCGGCCTGCGTACCGAACGCATCGGCCTGATCGGCTGGTCGATGGGCGGCTACGGTGCCCTGCTCCTGGCCGAGCAGCACCCCGACCGGATCGCGACGGTCGTGGTGTCGAGTCCGGCGTTGTGGCAGGACTACGCCGAGGTGCCCGAAGGTGCGTTCGACGGCGAGACCGACTTCCGGGCCCATGACGTCTTCGCCGACCCGTCGGCGTTCGAGGACATCCGGATCCGGGTCGACTGCGGGCGCGACGATCCGTTCGTCGACGCGACGCAGGCGTTCGTCGACAGCCTGCCGACGCGGCCGGCGGGCGGGTTCCAGCCGGGGGCGCACACGGCCGGCTACTGGCGGCGGATGGTGCCTGAGCAGTTCGAGTTCCTCGCCTGGAACTTCTGACGGTTGCCGCGAGCGTGCACCTCCCCGGACCACCCGGGTGGTGGGCCGGCGGAGGTTCAGAGCGTCGGTGGCGTACTGCACACTGGGGCGCGTGCGGGCGAGCCGACTGATCTCCGTCGTCCTGCTGCTCCAGGCCAGGGGCCGGATGACGGCGGATGAGCTGGCGAAAACCCTCGAAGTGTCCGTACGCACGATCTACCGCGACGTCGAGTCGTTGAACGCCGCCGGTATCCCCCTGGTCGGCGAGCCCGGCAACGACGGCGGCTACCGCCTCCTCGACGGCTACCGCACCCGGCTGACCGGGCTCACGGCCGACGAGGCCGAGTCCCTGTTCCTCACCGGCGTGCCGGCCGCGGCGGCCGCACTGGGCCTCAGCGAGGTCGCGACCGCGACCCAACGCAAGCTGCTCGCGGCGATCCCGCAGACCGCTCGAGAACGTGCCGAGCACGCCCGGCAGCGGGTTCATGTCGACCTGGAGCCCTGGGGCCAGGAGGCGCTGGCCGAACCGCTTCTTCCCGAACTGCACCAGGCGATCTGGGCCGACCGGCTGATCCTCGTGCGATACGGCACGACCACATCGGCCGTCGAACTGGCGCCACTAGGCCTGGTCTGCAAGGGCACCCCCTGGTATCTGCTGGCTCTCCGTGGCACCGCCATCCGGACCTACCGCGTGTCCCGCCTGCACAGCCTCAGCGTGACCGAGAAGCGCTTCGTCCGTCCTGCCGACTTCGACCTTGTGCGGCACTGGCAGGACGCGGTGGCGGCGTACGCCGAGACGTTCGGCCGCATGGTGGTGAAGCTCCGCCTCCGCGGCAACGCACTCCTTCGGGCCCAGTGGGTGCAGGCCCGGTCCCGCACCATCGCCGAGCCCGACACCGAGGGCTGGTCCGACGTCGAACTGGTGGTGGAAGATCCCGACAACGCCCTCGACGTGATCCGTACCCTCGGCAATGACGTCATCGTCGTCGAACCAGCCGCGCTACGCACGGACGCGGTCGCGATGGCACAGACATTCGTCGCCGCCAACACCTGGGGCGTGTCTGATGGATCACGATCGGCTCGCGGCGGGTCAGGCGTTCCAGCTGAGGATGGCGGGAGTGTCGCGTTCCCAGCCGAGCACGCTCACAGTCGTGGTGTCGAGGACCAGGTGGGCGCCGGCCTCAGCGGACTGACCGATCCAGCGGGCTCCCAAGACCCGCAGGAGGTGGCCGTGCGCGAAGAGTAGGGCGCGCTCGCCGGCTTCCGTGCGTACCCGGTCGATGATCCGGTCCACCCGCTCGGCCACCTCCAGCGCCTTCTCCCCACCTGGCACCGGATGGGTCCAGATGGTCCAGCCAGGGCTGTCCCGCTGAATCTGCGCGGTGGTCAGGCCTTCGTACTCGCCGTACCTCCACTCGTGGGCGTCGGCATCGACCTCAGCACGGTCCCCGAAACCGGCCAGCCGGGCCGTGTCGCGGGCGCGTAGGAGCGGGCTGGTGAGGACCAGGTCGAACGACGTACCGGCCAACCGGGTCCGAAGCTCCCGTGCCGCGCGTTCGCCTTCGGCGGTGAGGGGCAGGTCGGTCACGCTGGTGTGCTTGCGCGTACGACTCCATTCGGTCTCGCCATGCCTGGCCACCCACAGGTCGGGCTGGCCGCGGGTCATCCGGCGCTCGCGGTGCGTACGGCTGGCTCCTTCGTCACAGGGTGCCTGTGTGCAAGGCCAGCTTGGCGAGAAGGTTGCGCGCTTCCTCCGCCTTCTGCGGTTGGCACAGGAGGTCGTAGGTCGACGCGACCACCTGCGTACGTGAGGTGAAGTCGCGGTGGCCGCCCGTCGCGCGGTAGCCGACCCAGCCGAAGATGACGCCGAAGATCGCGCCGATCACGACACCGGTGATCACAAGGGCGAGCGCACTGCCCCCGGTCCTGGCGAACAGGCTTATCAGGATGCCGACGAAGAGCCCCCACCACGCTCCTGCTCCGGCGCCGACGGCGATGGCGCGGCCCTGAGTGAGACGGCCCGTCACCCGCTCGACCAACCGCAGGTCGCTGCCCACGATCGTGACGTTCTCGACCGGGAACTTGTTGTCCGACAGGTAGTCGACCGCGCGTTGCGCGTCCGCGTAGTTGGGGTACGACCCGACCTTGAGGCCGCTGGGCGGCTCGGGAAGCGGAGCAGCCATCGTGGACACCTTCCTCTCGAAGGTCTCACCGGTCCGCGGGCCGTCTTTGCCCGTACGCGCAAGATCGACCAGTCGCGGTTCGTCGTCGGCAGCTGAAGTGTTCTCCTTCGAGGATGCCCCACCTGTTGCGGGCGATGCGCAAGATCGGCGGTTTTGCCGCTGGTAAACTGGGGGCGGTTCGCGTCGTCTTGTCGTGACATCTCACGGTTGTGATGACTCTCGAAACCAATCATCAGGCAAGGTTGGCAATTCCCCACGATGCACGGTGAATTCGCCACGTGTCGTGGGGAATGATCACCCAAGCGTGATCATTCCGGCCAAACCGCGGTCGCGGCTGGCTTTGCCCTTGCGAGGGCCCGGCGTCGAGGAGGTGGTCGCAGGTGAAACCTGCTTATCCCTGCAGTACCAGCGTCCTCCGACGCCGATCTGAGCTCGCGCGCTAGCAGGCGGTCGACGCCCTGACATCCGCGCGAGGCTGACCGCCGACACGAGCCCGGTTCGATCTCGTCTGGTCCAGAGCGGCCTCGGAGGACCTCCGCCGCCCACCTTCGCATCGTGGGCGCCTTCATTGCCGTTTCCGCCGACGAGGAGGTCAGTCGACCATGGCAGCATCGAGCACATCTGTCCGTCCTGGGAGAAACGCCGTGCTCGCAGGGCGCCGCGCCCGCGCGATGATGCGTGCGATCCGCCGCCGATCCCTGCCCGACCGGCTCGTCGTACCGTCCGCTGACGCAGGGGCGACGACGACCAGTCCCGAACAGGCGATCGTCGACTGGGCGTTCTACCGCGACGGCAAGCGCCAGGACGACGTCACGTCGTACGCCGAGGGGGTACGCCGGGCACGGCAGGGTGGCGGCTTCGTCTGGATCGGTCTCTTCGAGCCGACCGAGAGCCAGCTGGCCGGCCTCGCCGACGAGTTCGACCTGCATCCCCTGGCGGTCGAGGATGCGGTGACCGCGCACCAGCGACCGAAGCTCGAACGCTACGACGACTCCCTGTTCGCGGTGTTCAAGACCGTGCGCTACGCGCCACAGGGCCAGGTCGCCACGTCTGGCGAACTGGTGGAGACCGGTGAGGTGATGGCGTTCGTCGGTGCGGAGTTCGTGGTGACGGTCCGACACGGTGACCACAGTGAGCTGGGGCAGGTACGCCGCCAACTCCAGGACAACCCCGAGCACCTGGCGCACGGTCCGTCCACTGTGCTCCACGCCGTGGCCGACCGGGTGGTCGACGACTACCTGGCGGCGGTCGACCGGTTGCAGGACGACATCGACGAGCTGGAGATCTCGGTCTTCTCGGCGCGTGGCGCCCGTGACGTCGGCCGGGTCTACCAGCTCAAGCGGCAGGTCCTCGAGCTCAAGCGGGCCGTCGCGCCGTTGACGGTACCGTTGCGCCACCTTGCCGAGCGGCCGCTGCGGTTGGTGGCGCCGGACATCAGGGAGTACTTCCGCGACGTCGAGGACCACCTCACCCGGGTCCGCGAGCAGGTCGCCGCCTTCGACGAGTTGTTGACGTCGATCCTGCAGGCGAGCCTCGCTCAACTCACGGTCGCAGAGAACGAGGACATGCGGAAGATCTCGGCGTGGGTGGCGATCCTGGCGGTGCCGACCATGATCGCGGGGATCTACGGCATGAACTTCACCCACCTACCAGGGGCCGATTCGCGGTTCGGCTATCCGGCGGTCCTGCTGGTGACGCTCGTCATCTGTGTGACGTTGCACCGCTACTTCAAGCGCAACGGCTGGCTCTGAAGCCCTCGGGTCCGGCTGCCCGACGCTATCGCTCGGCCGTTTCATGATCAGGTGTCACGAATGGCTGGTTGCCGAGCCGAGAAGCTGCCATTCGTGACGCATGATCACGGCCGCGGCGTCGCCCAGCTGTCTTGACATCGAATGACCTCGCCCGAATACTCGATGCAGAGTATTCGGTGCAACAGGGCGATGAACCGGTCGGCCACCTCCACGGCCCACCGCGCGCCGCGACTGACCCACCACCGCACCGGCACGGCCCGAGGACCGGGCCCGAGGCAAGGAGGACCGGATGACGAGGCGCAAGGTGTCCAACCCCCTCGCCCTCGCCGTGCTGTCCCTGCTGCTCGAGCGCCCCATGCATCCGTACGAGATGTCGCGCACGCTCCGGGAACGCAACAAGGAAGGCAGCATCAAGCTCAACTACGGCTCGCTCTACTCGGTCGTCGACAAACTGGTGGCCCATGGCCTGATCGAGCCGCAGAAGACGGTCCGCGACGGCCGACGGCCCGAACGCACGGTCTACGGCGCGACCAGCGCCGGCCGGGCCGAGTTCGAGGACTGGCTGGCCGAGCTCCTGGCCATTCCCGTGAAGGAGTTCTCACAGTTCGAGGCCGGCCTCTCCCTTCTCCCGGGCCTCCCGCCCGAAGAGGTGGTCGACCTGCTCGACCAGCGCTGCGTCCAGCTCGAGCACTCCCTCGCTTCCTCCGAGGCCATCCTGAAGGCCAGCGCACCGTCGCTGCCGCGCTTGTTCTGGATCGAGTGGGACTACGTACGCACCCATCTCGAGACCGACCTGCACTGGACCAGGAAGCTCGTCGGCGAAATCCGCGACGGTTCGTTCGACGGCCTCGCAGATTGGCGTGCGTTCCACACCGACCACACCTCGCCCGACCTCGCCGATCCGGCCCGCGACGTACCGGCCGACGACACACGAGGCAGTGACACACGGGGTGGGGGCGGTGCAGACAAGGACACGACCGCCGACGTCCCACAACGGAAGGCCTCCGGCCGGAAAGGGAGGCTCAAGAGCGTCTGAGACCAGAGCAGCGCCAACACACGAAGGCCCTGACGCAGGTGCGGCAACACCTGGGCCAGGGCCGAGATCTCCACATCGTTCCGGTCCGTACGAACGAACCCTCGCGACCCGAAGACCGCACTTCCCACCTTAGGCCGTGTCTCACGTGCCCAGCCGCGAGGACCGCTCGCCGGACCGGACCGTCCCAGTAGGTAGTCCCATGGGAGGTTCACCGCCGCATGTCCAGCACGACCACCACCACGTCCCCGCCCGGCGGGGCGCCGCCGAGCCGAGACGGCTTCGCCATCGAGGCCCGCGACCTGTCCAAGACCTACGCCGGAAAGGTTCGCGCTCTGACCGGCCTGAGCGTCTCGGTCGGAGCCGGCACGGTCTTCGCGCTGCTCGGCCCGAACGGCGCCGGCAAGTCGACGACCGTCAAGATCCTCACCACGCTGACCCGACCGGACGCCGGAACCGCCACAGTCGCCGGTCACGACGTGCTTCGGCACCCCGACGCCGTACGCCGGTCGATCGGCTACGTCTCGCAGAAGCCGCAGTTCGATCCCGAGGCGACAGGGAGCGAGAACCTCTACCTGCAGGGGCGGTTGTACGGCGTACCACGCAAACAGCTCAGAACCCTGGCTCGTGCCCTTCTGGAACGGTTCGGGCTCGGTGACGCCGCACATCGGCCGGCGCGTACGTACTCAGGTGGGATGCAACGCAAGCTTGACGTCGCGCTCGCCCTCGTCCATACACCGAAGGTTCTGTTCCTCGACGAGCCGACGACCGGACTCGACCCGCACGCGCGCGCCGACATGTGGCAGGAGATCAGCCGATTGGCGAGCGACGACGGACTGACCATTCTGCTGACGACGCACTACCTGGACGAGGCCGACCAGCTCGCCCACGAGGTGGCGATCGTGGACCGCGGTGCGATCGTGGCCCAGGACAGCCCCGAACGACTGAAGAGTGAGCTGCGCGGCGACGCGATCCTCGTTGAGTTTGCGCAACCCGCGGTTGACAGCGAGATCGCCGCCGCCCTCGGCCGCCTCGACGGCATCCGCGAGATCAGCGTGGACGGTGCCAGCGTCCGCGCGCGGGCCGATCAAGGGGCACGGGCAGTGCCCGCCGTCCTCGCCACCCTCGAAGCGACCGGGGTCGGCGTCGCGTCGGTCACGGTCGCCCGACCGTCGCTCGACGACGTGTACCTGAGGTACGCAGGACGGCGGTTCGACGAGCGGGACGGCCAGCTGAGCAACGGATCCGCCACGCACCACACCGAGGAGGTCGGCCGATGAGTGTCCCGATGGCTGCCACGTTCGTCCAGGCTGGAAACCTCACCCTTCGGGAGATCCGGGCACTGCTGCGGCAGCCGCTGTACATCGCGGTGGCGCTGATCCAGCCCCTTGTGTGGCTGCTGCTGTTCGGCCAACTCTTCAAGCGGGTCGTGGAGATTCCAGGATTCGCCGGCGGTTCGTACATCACCTTCATGACGCCCGGGATCGTCGTCATGACGGCGCTTTTCACCAGTGCGTGGACGGGCATGGGCCTGATCGACGACATGGAACGCGGGGTCATGAACCGGTTCCTCGTCTCGCCGACCAGCAGGGGCGCGATCCTCGCCGGCAAGATGGCCCATCTCGCGGCCAGCCTTGCGATCCAGGTGCTCATCGTCGTCGGCATCGGCCTAGCGATGGGTGCGCGCTACCCGGGTGGGGTGGCCGGCGTGCTCGTGACCGTCTGCGTCGCGGTGTTGCTCGCCGTGGGCTTCGGTTCGTTCTCCAGCGCGGTCGCGTTGCTCGTACGCCGGCGCGAGTCGCTCATCGCGGCGTCGCAGTTCCTGGTGCTGCCGATGTCATTCCTGTCCTCGACGCTGATGGCGAAGGAGATCGCGCCGGAGTGGATCCAGCGGGCGGCCACCTTCAATCCCGTCGACTGGGCGGCCACAGCCAGTCGTGGGGCGTTGTCGGCCGATCCGGAGTGGGGTGCCGTGCTACTGCACTGTGGGTACCTGGCGGTGTTCGCGGGAGCGCTCGGATTCCTTGCCACGCGGGCGTTTCGTTCGTACCACCGCTCGGTGTAGGTGGCGCTCGGTGTAGGTGGCGCTCGGTGTAGGTCGCGCTCGGTTGTAGGTGGCGGCTCTTCCATGATCATGAAGGGAAACCGGCGTATACGCCGACAAAACATTCATGATCACGATCATGATCACGGGGTGGTGAGGGCCGTGGACATCGCGCAGTGACTCGGCCTCGTCGCGTAGTGCGTCGAGTGCGGCCCGCACGCCAGCTTCGGCAGTGCCCCGCGTCGCTCACGAGGTCGACCAGACCCTGGTAGTCACCGAGCGCGGCGATGGCGTCGCGGACCCGGTGATGGATCGTCTCGGACTGGACCGCGGCATCGACGGCGAGGAGCATCTGGTCGACCCGCTGCACCGCTTCGGCGTACCGGTGGACCGCCTGGATCCGGCGGGCGATGGCGGCCTCGGCCGTACGCACCGCCGCGGCGTGCTCGGGCAGGCCACCTCCGGTCTCGCCCAGCAGCCGCCTCGCCGCCGCCAACTGGACCAGCGCGTTCGCGATCCGCCACTGTTCACCGCCGAGCAGCGCGACACCGTCACCGAGTTGGCCGTCCCGTTGCGCACGGGAGCCGGCGACCAGGAGGACTGCGTCGACCACCTCGCGCATCGCCCGCCGATCCTTCTCGTGCAGGTCCTGGCCGGGGATGATCACCTGCGGGCGAACCTCGGCGTCGTCGCGTTGCCCGTTGACGTGCCGCCGAACCTGCCAGGCGACATGACCGACTGCCGGGGCGCCCAGCAGGAGCATCACGGCCCGCGCCACCAGATCGATGTTCGGCTGCAGGACGAGAAAGAGCCAGAGCAGCCCAAAGCACACGACGAAGACGACCCCGACGGCGTTGACCCGCTCGGTCGTATGAGTGAGCCACCGCTGCGCCGACCGCCAGACGCGGACCCGATCGGTATGAGTGATGTCAGGGGGAACAAGAATGTCGCGGCCCTCACGACGGATGACGCCTGCCGAGGACGGGATGGCGAGCCGAGTCCCGTCGGTCGGGTCCTCCGCCAGGAAACGCCGCCAGCGCGACCGGGCCGCATCTCCCCCACTTCCGGGTCCGGTCCTCGGCGTCGGCGGAGTGGTGCCGTACCCATCCATGGCGGCAGGGTAGCCGCCCGGATCACCATGTGGGAGCCTCGTGCACGTGGCAGCACAGCACCAGCCCTCGCCCGAGGTCCTTCGTGCACTCGTGGAAGAGTCGACCCGCAAGTCCTCGGTCATCTGGCTGCGCTACGGCGACGAGGTACGTGCGCGGCCGGCCTGGCACGTCTGGCACGACGGCGCCGCCTACGTCGTCACCGCCGGCCCGGAGGCAGACCGCCAGCAGGGGCGGCTGGGCGAGGTCGAGCAGCACCTTCCCGGACTCGCCGAAGCGGAGACCGCCACGGTGACCTGCCGGGCGAAGGACAGCCGTGCCCGCCTCGTCACCTGGCGGGCCCGCGTCGGACACCTCACTCCGCGTACGCCGGAATGGGAGGGCGCGGCGGCCGCGCTCGCGGGCGACCGGCTCAACGCGACCGACGCCGCCCACCTGCTCGAACGCTGGAGTGCGTCCGACACGATCCTTCGGCTCACCCCGACCGGCGAGGTCCTCGAAGGACCGGGCCGGATGCCCACCGACGACACGGCCGTTCCGCCACCGGACAGTCCCGCAACCACGACCGGGCGCCTCCCGTGGGTCGTGCACAAGCGGGCGCGGGGACGTCCGCGCCTGTCCTGAGCACGCCACGCCATCCCCTGTAGCCCCCGCTGGGCGCTTTCTTCGCGCGAGCAAGTACGCAGGTCAGCGACCGGGTTAGCCTGACCAGGGCGAGGTGGTACGCCGAAGCCGAAGGGGGCGCAGGTATCGTGAGCGGAACCCCGAGCAGAGTGTTCCTCGCGAGGCTGGCGTCAACGGCCGTCTTCGACCCGCGCGGCGACCAGGTGGGAAAACTCCGCGACGTCGTGGTGACGCTGCGCCCGCAGGGCCGAGCGCCGCGGGTGCTCGGCCTGGTCGTCGAGGTTCTCGGCCGGCGGCGCATCTTCGTCCCCATGACGCGGGTCCTGGGGATCGACGTCGGCCGCATCGTCACCACCGGGCTCATCAACATGCGGCGCTTCCAGCAGCGCCCGACCGAGACGCTGGCGCTCGGCGAGCTGCTCGACAAGACGGTGACGCTGCGCGAGACCGCCGAGGATGTCACCGTCTTCGACCTCGGCATGGAGCAGGCCAGGACACGGGACTGGCTGATCACCAAGGTGGCGATCCGTAAGCCGGCCAAGCGCTTCGGTCGGCGCGGGCAGACCCTGGTTGTCGACGTCGACGCCGTGACCGGGCTCAGCCTGCCCGAGGAGGACCAGGGCGCGACCCATCTGCTGGCGACGTTCGAGTCGATGCGGGCCGCCGACCTGGCGAGCGTTCTGCACGACCTGCCGCCGAAACGCCGCGCCGAGGTGGCCGCCGCACTCGCCGACGAACGCCTCGCCGACGTGCTGGAGGAGCTGCCGGAGGAGGACCAGGTGGAGATCCTCCGCGGCCTCGACGTCGAACGCGCCGCCGACGTCATCGAGGAGATGTCTCCCGACGACGCCGCCGACCTGGTGGCCGAACTGCCGCAGGAGACGGCGGAGCACCTGCTCACCCTGATGGAGCCCAAGGAGGCCGAGGACGTCCGCCGCCTCCTGACCTACGAAGAACACACCGCCGGCGGGCTCATGACCAGCGTGCCGGTCATCCTGCCGCCCGACGCCACGGTCGCCGAGGCACTCGCCCGGGTCCGCAACCCCGACCTCACCCCGGCCCTGGCCGCACAGGTGTACGTATGCCGGCCCCCGCTCGAGGTGCCCACCGGGCGGTGGCTCGGCGTCGGACACCTCCAGCGGCTGCTCCGGGAGCCACCGTCCGCACTCGTCTCCGGCGTCATCGACACCGAACTCGAGCCGCTGTCGCCGGAGGCCTCGCTGCAGGACGTGACCGGCTACCTCGCGACGTACAACCTGGTGGCTGCCCCGATCGTCGACGAGTCCGGCCGGCTTCTCGGCGCCGTCTCCGTCGACGACGTGCTCGACCACCTGCTGCCAGAGGACTGGCGGGAACGGTTCGCAGAGGTGAACCGTGGCTCATGACCCGTGGTCGGGCGACAGCCCTGGCACCGGCCCGCACTCGCGGCGGTTGGACATCCCGCGCCAGCCTGGCCGGACGTTCCGCCCGCGCTACGACCCGGAGATCTTCGGACGCTTCGCCGAAGGCTTCGCGCGGTTCATGGGCACCGCCCGCTTCCTTGCGTACATGACGGCGTTCGTCATCGTGTGGGTGACCGCCAACCTGGTGGGGATCTTCGGGCTGCACTGGGACCCGTATCCGTTCATCCTGCTGAACCTGTTCTTCTCCACCCAGGCGTCCTACGCCGCACCGCTCATCCTGCTCGCGCAGAACCGGCAGGAGGCCCGCGACCGCGTGCAGTACGACCAGGACCGCGACATGAACATCCGCACCCGCGCCGACATGGAGTTCCTGGCCCGCGAGGTGGCGTCCCTTCGCCTCGCGATGAACGAGGTCGCGACCCGTGACTACCTGCGTTCAGAGCTGCGTTCGCTCCTGGCCGAGCTCGACGAACGCGCCGTGCGCGGTGCCCGCCCGGAACAACGCGGCGACGGCCCGTAGCATCGGGGTATGACAAGCCTGCCCACCCAGGAGCAGATCCAGGCCGCCCTGGCCGGCGTGAACGACCCCGAGATCCGTCGGCCGATCACCGAGCTCGGCATGGTGCGGTCCGCCGAGGTACGCCCGGACGGCACGGCCGTCACCACGGTGCTCCTCACCGTCGCCGGCTGTCCCATGCGGGAGACCTTGACCCGGGACGTCACCAATGCGCTGTCCGCCCTGCCCGGGGTGAAGGACGTCCAGGTGACCCTCGACGTGATGTCGGACCAGCAGCGCCAGGAGCTGCAGGGGCGGCTCCGGGGGTCCGCTCAGGCGAAGGAGAACCCGTTCGCGCGGGCTGACTCGCTCACTCGGATCTACGCCGTGGCGTCGGGCAAGGGCGGCGTCGGCAAGTCGTCGCTCACGGTCAACCTCGCGGTATCGATGGCGAGCCAGGGGCTCAAGGTCGGCCTGCTCGACGCCGACGTCTACGGCCACTCCGTCCCGTCGATGCTGGGGATCGCCGACCTGCGGCCCACGCGGGTCGAGGACATGATCATGCCGGTCCCTGCGTACGACGTGAAGGTGATGAGCATCGGCATGCTCAAGCCGGGCCGCCAGCACGTCGTCGCCTGGCGTGGTCCGATGCTCGACCGCGCACTGGGGCAGATGCTCGCCGACGTGTTCTGGGGCGACCTCGACGTGCTGCTGCTCGACCTGCCGCCGGGCACCGGGGACATGGCGATTTCGGTGGGCCAGCAACTCACCAACGCGGACGTCGTGGTGGTGACCACGCCGCAGGAGGCCGCGGCCGAGGTTGCCGAACGCGCCGGCACGATCGCGTCGATGCTGCACCAGAAGGTGGTCGGCGTGGTGGAGAACATGTCGTGGCTGCCGTGCCCGCACTGCGGTCCGAACCACCGGATCGACGTCTTCGGCACGGGTGGCGGCACCCGCGTGGCCGCGACCTTGAGCGAACGCCTGGGCTACGACGTTCCACTGCTGGGTGAGGTGC
Source organism: Actinopolymorpha sp. B17G11 (assembly GCF_040196095.1). NCBI lineage: Bacteria > Bacillati > Actinomycetota > Actinomycetes > Propionibacteriales > Actinopolymorphaceae > Actinopolymorpha > Actinopolymorpha sp. B17G11. Next base: position 102,537 of record NZ_JBEFTW010000017.1, read on the forward strand.
CCCTCGACCCGCGGTTGCGGACGGGTGGTGACTCCGGCGTCCCTGTGGTGCTGGACCAGCCCGATGCCGCCGCCTCCGAGGTCCTGCACGGTCTGGCGAAGGAGCTCGCCGACCGTCGGCCAAGCCTGGTGGGGCGTTCCCTCACCATCACGCCGACTTCGCGGTAAGGCGGCTGCGGCGGCGCACCGGGCGCAAATGACCACGCTGAGCAGGCCGGTGGCAATCAAACAGGCACCGACACCTATTCCACGTGGCACTCACATGGGCAGCGTGGTCATTGCCCGGCACTCACATGGGCAGCGTGGTCATTGGCCGAGGCGGCCGGAAACTCAGGTGGCTTCGGTGTCGAACGGCGGGACGGTGACCGGCCTGTGATCGGCGCCCGTCTGGGACTCGACCTCGGCGTCCGCCTCGGGCGCGGGTGCCGTGTCGACGAGCGTGTCGGTGCCCTCGGCTCCGGCATCCACGCCTTCGGGGGTCGCCACCGTCACATCGCCGTCGCTCGTCCCGCTCTTGCTCGTCGTCCCTGAGCCGTTCGTCGACCCGTTGACCTTGGACGTGGTGGACTTCGCTGGCTTGTCGTCGACACGGAGGTCGTCGCGGATGTCGAGATCGCGGTCGATCCGCAGGTCGTCCTCGTCGAGATCGTCGAGCACATGCTTGCGAACGAAGTTCCGCGGGTTGAGATCGCGGATGTCCAGGTCCTCGAACTCCGGCCCCAGCTCGCGACTCAGCTCCCGCCGGGCGTTGGCCGCCATGTTGCGGACCTGGCGGAGGCCACGAGCGGCCTGCCGGGCAATGTCGGGCAGCCGGTCGGGCCCGAAGATGAACAGCGCGGCAACAGCCAGCACGACGAACTCCAGGGCACCGATGTCGAACACGGGCCCAGCGTAACCCTCCCGTCCAGGTGACGGCCGGGCACGGCAGGCCAGGTCCTCCCCCGGCCAGTCCAGGAGCCCGGCACCGGCTCAGGCGACGGCGCCCTGACCGCTAGCCGGTTTCCTTGCCGAGAGTGACGATCGCCTTACGTTCCTTGCCGCCGCGTTCGTACACCATCTCCACCCGCTGGCCTGGTACGTAGCTGCGGATCTGCACGATCAGGTCGTCCGCCCCGGTGACCTTGTGCCCGTTGATCACCGTCACCAGGTCGCCTCGCGCGAGACCGGCGTTCGCTGCGGCACTGTCCGGCTGGATGTCGCCGAGGCGGGCGCCGGGACCCTCATGGCGTACGTCGACCACGGCACCGACCACTGGGTAGACCGCGTGGCCGGTACGGATGATCTGGTCGGCGGTCCGCCGCGCCTGGTTCGTGGGAATGGAGAAGCCGAGGCCGATGCTGCCCTGCTGCTCCCCGCCGCTGAACGGTTCCTGGTCGCCGACGGTCGCGATTGCGGAGTTGACCCCGATCACCTCGGCCTTGAGGTTGACCAGCGGACCGCCCGAGTTGCCCGGGTTGACCGCGGCGTCGGTCTGCAGCGCGTTGATGAACGACATCTCCGACTCCGCCCCGCCAGCGGTCACCGGGCGGTTCCGGGCGCTCACGATCCCGGTGGTGACGGTGCCCGTGAGGCCCAGCGGCGAGCCGAGGGCGACGACAGGTTCACCGACCCGTACCCGGTCGGAGTCGCCGAGTGCCACGGGCTTGAGGTTCTCCACGTCCTTCACGCGGACCACCGCCAGGTCGTACGCCGGACTCCGCCCGACGATCTGGCCCGGGACCTCCTCGCCACCGTGCAGCGACACCTTGATCGTGCCGCCGCTCGCGGCCGGCGCGACCACGTGGTTGTTGGTGAGGATGTAGCCGTCCTTGCGGATCACGAAGCCCGACCCGCTGGCGCTGCCCGGTCCGCCGGTGGCCTTGATCTGAACCACACTCGGGAGCAGGGCCTGCGCGACGGTGGCGACGTTCTCCGGCTTCGGAAACGCCTTGCCCTCCGCGCCGAGGTCGTCCTCGCTCGCCGGCGCGTCGGTCGAGATGAGCGCCGGGCCGAACTGCAGGGTCGCGAGGACACCCGCCGTCCCACCGAGAGCGGCGGCGACCAGGGCGATCGTGACCGCCAGCGCGACCAGGACCGCACGCCGCGGATAGCGCCCGAACCACGGCTCCTTCGCCTGGACTGGACTGGCGGCAGGCACCCCGAAGGCCCGGTTGGCCGGTCCCGCACCGTTGTGGCTGCCGCCCGGGACAGGTCGTGCCCACGGCGGCGGCGGCTCGAAGTCGGGACGCTCAGCCGGGAAGTGCTGCACCCATCCGGCCCGCTGCGCGGGGACCTGCTGGGTGGTGGAAGCCGATCCGCTCGGCGGAGTAGCGACCGCCTCCCCGTTGCCCGGGGCGGCGGAGGCCTCGTCGCGAGGACCTTCCGGACGATCACGTCGCTCGGTCATCTAGCCCCGCCCTTTCCCCTTGTCACACCCCGATGTGGCACCGGACCGCAGGCGTCAACCGTTATTCGAAGGGATTCAACCAGGAGACCATCCGGGACATCCCCCGGTCCAGCCGTTGTGCAAGGCCGGTCCCATCTCGCGTGGGATCACTGTGCGGAAACGCCCCAACCACGGCATCCACGGCATCAGGCGTATCGCACACCGCGGTGTAAACCAGGTCGTCATGCGCCCAGACCGCGTACGACGACAGACCGTATCGCACGTAGATCTTCGCCCGGTCCACCCGGATCTCCGCAAAGCCGTCGAGCGCGGACCCGTCAAGCCGACCCCGCTGTTGGAACACCGAGGCGCCGCTGAGGCCGTCGGAGTACGAAAGATGCAGGGTGGCGCCGGCGTCGGTCGTACGTACGTCATAGAGCCCGAGCCCACCGGGAAGGCGCCGGTCGCAGCAGTCCCAGCCCCGGTCTGCGAGGACGGCGTAGGAGCGTGGAGGGACCACGTCGGCCGGCTCGCTGGCGAGTGCCGGCGGCAGGCCTGAGCGGGTCACGCGTGCGCCGATCCTCGCCGTGACGAACCCACTGGCGCGGGTGATGACGCCGTGGCGGGTGAACACCTCGCGGCGGAGCAGCAAGCCGGTTGCCTCGTCGATCCAGAACTTCGCGGCAATCGAACCGTCGTGCCGGCGGGCGGCCACCACGGTCGCCTCGCGGTGCGCCGCGGTCGCCGCACCGGCGAGCTGGACGGAGTACGCACGGGCGAGTGCGACGACGCTGACCGCCTGCGCGTCGACCGCCGCAGGCGCCGGGCTCGGCTCGATCCCGCGCGTCGCCGACCCTGTGGGGGCCGGCGAGCGACCCGCCGGGGTGGCGGTGGACGAGGGCTCGGCGCTGCCGGGTCGACCGCGGGCCACGAGAGCCGCGTCCGCGCCACGGTCGTCCGCCGCGTGGCCCCGGTCCGGTGCGCCGCGCTTGCCGCCCACGGTGTCGCGGTGGATCCGGACGACGGTGCCACGCCCCGGAATGTTGGTGACGTCGACGAGCTCGGACATGCTGCCCTTCGCCGTAGCGCCCGCGGCCTCGGTCCATACCGCGATGAACTTCGTGCCGGTGTAGGCGGTCGTCCACTCGGCTCGCGTGGCCCGGCGAAGCGCCGCCAGGGCTTCGGGGTGGTCCCGGGCCGCTGGGACCGTATCGCCTTCGCCGGCGACTGACCTGCCTCCTGGCCCGCGATTGTTCGTACCTTCCGTCGCCGGAGGCACGGCCAGGCCGGTCGCAGCTCCGCTGGTGAGAAGGACTCCGGCCAAGACGACGAACGCCACGAACCTCACAGGTGCCGCGCGTCGAGGACCGCGCCGCGGCGACTGGTCAGTGCTGTCGACATCGCTGTCGACATCGCTGTCGACATCGCTGCCGGCTCTCAGGCCGCTTTCACTGCCGATGCCGCCTTCAGAGGTCAGGCCGCCATCACCGTCCACGCCGCTTTCACTGTCCACGCCGCCCCCAGCGTCCCGGGCGTTCAGCGACCGGACGAGCGGCCGCGGAGCCCACGTTCCAGGACCGCGGTCACGGCACCCGGATCGGACAACGGTAGGTCGGACACAGTGTCGGCGTGCTCGACGGAGTACTGCTGGATGGGGGGTACGACGGTCACCTCTGGATGAGCGTCCCCGCCTGCGGCGAACGCGGCGACCGCCGCCATGCCCGCCATGGCCGCGAGGCCGGCCATACCGGCGGCCATCCGGCGCGGGAAGCGGCCGGCAGCCATCGCCATGGCCGAAGCGTCACCCGGGCGACGTGTGCCCGGCTGCGCTGGCGGCCGAGCTGGCCACGGACCGGTCCGCCTTCGCCAGGCGCGCAGGGAAGACCGCTCGCGCATGCGTAGAGGTCCGACGGCATGAGCCGCTCCGACCACCCTCGGCTCACGGCCGACAGCACCAGCCGTCCGGCCCGCGCCGGTCGTCGGGTCGGTGCCGGTCGTCGGGTCGGTGCCAGTCGTCCGGTCTATGCCGGTGGTCGGGTCGGTACCGGTCGTCGGGTCGGTGCCAGTCGTCGGGTTAGTGCCAGTCGTCCGGTCGGCGGCACCCACCGAGGTGAGCGCACCCAGCCCGAACAGGGCGGCCTGGAAATCCTCCGTAGGAGCCGGATCAGGTGTGCCGACGAGGATGGCCTTGACCTGGCGTTCGGCGTCGACGGCGGCGCGGCATTCGGCACAGTGCGCGAGGTGAGCGAGAACGCGGTCGCGGCTCTCGTGGTCGAGCTCACCGTCGACCAGTGCGGACAGACGGGCGTGGGCGTGGTTCACCACACCGATCCTCCTCCGCCACCGGCCGGCTGACCGGCCGGGTGAGGTTCGGGGCGTTCCACCCCTTCCGAACCTTCTGGGCGGGTGTGCTCCGCGGATTCGAGGCGAGCGGGCTCTGCGCACTCAGGGGCAGCGGCCTCAGCGACGGCGGACTCAGCGACGGCCTGCTTGACGGGCATCCGGTGCCTGAGGGCCTCCCGCAACTGGGAGCGGCCGCGGTGGATCCGACTGCGGACGGTGCCGAGCTTGACGCCGAGCGTCGCAGCGATTTCTTCGTACGACAGTCCCTCGATGTCGCAGAGCACGACGGCTGCCCGGAACTCCGGCGGCAGCGCTTCGAGCGCGGCCTGGATGTCGGCGTCGAGGTGGCGGTCGTCGTACGCCTCCGCGGGGCTCGGTTCGGACCCGGGCAGGCGTTCGGGGGCGTCGTCAGGCAGCGAGTCGAACCGGATCCGCTGCCGGCGGCGGGCAAGGTCGAGGAACAGATTCGTCGTGATCCGGTGCAGCCAGCCCTGGAACGTGCCGGGCGTATAGGTCGAAAGGGAACGAAAGACGCGGACGAACACCTCCTGGGTCAGGTCCTCCGCATCGTGCCGGTTACCCGTCAACCGATAGGCGAGCCGGTAGACCCGAGATGAATGCGTACGGACGATCTCCTCCCAGGACGGAGGCGTCCAGACGTCGACGGGTGCTGTGCCCGCGAGATCCTCTGCCACCAGACCCACCTCCCCACATCGCCCAGCCGGCGGATGCCGGCTTCCGTGGCGTCGGACGCCACGGTTCACCGCTGCCGGCCGGCCGCACACAACCGACCGCTTCCGCCGGCAGGTGTTCCATTGTTGCCACTGTCCACCCAAAATGGCTCCGGCCGAACCCTGGTCTTAGCCCCTTCTTAGGAATGCCAGAGGTCAGGGTTCGCCCGGACCGGCCCTAAAGCCCGATTCTGGTGGTAAAGGGCACTAGGCTTCGGTGACGCAACGTGTCCGGAGAAGCCGGACAGAACGGCCCGCGGCTCGAGCCCAGGGCAAGACTCACAGGAGGTAGTCGTCTCCATGGAGATGAAGCCCGCGACCTGGGCCTACGCCGAGAACTTCATCGCCGAGGACGACGTGCTGGTGCAGGCCCGCAACCGCGCGGCCGAGGTCGGTGCGACGCCGATCGGCCAGGGCGGGGGCGCCACGCTGCGTTTCCTCGCCGCGACCGTCAGCGCCAAGACGGTGGTGGAGATCGGCACCGGTTGCGGCGTCTCCGGGATCTGGATGATCCGAGGCATGCGGCCCGACGGCACCCTCACCAGTGTCGACGTCGAAGCCGAGCACCAGCGGCTTGCCCGGGAGTCCTTCGCCGACGCGGGCATCCCACCGCAGCGCACCAGGCTGATCACCGGACGCGCGCTCGACGTGCTCCCGCGGCTCACCGACAACGCCTATGACCTGGTGTTCTGTGACGGTGACAAGGAGGAGTACCCCGACTACTACGAAGCGGCGTTGCGACTCCTGCGACCTGGTGGCGTGGTGGCGATCGACAACACCCTGTGGCACGACCGGGTGGCCGATCCGGCTCAGCGCGACCCTGCGACGGTGACGATTCGTGAGCTGGGCAAGCGGATTCTCGACGACGAACGCGTCGTTCCCGTCCTGCTCCCCGTCGGCGACGGCCTGCTCTGCGCCGCCAAGCGCGGTTCCTGAAGGGCCCGACCGTTCCGCAAATGACCACGCTGCCCATGCGTCCGGTAGCCCGAACAGGCACCGACACCTGTCCCAGGTTCCCCTGGCCCGGCTGACCAGGCCACGTCACCGACCGGGGCAGGCCCGCTGGGTCGCCGCGTGCCGTCGGAACGTCAGTCGAGGATGCGCTGGCCCTTGCCGAGCACGGTGATGCCGCCTTCGCTGACGGTGAATCCGCGCGCCCGGTCGGCCTGCTTGTCGACGCCGACCTCGGCACCTTCGGGCACCACGATGTTCTTGTCGAGGATCGCATCGCGTACGACCGCTCCATGCCCCACGACCGTCCCGTCGAGGATCACGGAGTTGGTGACCTCCGCCCCGACCTGGATGCGTACGCCTGGCGAGAGGACCGAATGGTCGACCGACCCGGAGACGATCGACCCCATCGACAGGATCGAGTCGCTCGCCCTGCCCCCCGCCACCAGCTTCGCGCCGGGATCCTGCGGGAAGCTCGTGTAGATCGGCCACTCCCGGTTGTAGAGATTGAAGACCGGATCGACCGAGACGAGGTCGGTGTGTGCTTCGTGGTAGGAGTCGAGCGTCCCGACGTCCCGCCAGTAGTTGCGGTCACGCGCTGTCGTGCCGGGCACCTCGTTGTTGGCGAAGTCGTAGACGTGCGCGTCACCCTTGTCGGTCATCATCGGGATGATGCTGCCGCCCATGTCGTGGACCGAGCCCTCGTCATCGGCGTCCATGCGTAGGGCGTCGAGCAGGGCGTCGGTGGTGAAGACGTAGTTGCCCATGGACACGAACGTCTCGTCAGCGTTGTCGGGCAGGCCTGGTGGGTCCGCCGGCTTCTCGAGGAAGGCCCGGATCGTGCGTCCGTCCGCGCCGGTCTGGATGACGCCGAACGACGACGCCTGCGTACGCGGCATGCGGATCCCGGCGACGGTCACTCCAGCCTCGCTGGCGATGTGGCTCTCGACCATCTGCGAGACGTCCATCCGGTAGACGTGGTCGGCGCCGAACACGATCACGTAGTCGGGCTGGTCGTCGTGGATGAGGTTCAGCGACTGGTAGATCGCGTCGGCACTCCCCTGGAACCACCGCGGGCCAAGGCGCTGCTGCGCCGGCACCGGCGTGACGTAGTTGCCGAGCAGCGTCGACATTCGCCAGGTCAGCGAGATGTGCCGGTCCAGCGAATGCGATTTGTACTGCGTGAGTACGCAGATCCGACGTATCCCGCCATTGGCGAAGTTCGAGAGGACGAAGTCGATGAGCCGGTAGGTGCCGCCGAACGGCACGGCCGGCTTGGCCCGGTCGGCTGTCAACGGCATGAGTCGTTTGCCCTCGCCGCCGGCCAGAACGATCCCGAGCACGCGCGGATCCTTGCCCATGTGCGCACCCTAGTAGGCGAGCGTTGCGGATGGGTGACGGCAGGCTGTCCTGGCTGTACCTGGCCGTCGCGGCCCATCCCCCATCCCACGACAGCGCAATCCCCACGACAGCGCCATCCGGGCTGTGGCACCTGCGGGACGGCCCATCCCCCGGACAGCGCGGGGCAGCCCGGCCCCACCACTGCCCATCCCCGGGACAATGGACCCATGCCCGTCCTGGTTGCGCCCACGACCCGCGTCCACGCATCGTTTCTCCAGGCCATGACGGAGTTCCACGCCGAGGGTCGCGGCCGCGGCTCGGACAACTCGATGATCGGGCGCGAGACCAGGGCGTACGCAGCGACCTGGGAGACCCCGGAGGGTTTCGCGGCGTACGTCGAGACCCTGGTCGCGGCCGCTCGTGAGGACACCCCGAGACCCGACGGCCTCGTCCCCGCGACCAGCCTCTGGTGGGTCGACGGCTCCACCTATCTGGGACGCCTCGCGATCCGGCACCGGCTCACGCCGTTCCTGCTCGAGCAGGGCGGTCACATCGGCTATGACGTACGACCGACTGCACGAAGGCGCGGGCATGCGACCGCGATGCTGCGTGCGGCGTTGCCCATCGCGAACGGGCTCGGTCTCGCTTCGGTCCTCGTCACCTGCGACACCGACAACGTGGCGTCGCGGAAGGTCATCGAGTCGGCCGGTGGGGTCTTGGAGGATCAGCGCCTGGACAAGCTGCGCTTCTGGGTGCCTACCAGCTGACGCCTCATCGCCCTCCGCCCGCGATTGGCCCGGTACAGCTCAACTCGCGTCCGGCTCACCCGCAGCCGTCTGACCGTCCGCCTTCGACCCACGAGCAGGCACCTCGCCGCCTGACGTCCGTTCTGCGAGGAATGTGCCTCGCTGCGGGACGCCTGGAACGCGGGAGATCTGTCCCGCTCTGGGCGGTCCAACCTCCGACAACTCGCAGGACTTGCCGCCTAGTGTCCTGCTCCCGGATCACGGTCGAGCTGGGCGAGGAGGCGCTTGGGCGCGACCTGGCGATAGGCGTCCTCGACGATCTCCGCGATCCGGTCCCAGTCGACGTCGACGTCGAGGTAGACGCCGAGCCACCCCCGATGTCCGACGTACGGCGGGCGGTAGAAAAGCTCCGGCTCACCCTCGACCAGCATGGTCTGGACGCCTTCGGGCGCGGCGCACCAGAACCCGAGCCTGTCATCGTGGTGATGATCGGCGTAGCTCACGAAGACCTTCTTGTCCCGCACGAACCAGGTCGGCTCGCCGTGGCTCGGGCGTTCGGTGACCTCGGGCATCGCGAGGCACAGCGCTCGCAGCCGCGTCAGCGGATCGGTCCGCGCCGGATCGCTCTCCACCATCCGCCGATCCTCACACAGCCCACCGACACCTCACACCGACCCTACGACCACCCTGGCGCCACGCACACGCCCTGGCGCCACGCACACGCCCTGGCGCCACGCACACGCCCTGGCGCCACGCACACGCCCTGGCGCGACGCACACGCCCTGGCGCCACGCACACGCCCTGGCCTCACGCGCACCCCCGCCTCACGGAGACCCTGGCGGCACGAAGACACAGAACTCGTTACCCTCCGGGTCAGCCAGAACCGCCCACCGATAACGGTGTTCGGTCAGGTCGGTCTCGACCGTTCGCGCACCGAGACCGACGATCCGGTCGACCTCGGCCTCCAGGTGTTCGACACCCAAATCGAGGTGCATGCGATTCTTGGTGGACTTCGGTTCCGGAACTTCCTGCAGGAGCAGGGTCGGTCCCCCGTCCGAGACGAGGCTCAAGTACGGCGGCGCATCGAAAGCCGGTCGGTAGCCCATCGGCGACAACGCAGCCTCCCAGAAACGTGCGAGCGCCCCAGGATCCTTGCAGTCCAGCGTCACGACGATCTCCATGGGCCGACGCTATCCGTTGCGTACATCTGCGTACGACCGAATAACGTCAGCAACACCGCTCGGGCGATCCCGTGCCGTGTGGGGCACAAGGGACCAGCATGATCACTCGCGCGCGACGTCGAAAAGTCGCATCGCCTCCACGCACAGGTCGCCCGTCCACGAATCGACCCCTTCGGCGATGCTCCAGCACGCGTTCGCGAGATGGTTGAGCATCTGGTACAACGCCACGAGGCGCTCGGGGCGGCCCGCGATCATCGGATCGTGCGCGCAGTACGCATCGAACAGGCGCGGCTGAAGCAGCGGGGGCAGCGGGTGGCCGGCCGGCCCGCCGAACGCGAACGTGGCAAGGTCGTAGAGCGGATCGCCGATGGCCGCGGCCGCCCAGTCGAGGATTCCGGTGACCGCACCTGTCTCCGGATCGACGAAGATCTCCGACAGGCCGAGGTCCGCGTTGAGGAGGGCCGGTCGTACGTCGTCAGGGACGACCGCGCGGATCACCCGGTCGACCTCGGCGGGAAAGCTGGCGGGCAGGTCGTCGTGCGCGACAAGGACTTTCGCCGACTCCGCCGCCTCCGAGCGCATCCATGCACGCCAGGTCGGCGACGTACCGCGCCCGCCGTTGTCCAGCCAGCCGTATCCGGGCAGGCGCACCCCGTGGAGCCGGGACAGGTACTCTGCCAGGTCGTTGATCGTGACGGTCGTCGCCGGCTCCGGCAGCGTGCGTGTATCCCATTGCTGGCCGGGAACTCGACCCATCAGGATCCAACTTCCGCCCGGCAGCCGCGTATCGTCGCCAAGGTCGAGAATCTCCGGGACTGGCACTCCCGCGTCACGAGCGGTGCGGGCGACGAACGCTTCGGCTCGCACGCTCCGGTCCCCGTTGGCCTTCAGGAAAAAGCCACCATCCGGAGTCTGCGCCTCCACGACGACGGACGAACCCCACGTCTCATGCGGGCGAACGTCGACAGTCCCGAACCGTTCCCGCAGGAGTTCCGCGGCAAGTTCCTGGTGCGGTGTCAGGACGTACGCCGTCATGGCTCCACCCACCCTCTCGTACGGACGAACGTGAGCACACCAGCCGATGCGGACAGGGCGCAATCGGTTTACGACCGACAGCGGCCGAAGGCGGGCGGCGCTGACCCCCGTGATCATGATCGTGATCATGAAGGCTTTCGGGCGTACAGCACCACTTGCCCTTCATGATCATGGAACAGCCTTTGTTTTACAGGGCTTTCGCGGTTCGGTTGTCGGTGGTCGCATCTATGGTTGGATCATGGACACGGCCGCCACCCGACGCGGCAACGCCAGCGGTGGCGCCAGCGGCGACGGAGATGCCGGCAGCGCAACCGTCACCGGCGGCACTGGCGTGGGTCTTGGCAGGTGGCAGGCGCCGGAGCCACGGCATCGGTTGTCGACGTTGGTGTCGCGGATGCGAGTCCGGGTGGGCGAGGAGTCCCAGGCGCTGTTGTGGTCAATGCCCGACGAGGAACTCACCGAACTGCTAGGTGAGTTGCATGCCTTGACCAGCCAGATCGCGGCCGTCACCTTGAACGCCACCCGGGAGGCCGACCGACGCGATCTGGGCAAGACCGCTGGCACCCCCTCGACGGCGAACTGGCTGTCCGGACTGCTCCGACTCCGCCCCGAACACGCCCACCGGATGGTGAAGCTCGCCCATGACCTCGACAGCCACCTCGTACTCACCCAGCTCAACCTCCACACCGGCGACATCTCCGACGACCACGCCCACGTGATCGCCAGAACCATCCGAGACCTGCCCACCGAAGCCGGCCCCGACACCCGATCCGAAGCCGAGCAGGTCCTCCTCGCCCACGCCAGGACGTTCAACCCCAAGATCCTCGCCGAACTCGGCAAAACCATCCTCGAAGCCGTCGACCCCGACCTGGCCGAACGACTCCTCGCCAAACAACTCGCCGACGAAGAACGCAAAGCTGCCCGGCAACGCGAACTGTCCCTCCACGACGACCCCTACACCACCAGCACCCTCATCCGCGGCAAACTCGACCCGGTCGCCGCCGACATGCTCCGCACCGCCCTCGAACCCCTCGCCGCGCCACGCCCCACGACCGCCGACGGACCCGACACCCGCAGCTATCCCCAACGCCTCGGCGACGGGCTCGTCGAACTCCTCCGCCGCTACCTCAACTCCGGTGAATCACCCACCCACGCCGGGGAGAAACCACACCTGGTCATCACCATCGACGGCGACGACCTCGCGGCCGGCACCGGCTACGCCACGCTGCTCCGCACCGGCACCACCGTCTCCGCCCGCACCGCCCAACAAGCCGCATGCGACGCGAAGATCTCCCTCTGGGGCACCATCAACGGCGAACCCGCGATCACCGACAGCATCCGGCTCTTCATCGGCAAGACCCGCCGACTCCTCGAACTCCGAGACCGCGGCTGCGCCTTCCCCGGCTGCACCCGCCCGCCCTCCTGGTGCGAAGCCCACCACACCATCGCCTGGCTCCAAGGCGGACCCACCACCGTAGACAACGGCGTGCTCCTTTGCGGCTACCACCACCGCCTCATCCACCAAGGCACCTGGACCGTCCACATGGCCGCCGACGGCCAACCAGAATTCACCCCACCTGAATGGATCAGCAAAACCCGAAAACCCCTACGCAACACCAGACTCCGCACATAGCGGCGTCGGCGGAAGAGTCATCGCCGCCGAAGGTGAGCGGGCACGGTAAAGGTCATGTCAGGTCCGGCTGGGAATTCGTGGACCCGGACAACGGCATCAAGAGAGATCGGACCGTAGACGCGCGGAAGCGCATCGAGGTCCTGTCGGCGGGGCCGCCAGGTTCCCGGGCGGACGGGCGAGGACAACAGCTCCGACAGAACGCACAGAATCCCGACCCACGCAAGCCCTTGAAACCAGTCGCCAGGACCCGCATAGTCGCCCGCATGCGCGTCGCCCTACTCACCCGGGAGTATCCACCGGACGTCTACGGCGGTGCCGGCGTCCACGTCGACTACCTCTCGCGAGCGCTCGCGCCCCTGGTGGACCTCGACACCCACTGCCTCGGTACACCTCGCCCCGGCGCGACCGCGCACACCGAGCAGGACCCCCGCCTCGACGGCGCCAACCCGGCACTGCGGATCTTCGCCGCCAACCTCGAGATGGCCGCCGCCGTCGGCCAGGCACAGGTTCTGCACTCCCACACGTGGTACGCCAACCTCGCCGGCCAGCTCGGCGGGCTCCTCCACGGGATCCCGCACGTCGTCACCGCGCACTCCCTCGAACCGCTCCGGCCGTGGAAGGCCGACCAGCTCGGCGGCGGCTACCGGCTGTCGACCTGGGCCGAACGCACGACCTACACCAGCGCCGACGCGATCATCTCCGTGAGCGAGGCGATGCGGCGCGACGTCCTCACGCACTACCCGAGCGTCGACCCAGCCCGAGTCACGGTGATCCCGAACGGCATCGACACCCGGCAGTACGCACCTGACCCCGACACCGGCGTGGTCGAACGTCTGGGTGTCGACCCGTCCCGCCCGTCCGTGGTGTTCGTCGGCCGGATCACCCAGCAGAAGGGGGTGCGGCACCTGCTCCGGGCGGCGACCCGTTTCGACCCGGCGGCTCAGCTGGTACTCCTCGCCGGCGCCGCCGACACCCCCGAGCTCGCCCACGAGGCGGCCGCCGCCGTGGATCTGCTGCGTACCACCCGGAAGGGTGTCGTCTGGATCGAGGAGATGCTTCCTCGACACGAGGTCATCCAGGTCCTCTCCCACGCCACGGTGTTCTGCTGCCCCTCGATCTACGAACCGCAGGGCATTGTCAACCTCGAGGCCATGGCCTGCGAGACGGCAGTTGTCGCGAGCGCAGTCGGCGGGATCCCCGAGGTGGTCGTGCACGGCGAGACCGGGCTGCTCGTGCCCTACGACCAGGCCGACGCGGACTGCTTCGAGCACGACCTGGCCTCCGCGGTCAACGCACTCGTGGCCGACCCGGGGCGGGCCCGTGCGATGGGCCGGGCCGGTCGCGAGCGGGCGGTGCGGGACTTCGACTGGAACGCGATTGCCCGTCGTACGACCGACGTCTACGCGGGCCTGCTCTGACGGCTGCGTCGACCGGCCGCCTCATCGCACCGCGTACGCGCGGGTGATCGTCTGCTCCGAGCGGTTGCCGTGAATGTCGACCACCCTCGTCCGCAACGACACGTACGCACGACGAAAGGGGTGCGGGACCACCGCGACCTGCTCGCCGTGCGGCCGCCGCATGAGCCGGACCGGGGTCCAGGTCCGCCCGTCGTCGGTCGACGCCTGGATCGCCAGCGTGCGTACGGTGAGGTTCGGTTTGCCGAGCTGGGACTGGACCGTCACCGGAACCAGCGTCGGGCCGCTGCCCAGAACCCGGTTACGTGCGTCGACCGGGGGCGCGAACCGCACCACGCTCACCGGCAACGCCTTCCCCGATCGGGGAGCCCTGGCCGACCGGAACTCCCAGGATGCCGTCACCCGGGTCGAGACATCCGCGAACCCGCGACGTGTCGCTGAGGTGACGAGGGTGTACCTGGCGGCGCGAGACCCTACCTCGAACTCCCCGCTGCCCACCTCGTCGGTGGCCCCGACCATGGTCCGACCCTGCCCACGCCCCCGGTAGAGCGTCGTCGCGGCCCGGCCCGTCCGTGAACCACCGAGATGTCCTGACTGGTCGGAGTACATCGGCAGCGCCACGACGATCCGGTTGCCGTGCCGCGTGACGGCCGCCGGATGGTCGGCCCCAGAGCGGGGCAGCGGGCCGGGAAGCGGGCCGGGAAGCACCGGTCCCAGCACGGCCGCGTTCCAGCGTTCGACGTACGTCTGACCAGCCGGGTACGCCCGCGGCGGCGAGGACAGCCAGCTCAGCTCGGTCTGCGTCTTCCCCGCCCCCGTGGTGTGCGTGAGCGAGCCGCTCCAGCGGACGTCACCGGCCATGAGGTGGGCGGTGACGGTCGACGGTGTTCTGAACGGGATGCCCACCGACCAGCCGCCGATCCCGCCGGCGGCCTGCGCCGAAGGCGCGAAGGTGTGCCACACCCTCGCGTCCTGGGCCTGGGCCACGTGCCGCGACCGGATCGTCGCCAATTCGCCGGGGCGTGCCGCGCCTTTGAACCCGGTGAGGTAGCGGCCGCGGGTGAGCCAGTACAACCCGTAGAGATAAGGCGTATCGGCGAAACCGCCCTGCTCGTCCGGTCGGGCCCACTGCGTGTTGAGCCGGTCCACCATCTCGTCCGGCCCGACCTCGGGGCCCAGGTGGGCCGTGTGAGTGTCGTCGAGCCGGTGCGACAGGAAGCCCGACTCCAGGACGCGGGTCGGATCGGTGCCGTATCGGCGGTACGCAAGATCGACGAGCGCGAGCCGCGCCCCCGGCCGCGGTGGGTCAACGGTGACCGGTCTCGTCGTGCGCGCGTCGATCGTCACGGACATGTCCCGGTCGAGGTCGATCAACGGCCGGACGACCGTGTGGAAGTCAGGGTCATCGGCGCGCCCGGACAATACCGTCGCCTCCAGGTGGTAGCGACCCTCGGGAAGGCGCAGCCGCGTCGTACCGCCGTCGCCCATCGGGAACTCGAGCCGGTCGTCGTCCAGAGCGAAGAGCAGATCGCCGACGCGGTCGGTACGCCGGCCCGACGGGTCCAGATGAGTGATGGTGAGCTCGTGGGTCTGGCGCGCTTGCCGGAGTCGCGAGGCGCCGGGTCGGCACCAAGAGACGGGCCGGCACCAAGAGACGGGCCGGCGCCAAGAGGCGGGCCGGCACCAAGAGGCGGGCCGGCACCAAGTGACGGGCCGGCGCCGAGCGAGCGGTGCCAGGCCTGCGCAGGTATCGACCCGTCGTCGAGCGCGATCCGGCTCACTCCCCCGCGCAAGCGCGTGCTGCCGTCGACCGGGCGGGCGGCCGCCCACAGCGCGGCGCCGTCGCTGGTCACCTGCTGACGGCGCGCGGCGTCGCGATAGGTCACCCGCAGGCGAGGCTCACCAGCCGTCGTGGCCGCCGCCAGGCTGGTGAGGTCGAAGAGTCGCCCGTCCACCGCGCCGGTCGTGACCAGGGGGAGGGCGTCAGCCGGGATGACCTGGAGCGCGTCGCCGAACCGCCGGGTCAGGAAGGTCATTCCGGATCGCCCGGGGCCGGGAACGACCTCGCCGGCCGTGCCTTGCCCTGCCGATGCGATCACCACTCGGTCGCCGGTCACCAGCGTCACGGTCCGCGTACGCCCGTCGACCGTCCGACCTGACCCCTTGTCCAGCCCACCCGAATGCTCCAGCCCACCCGAATGCTCCAGCCCACCCGAATGCTCCAGCACAGCTGGACGCTCGGCCTGCCTGCCCGAACGCTCCCATCCACCCGGCCGCTCGTCCAACGCACCTGGCCGCGGGGCCAGGTCCGGGTTCGCGGCGGGGACGGGCGGGGCGGTCACCACCGGACCGGACAGCAAACCGATCACCATGGCCGCCACCCCGAGGACCTTCGTCGACCTGGGTAGCGGCGCACAGCGCATGACATTCCCCGTTTCCAGGGCTCGCCCGCCCAGCCCGTCCTCGATCCGACACCTGTTCGTTTATGTCCAGCAGGACGGGACCGGTTCGCTGCCAAGCCGCCCCGGGGCGTGCGCTGCCAATCCGCCGGGGAGTCGGAGAAGCCGACGCAGAACGCACCAAGGGCCGGCGGGTTCCACCATCGTTCGATGGCAGAACCCGCCGGCCCTCACTCGTCAGGTCGGCACCGTCGCCGGCCCGAGGTGCTGGCCCGGGGCCGGCGTCCCCCGGACCCCCCGAACCGGTTACGACCCGATGGCGTATGCCCGCAGGATCGTCTGTTCGACCGTGTTGCCCTTCGAGTCACTCGCCTTCGCCCGCAGCGAGACGTACTCCGCTCCGGACTGTGGCGTCTCCACGACCGCCACCCACCGGTTGTCACCGGCGGGGATGGTCTCGGCGGTCTTCCAGGTCTTGCCGTCGTCGACCGACACGGCCACCTCGAGGTGCTTCGGCCTGCCGGCCGCAGATCCCGCCTGTGGCTGGATCCTCACCGGCACCGTCGCCTGCGTACCCTCGTGGTTGCGGTTGCGCTGGTCGACCTTCGGGCTGAACCGGACGGCCGTCAGCGGCAACGCCTCCGCCTCGTCATCGGCCGTCCGGCCCGACGTGAAGGTCCAGGTCGTGTCGATCATCGTCGAGAAACCTGAGTACGACGGCCGCGTCGCCTCGACCTCGAGCCGGAACGACGCCTTCGCGCTCGGCACCGTGACCACATCGTCGAGATAGCCGCCGTACTCCGACTCCGCGACCTTCTTGCCCTCGCGGTACAGCGTGGTCCTCGCCGTGTCGGTGAGCGAGTCACCGGCGTGCCCGGACCCGTCGGAGTACATCGGAACGCTGATGTACATCTCGTTGCCGAACCGTTCCGACCAGGCGAAGTCCGCCCCGGGGAACGCCGGACCGAACACCGCGTCGCTCCACTGCTCCTTGACGGACTCACCCCGCTTGTACGTCCGAGGCGTGGACACCAGGTAGGTCTGGTCGACCGGCCAGCCTTCCTCGTCGATCACGAACTCGCTGACCTCGGAGTCCCAACGCACCGGATCCGGCTCGAGGAACGTCGTCACCCTGTGTGGAAGGTCCATGGCCGCGACGACGGCCCATCCACCGGATACGCCGTTGCCAGAGCCGAACAGCACGCGACCGCCTCGCCGGCCAGGCAGTGTCTGCGCCAGCCGCGCGGTGACCTTCGCCAGGTCGCGGTCCCGCGCAGTGCGCTCGAAACCGCTGAAGTAGTGTCCTCGCTCCACGTCGAGCAACCCGTAGAAGAAGGGACTGTTGGCAAAGTCCTCCGCCGGCCCGGGCTCGGCCCACTGACTTCCGACGTGGGAAACCATCTTCGAACCTGCGACCTTCTTCCCGAGTCGTCCGGCGTAGAGACCCGTGAAGTCGAACGCAAGCACCGAGGATCCCAGCGAGTTGCGTGCGTTGCGGTCATAGCCCAGGTCAACCACGGCAGGCCGGACCGATGTCCGCTCGACAGTCGTGGTCACCTGCTTTGCCTTGCGGGCGTCCGCGGTGATCGTGACGTTCGCGTCGAGTGTGAGTAGAGGCTGGACGAGGCTGCTCCACTCCGACGACTCCTCGTCCCATGTGACGATGCTGGACTCCAGGAGGTACCTGCCCTTGGGGAGCCTGACCTTCGCCGTACCCTCGGCATCGGGCATGAGGTCCTGCCAGACGTACTCGTCGAGGCCGAAGAGGAATCCGTACGCGTCGGCCGCGGGCTTGCCCTGGCGGTCGAGGTGCTTGATCGTCACGTCGTAGCTCTCGACCTCCTTCTCCACGCCGATCGGCGTGGAGACCGCCTGGTCGCCCGCCGTGGCGACGAGCCGGCCGCTGTAGGCGCCGTCCGGTCCGTCGTGGGAGGTGACCGAGGTGATCTCGACCTCGGCGGTGCCTCCTGCTGGAACCGTGACCTTGTCCGCGCTGAGCTTCACCGCGGACGCCGGCGCCGGCTCGCCGTCCGGCCCGGCCATGGTGGCGGCGAGGTCGAGCGTGATGTCGGCATATCCGCTGTTGCGGTAGGTGACCTTCCTGGTGACCGGCTCGTCGTCGCCGTGCGGCCAGCGCGCGAGACCGAACGACACGCTCCCTGGCTCGGAGAAGACCGACTGCTTGATTGCCTTCGCCACGTCGATCCTGCCCGCGCCCTGGTCGAACACGGTCAGGTCCGGATGCGCCTTCGCCGAAGCCGTCAGCGTGGGCTTGAGCTGCTGCGCCTTCCAGTCCGGGTGCTGCTGCGCGAGGAGCGCGGCCGCGCCGGCCGCGTGGGGGGTCGCCATGGACGTGCCGCTCGCGGTGACGTAGCCGTCGCCCATCGGCTCGCCCATCTCGGTGCCCTCGGCCTTGGCGGCGACGATGTCGACACCCGGTGCGGTGACGTCGGGCTTGATCGCACCGTCACCGATTCGCGGGCCGCGACCGGAGAAGTCCGCGATCTCGTCCTGTTTGTCGACCGCACCGACCGTGAGAGCCGCGTCGGCGCTGCCTGGAGAGTCGACGGTCTGGGCGTCCGGCCCGAAGTTGCCGGCGGCGATGACGAACAGCGTGCCCGTCTCCTCCGTCAGCGTGTTGACGGCTTCCTCGAGCGGGTCGACCTCTGGTGTGTCGCCGCCGCCGAGGCTCAGGTTGACGACGTTGGCCTGCTTCTCGGTGGCGGCCCACTCCATGCCGGCGAGGATCGCCGACTCCGAGCAACTGCCGCCCGAGTCACAGACCTTGCCGTCGAGCAGTTTCGCGTCCGGCGCGACGCCCTTGTACTTTCCGTCCGACGCCTTCGCCGTACCGGCGATCGTGGACGCGACGTGGGTACCGTGCCCGAAGCCGTCGCCAGGACCCTCGCCGGAGAAGTCCTTGGCCTCGGCGACCTGACCTTCCAGGTCGGGATGGGTGGCGTCGATGCCGGTGTCGAGCACCGCCACGGTGACACCCTTGCCGGTGTAGCCGGCCTCCCATGCCTCGGGCGCCCCGATCTGGGGGACGCTCTTGTCCAGCACCGGCTTGCGGAGGCCGTCGAGCCAGATCCTGTCGATCCCGCCGGAGTAGGTGCGGGCCTTCCCCTGGCCGCCGGCCACCGAGTCCCAGAAGCCCTTGGCCGCCTTCTTCTCGACCTCGATGGCCGTGGCGTCGACGGCCGGCAGGTCGCGCGCGTCCTGCCCGCCGGCCGCGGTCAGCCGGTCCTGCCCGCGCGCCTGCGCGGACTCACCGTCGTAGCTGACGATCAGCGGAACGGCGGACCGACGTGCGTCGTCGTACTTCGCCTTGACGAGGCCGGTCACGTCGAACAACCGGCGGTCGAGTGCGCCCGACCGGACGAGCGGAAGCGCGTCGGACGGAACGACGGTGAGTCGGCCGTCAACCCGGTGGGTGACGAACCGGATGTTCCTGCGGCCCGGGCCGGGGACGACGCTCGCCGTCGACGACCGCGCCGACGGGAGCAGCACCCGGTCTCCGGTGATCAGCGTGACAGACACCTGGCTGCCAGCCCGTGGTGCGCGTGCGTGTGGTGCCGCCTCTGGACCTGCCGGCGGTGCGGCGCCGACGCCGGCTGACCCGCCCGGTCCGGCGACGGCTGTCGGGCTCATGGCCATGGCCAGCCCGGCAGCCAGTGCGGCCATGCCCAAGGCACGGACCCGGCGATGCATGGAACTCATGCAGTACCTCCCCGTAGTGCGGACACACGTGAGCACGGCATCGCCGACAGACCCCGGCACCTGACAGGCCCCCGTGTAACAGGATGTGGAGCAACGAATCTTACATACTCAGTATGTACGCAAGCAGTATGTAGCACCCAGGACGACATGAACAGCCAGAATGTTGCGCGAGTGCCGAGAGCCGGGCCAAATGGTTACAAAGCCGTTATCGCCGCTGAGAGTGCGGGAGAACGGCGACATGCCGCTACAGCGAGGGGGTCCCGCGTCGACGCCACGGCGTCGATGACCGAGGCCTCGCCGACGATCGTCCATGTTCAAGAGCTCCGCGCCCGGTCGTACGACATGCGAGCCGGGCATGCCGAGGCCCCGGTCAGTACTTATCTGACCGGGGCCGCGTAGTCCCGTTAGCTGATGTGGCGCGTCAGGCCTGGATATCGCACCAGACCCACTCCGGATGGCGCCGGTGAGGCGATGGGCTCAGCCCACGACCGACTTGAGCGCGTCACCGAGCTCACCGGCCTCGTCTGCCGAGAGCTCGACGACGAGCCGCCCGCCACCCTCCAGCGGCACTCGCATGACGATGCCGCGCCCCTCCTTGGTGACCTCGAGCGGTCCGTCGCCCGTCCGCGGCTTCATGGCCGCCATGCGCGCACTCCTTCCTGCCGTCCGTACGCGACGACACACCGAGAACCGGTGACACGCCGCCGACGCGTGTCGATTCGAGGGCCCATTATCCCGCATGGCCGGACCGGCCCGGTAGTCAAGATCGGCGCGGCACCTGCCGGAAACGCGAAGGTGTCCTCTTTGGCCGGCTTCTGACCCGTTGCCGTCGGGCAGACTCGGTGTCATGCAGGCAAGATCGGCGCTGTTCGACCTCTACGGCGATCACCTCCGGTCGCGAGGTGGACGCGCGCCGGTCTCGGCCCTCGTCCGGCTGCTGGCCCCCCTCGGGATCGCGGCGCCGGCGGTACGCCAGGCGGTGTCGCGGATGGTACGCCAGGGCTGGCTCACACCGGTGGGGCAGCCGCGCGCCGGAACCAGATACGCCCTCACCGACCGCGCCGTTCGCAGGCTCGACGATGCGGCGGTACGGATCTACCGCACCCGCGCGGCCGGCTGGGACGGCCGGTGGCACCTCCTCGTCACCTCCCCGGTCCGGGCCCGCACCGCCCGCGAACGGCTCGAGGCCGGCCTCCGCTTCCTCGGATACGCAAGACTCGCCGGTACGACCTGGATCGCGCCGCGACCGTCCGGCGAGGTCGAAGGGCTCCTCGCCGCCGCTGGCGTCCACTCCGACAGTTTCCTGGCCGGCGAGCCCACCGACCCGAAGGCGTTGGCCCGGCGCGCCTGGGACCTCGACGCGCTCGGCGCGGCCTATCGGGACTGGCTCGCCGATGCACGTACCCTGCTCGACGGCACGCAGGACGCCGAACGCGATGACGAGACCGCCTACGCGCTGCGGAGCCGGCTCGTGCACGAATGGCGGAAGTTCCTCTTCACCGACCCCGGACTCCCCCGCAGCCTGCTTCCCGACGACTGGCCCGGCGACGAGGCGGCGGCGTACTTCGACACCCACGCAGCCCGGCTCCATCCCGCGGCCACGCGCTTCGTCGATGCCTGCCTCGCTCCACCAGGAGGGACCTGATGACCGACCACCCGCCCGTCCGCTACGACGTGACCGACGCCGTGGCGACGATCACCCTCGACCGGCCGCAGGCCCGTAACGCCCTCGACCTGTTCACCAAGGAGGCGCTGCGCGACGCGGTCCGCCAGGCCGCCGAGGACGAGTCGATCCGCTGCGTACTCCTGACCGGTGCGGGTGACAAGGCGTTCTCTGCCGGGCAGGACCTCCGCGAGCATGCCGTGAGCCTCGCCGAGAAGGCGCCGGAGGAGGTCTGGAGCACGGTGCCTGCCCACTACATCCCGATCGCTCTCGGGCTGGCGACGATGCCAAAACCGGTCGTGGCCGCGGTCAACGGCGTGGCCGCGGGAGCGGGCGCCGCGCTCGCGTTCGCCTGCGACTTCCGGGTGGTCGCCGACACCGCCGGCTTCAACCTCGCGTTCGCCGCGATCGGGCTGACCTGCGACACGGGTACGTCGTGGACGCTACCGCGGTTGGTCGGGCACGCCCGCGCGGTCGACCTCCTGATGCGTCCCCGCACCATCTCGGCCCAGGAAGCGGCCGACATCGGGCTGGCCACGTCCGTCGTGCCCCACGACTCTCTCGCCGCCGAGGCGACCGCGCTCGCCCGGGAACTGGCCGCCGGGCCCACCGCCGCCTACGCCGCGATCAGGCTGTCCCTCGCGTACGCCGCGAACCACACGCTGCAGGAGTCGCTCGAGTTCGAGGGGGAGATGATGCGGCTCACGGGTACGACGGAGGACCACCGGGCCGCGGTCGCGGCGTTCCAGGCCAAGGAGCGCCCGACATTCCACGGCCACTGAACACTCCCGGCGGGCGGCGTCAGCGCCTGGTCGGCGAGTAGAGGTAGAGCTGGCCGATCTGGTCGTACCCCATCACGGGGTACAGCTTCGCGCCGTCGTGGCTCGCCAACAGGACCGCGGCCGCCGCTCCCCGCTGACGGTCATCGCGGAGCATCCGCTCCAGCAGAGCGCGGCCGATGCCGCGGCGGCGATGCGACGGCTGGACGAACATGTCCGCGCACCAGGTCATCGGCGCCGCGTCGCCCGACGTCTCCGTGCGGACGATGATGCTCTGGACCCATCCGACGGGCTCGTCGCCGTCGAGGGCGACGTACTGCCGAAGCGGAGCGTCACGCGAAAGCGCCGCTTCCTCGAGCGGTTTGCTCTCTGTCGCCCGGGCCAGGCGTCCTGCCAGCTCCGGCGTCGTCACGCGGGTGATCCGTGCCGGCGCCTTGGTGCGCGGGATCCGGTCCAGTCGATGCACCATCAGCGCCTCGGTCGCGCCGAGCCGGTAGCCGAGCTGCTTGTACGCCTGACGCAACGGCCCTTCCGCCTCGCCGGGCGCGCGGATCGCGCAGATCGCGTACCGGCCGCGGGTGTGCTCGGCTGCGAGGGCGTGGAGGTCGGCCGCGTCGATCCCCCATGCGACCCACTCCTCGCGCCGGTAGGTGGGCGCCTTGCCCCCGCGTGGCGCATCGCGCATGACCCAGGCCGGACCGATCCGTTCGGGGACGTAGGGATGCGTACGGCTCCGCTTGAAGGAGAATCCCCGCACGAAGACCTCGATCGCCTCGTCGATCCCGACGCCCATGGTCAGCCACCGACCTCCGGTGCTGGGTTCTCGAGCTGACAGGTATATCAGCCCCGTCACAACAACGTGGACAACGCCCGGATGACCGGATGAGGACCGGAACTATCCAAGCCAGGTCAAGAACTGAAAAGGTAATTCTACGATACGGAAACTGGCAGGGCGCGACAGTCGCAGTCACCTCCCCGCGGGCGGCGACGGAACCCCGTCTATGGCGCGACGCCGCTCATGAACGTGAGGAGAGGTCAGATCGATGACTGGTCCAACGGTGACCATCGGCCATTCCGACGCCCGACTGACGACCGCGACCTGGGCGCGGGACCTGCTCACAGCGGAGCTGGCCAGGCAGGGGTTTCGCCTGGTGGAGCCTGAGGTCCAGGCCGACGTTCGGCTGCTGGTCTGCCCGCCCGGTGACGGCCGGGTTCGCGATCTGGTGGACCGATGGCGGCGCCGACACGGCTCTGACCTCGCGACGACTCCGGAGTCCTTCGCGATGGCGTCGGTGCCGGCCGATTCGACGGTGCTGATCACGGCCGCTGACGACCGCGGACTTGGTTACGCGCTGCTGGAGCTCTACGACATCGCCCAGAACAGCGCCGACGTGCTGGCGGAGTATGACGGACTCCGCGAGTACCTCGAGCGCCCGCGTAACGTCGCTCGTGGAATCACGCGGATCTTCACCACGGCGGCCACCGACCGGACATGGTTCCACGACCGGACCTTCTGGCAGGACTACCTCACCCATCTCGCCTGCCAGCGGTTCAACCGGTTCAGTCTGGGACTGGGTGCCATGAACGACTACCTCATCGACCGCCGGGTCACCGACAACTACCTCTGCTTCCCCTACCCGTTCCTGACCGGGGTGGACGGCTACGACGTACGGGCCGAGGGGGTCAGTGACGCCGAGCGGGAGCGCAATCTGGAGTCCCTGCGATTCATTGCCCGTGAGGCGACCCGGCGTGGTCTCGATTTCGGGCTCGGGTTGTGGAACCACGCCTACCGTTACGACCCGGACGCCGACACCGAGCGGTGGCCGATTAGAGGGCTGGGTCCGGACAACCATGCCGAGTACAGCCGGGATGGCCTCACCACCCTGTTGCAGGCCTGTCCGGAGATCAGGCGCCTGACCTTTCGGGTCCATTTCGAAGGCGGCGTACCTGAGCCCACGCACGAGTTCTGGCGGGTGGTGCTCAGCGGGCTTCCCCAGGTCGGACGTCTGGTCGAACTCGACTTTCATGCCAAGGGCGTGAGCGCGGAGCTGATCGCGATCGCCACGGATCTCGGCGTACCGCTGACGCTGTCGACCAAGCACTGGGGCGAACACCAGGGGTTGCCCTACCAGCAGGCCGCGATCCGCGAGAAGGAGCGGACCGGTCGTCGGAAAGCCGGCGAGAAGGCCGAGCCTGCAGGCGTGTGGGCACCCGGGACCGGGCACCCCGACGCGAAGGCGACCGGCACGCAGACCACCTCGCGCCGCAGCTTCACCCGCTATGGGTACGGCGACTACGCCCACACCAACCGGCCCTACCGACTGCTGCACCGGGTGTGGCCCGGAACCCAGCGGGTGCTGCTCTGGGGCGATCCGGTGCTGGCCGCCGGCTACGGCCGACACGCGGACTTCGCCGACGCGCTGGGCATGGAGTGGTTCGAGCCCATGTCCTTTCTGGGGAAGAAGGACAGCGCCGCGCTCGGGTCGCCGGACGGGCCGCGAACGAGCAGGCGGTTGTACCAGGACGACGACCTGCAAGCCGCCGCGGATGACTGGTGGAAGTACCGCCACACCTACCGCCTCCTCGGCCGCACCGCCTACGAGCCGGAGACCCCGGTGGCGGAACTGACCAGGGAGCTGCGGACGACCTTCGGTGCCGCGGCTGACGCGACCGGTCGCGCACTTGGCGCTGCCTCCCGGGTGCTGCCGCTGATCACGGTGCTCCACGCGCCGTCGACGGCGTGCAATGTCTACTGGCCCGAGATGCCGACTCCGGTGTCGCTGCTACCGCGGACCGAGCGGATGGAGAGTCCGTACCGGGCCCAGGGTTGGCCGGCCAACTCCGACTTCGACATGACGCCTCCGTACTCCTTCGGCAACGTCAGTCCGTTGGACCCCGAGTTGATCTATGGTGTGGATGAGTTCGCGGCCGATGTGTTGGCGGGACAGTGGCGCGGCAAGCACACGCCGGTGGAGCTCGCGGATCGGCTCGAGCAGTTGGCCGAGGAGGCGCTGACCGCCCTCTCCGAGGCCGAGCAGGCCGATGGCGCCGATGGTGGAGGCAACGAGCCGCTGTTCAGGGTCGTCGCCATCGATGTCCGGATCCAGGCGCAGCTCGCACGGTACTTCGCCTCCGCGCTGCGGGCCGCGGTCGCCTACGGGCTCCGATCACTCGGCCGGCCCATGCTGGCCCGCGCCGTCGATCACCAACGGTCCGCCATCGCCGCCTGGGACGCGATCGTCGAGGCGGCAAAGCCCTACGTCAGTGACCTTCCGTTCGGTCAGACCGACTTCTCCCGCGGCACCTGGGCCGACCGTCGCCCCGCCCTGCTCGCCGATCTCGCAGCGCTCGAAGCCACCCTGCAGGACACGGAGACCGCGGACACCGATGCCGATCCGGTCGCCCTCGAAGAGCAACTGACCACACCACCTGCCCCGATCGGAGAGCACACACCCGCGGAGTACTTCGAACCGGGGAAGGCGATCAAGATCAGCTGGCGAACCGAGGACGAACGGGTCACCGGCGTTCGCGTGCGGTGGCGGCCGGTCAACCAGGCCCTCGCCTACAGCTCTCTCGACCTGGAGCAACGAGACGGCGCCTTCGTCGGAGAGATCTCCACCGACACGGCCGGAAGCCTCTACTCCGTGCAGTACTTCTTCGAGGTCACAGCAGGCTACGCCGCCTGGCCGTACCCGGGCCTCGCTCCTGATCTGGCCAATCAGCCGTACTACGTGGTTCACACCGACCCCAAGACGCGTTGGGGACGTACGGCGAGCTGATCCCCAGGTGAGGGAAGGCGCTACCGCGGTCGGTTGGGCCCGCCCCTCGCGCCAGCGGAATGCTGGAGTCCCGCCGGCACCTGCAGCGTCACGGGAGATCAGGACACCTGGATCGGGTGCGTAAGCTCGGATGCGCGGGGGGCGTACGTTGCGCCTTGAGGGGAGGGCAGACGGTGAGCGGTCCGGGCAGGGGCGTACATCGTCGTGCCGGTGTGACCATGCACGATGTGGCTCGCCATGCCGGGGTGTCCACCATGACCGTGTCCAATGTGATCAACGGGCGGTCCCAGCGGGTGAGTGAATCGACCAGGAGTCGGGTGCTGGCGAGCATTGCCGCGCTCGGTTACCGGGTCAACATGGCGGCGAGGCACCTCCGCATGGGGCGGACGGGCATGGTGGGCCTGGCCGTTCCTGGTTTCGAGTCTGGGTATTATCCCGAGCTCGCTGGCCGTTTGGCCGATCGTTTCGCCGACCACGATCTTCGGTTGGTGATGGAACGGACTGGCGGCGAACGCCAGGCTGAGTTGGATGCGCTTGCTGCGGCGCGGTTGCGGACCTATGACGGCTTCGTTCTCAGCGTGGTCGCCGGCGACGCGGCCGATCTGGAACAGCTCAGCATCGACACTCCCATCGTGTTGATCGGGGAGCGGGCCGTACCGGCACGGTTCGATCATGTGTTGATGGACAACGTAGGCGGTGCCCGGCGAGCTACCGAGTTGCTGCTGGAGTCTGGAGCACGCCGGATCGCGCTCCTGGGTGGCGTACTAGGCGACAAGCAGTCGATGCCCGAGCTCCGCGCTCGCGGATATCGCGAGGCACATGAGGCGGCCGGACTGCCGGTCGACGAAAACCTGATCTTGTCGCGTTGCTTCCGGGTCGTCGACGGCTACACCTCCACGTTGACGTTGCTCCGGGCCGGCGTTGACGTCGACGCCATCTTCGCGCTGACCGATTCGGCTGCTGTCGGAGCATTGCGTGCGCTCGCTGAGTCCGGAGTGCACGTTCCCAGGGATGTCCAGGTGATCGGATTCGACAACATCGCCGACAGTCGCTTCACACTGCCTGCGTTGACCACGGTGGAGCCGGGGAACGACGAGATGGCCGACGCGATCTGCTCCCTGCTGATGGAACGGATCGAAGGTGGCGCATCTCGGCCAGCGCGGGTCGTCATGCCCGAGGCGAAGATCATCGAGCGTGACTCGACCCGCCGCTGACCGAACGATGGCCTATGCCAGGTCGAGGTGGATCGTACTGAACGAATGACGCGGCAGGGTGACCGTCAGCACTCCGCCGTCGAGGGCAAGGTCCAGATCGGCCGGAGCGACCGCGTCCGGAGCCGCCGTCGTGTTGTGGCGCTGTGGCTCGTCCGCGGTGAGCACACGAGCGTGGTGTCCGGTGACGGTTCGACCGCGTAGGTCGAGAGTGAGCGTCGTGTCGGAGTCGAGCGCCAAGTTGCTGACCGAGATCAAGGCGTTTGCGCCCTTGGTGCTGGCCGAGATCGAGACCAGGTCGAGCTGTGCGCCATCCGCGTCGTAGGCGTCCGGCCGCTCGATCAGATGGACCGGGAGCTGCAGCGCGTCATGATGGCCCTTGTTCATCTCGAACACGTGGTAGGTGGGCGTGAGGACCATGCCTCCGGCGTCGTCGGTCAGGATCATCGACTGGAGGACGTTGACGGTCTGGGCGATATTGGCCATGTGGAGCCGGGCGGCGTGCTTGTGGAAGATGTCGAAGTGGACCCCCGCGACCAGGGCGTCGCGCAGGGTGTTCTGCTGGTACAGAAACCTCGGGTTCGTCCCTGGTTCGGTGTTCCACCAGGTGCCCCACTCGTCGCAGATCAGGCCGATCCTGCGCTTCGGGTCGTAGGCGTCCATGACCGCGGTGTGGCCCGCGATGACGCGGTCGATGTCGACCGCCTTGATCATGGTCGTGTAGTACTGCTCATCACTGAACGCCGTGGCCGGGTTCTTGTTGAGTCCGCTGCCGTCATGGGAGTAGTAGTGGAACGAGATGCCCTGGAACATGCCGCGCGGTTCACGGGCGCAACCAAGGCAGCTGACCGCCTTCATCAGGGTTTCGGTCCAGGCCAGGTCGTCATCGGCCGCGCCGGCGGCGATTCGGTACAACGTGTTGTCGCCATGGTTGCGGCAGAACGTCGAGTAACGCCGTGCTTCATCGGCGTAGGCTTCGGCGCGCATGTGTCCGCCGCAGCCCCAGGCCTCGTTGCCGAGACCCCAGTACGGCACCTTCCAGGGCTCGTCGCGGCCGTTGGCCTTGCGAAGCCGGGACATCGGGCTGTCACCGTCGCGGGTGAGGTACTCCA
This sequence comes from Actinopolymorpha sp. B17G11, assembly GCF_040196095.1. NCBI lineage: Bacteria > Bacillati > Actinomycetota > Actinomycetes > Propionibacteriales > Actinopolymorphaceae > Actinopolymorpha > Actinopolymorpha sp. B17G11. Next base: position 130,940 of record NZ_JBEFTW010000017.1, read on the forward strand.
CCCAGTCGCTCATCTCCTGCACAGTGCCTGAACCGATGTTGCCGTTGACATAGGCGTCGGCTCCGAGCAGTTCACACAAGGCCATGAACTCATGGGTGCCGAAGTGGTTGTTCTCCTCGACGTTGCCCCAGTGCGTGTTGACCATCCGGGGACGTTGCTCCTTCGGGCCGATACCGTCACGCCAGTGGTACTCGTCGGCGAAGCAGCCACCAGGCCAGCGCAGATTGGGAATCTGCAGAGCGCGCAGAGCCTCGACGACATCGAGACGGATGCCGCCCTCGTTCGGGATCGAGGAGTCCTCACCGACGTAGAAGCCGCCGTAGATGCACCGGCCGAGGTGCTCGGCGAAGTGGCCGTACAGATGTCGGCTGATCGTTGCGCCGGTGACATCGAGATCGACGACCGCGCGTGCGCTGGACATGGTCATGCTGAACCTTTCGGTGGTCGGCAGAGGGGAGGACCCCAGGCTGAACCGCGGCCGTAATCCCGCGCCCCTCGGCGTGAAGCGTTCAGTCGCCCGGCCGGGCCAGCGCCCGCCCTTCCCCTTCGTGGGTTTGACGTTATACCTTGAGCCGCGATCGATCCTAACGACGTCAGCTCTCCCGCGGGAGAGGTCGGGCGCGGAGTTCGAGGGGGACACATGACCGATCTGACCCGCGGCCACTCGCTGGAGACTCCCACGACCCACGACCTACGACTCTGGTACGACGAACCAGCCGGCGCGAGCTGGCTTCGTGCCCTGCCTGTCGGCAATGGACGGCTCGGCGCCATGGTGTTCGGCAACGTCGATGCCGAGCGGTTCCAGCTCAACGAGGACACGGTCTGGGCCGGTGGACCGTACGACTCCAGCAACTCCAAGGGAGCCGATGCCCTGCCGGAAGTCCAGCGCCTGGTGTTCGAAGGCCGATGGCGGGAGGCCCAGGACCTGATCAACGAGGCCTTCCTGGGAAGCCCGGTCGGGCAGCTGGCCTACCAACCCGTGGGTGATCTTCGGCTGACCTTCCCGACGCCGAGCGAGGTGACGGAATATCGCCGGCAGCTCGACCTCACCACGGCAACGGCCACCGTCGACTACGCAGCGGACGGTGTGCGGTACCGGCGCGAAGTGATCGCGAGCGCTCCTCACCAGGTAGTCGCGCTGCGCCTCACGGCGGACACCCCTGGGGCGATCACGTTCTCGGCAACCTTCGACAGCCCGCAACGCACGAACACGATCAGCCCCGACGATGCGACGATCGCGTTGGACGGTGTGTCCAGTGACATGGAAGGTGTCCCCGGGTCGGTGCGGTTCCTCGCGCTCGCCCGGGCCGTCACCCACGACGGCGAGGTCAGTAGCAGCGGCGGGGAACTGCGGATTACCGGTGCCGACAGCGTCACCCTGTTGATCTCGATCGGCACCAGCTACGTCAACTACCAGGATGTGAGCGGCGACTGTCAAGCGGTCGCGTGGGCTCACCTCCGCGACGCGGAGGACAGGCCGTACGACGAGCTCAGAAGGCGCCACATCGCTGACTACCGGGAACTGTTCGCCCGCACGTCAATCGATTTCGGACGTACCGCAGCCGCCGACCAGCCTACCGACGTACGGATCCAGCGCCACGCCACCACGGACGATCCCCAGCTTGCTGCGTTGCTGTTCCAGTACGGGCGGTACCTGCTGATCTCAAGCTCCCGGCCAGGCACCCAGCCCGCGAACCTGCAGGGCATCTGGAACGACCAGCTGGATCCGCCGTGGGGCTCGAAGTACACCCTCAACATCAACCTGCCGATGAACTACTGGCCGGCAGGGCCGACAAACCTGGCCGAGTGCCATCTGCCGGTCTTCGACATGATCGAGGACCTGAGCGTGACCGGGGCGCGTACTGCCGAGGTGCAGTACTGCGCCCGCGGTTGGGTCGCCCACCACAACACCGACGCCTGGCGCGGAGGCTCCGTCGTGGACGGCGCGTTCTGGGGCATGTGGCAGACCGGCGGCGCCTGGCTCAGCACGATGATCTGGGACCACTACCGCTTCACCGGGGACCTGGACTTCCTCCGGTCGTACTACCCGGCGATGAAGGCCGCCGCCGAATTCTTCCTCGACTCGCTGGTGGAGGAGCCCGGTCTCGGGTGGCTGGTCACCAACCCGTCGAACTCACCGGAGCTTGCCCACCACCCTGACGTAAGCGTGTGCGCCGGGCCCACCATGGACATGCAGATCCTCCGTGACCTGTTCGGAGCTTGCGTCAGCGCCAGTGCGATCCTCGGTGTTGATCCCGAATTCCGCGCCCACGTGCTTGCCACCAAGGAACGCCTCGCACCTCTGCAGATCGGTGCGCGGGGCAACCTCCAGGAGTGGCTCCATGACTGGGTGGAGGCAGAGTCACACCACCGGCACGTCTCCCACCTGTACGGCTTGCATCCCAGCAACCAGGTCACCAGGCGAGACACCCCCGAGCTGTTCGAGGCGGCGCGGCGGACCCTGGAGTTGCGTGGCGACGCGGGAACCGGCTGGTCGCTGGCCTGGAAGATCAACTTCTGGGCGCGCCTCGAGGAGCCGGAACGGGCGCACGAACTACTCAGCGAGCTCCTCACGCCCGACCGGCTGGCCACGAACATGTTCGACCTGCATCCGCCGTTCCAGATCGACGGCAACTTCGGCGCGACGTCGGGCATCGCCGAGATGCTCTTACACAGCCACAACGACGAGTTGCACCTGCTGCCGGCGCTCCCGGCCGCCTGGCCGACCGGCGCGGTGAGTGGGCTCCGCGGCCGCGGAGGCTACACCGTCGGTGTGGCATGGAGCGACGGCCAGGCCGACGAGATCCTCATTGCCGCCGACCATACCGGCCGCGTGAGGGTACGCGGTCGGATGTTCGCCGGGCGCCACGTCGTGCTGGACCTCACACATGGCGACACCGCGAGAACGACGAAGGCCGATACGGACCTGATCGAACTGGACGCCGAAGAGGGACACACCTACCGGGCGTACGCATCCGGCGCCGCCGTGCAGTCCTAGCCTCGAGATTTCACGTCGTGGCGTTGGGCACGGCGTGAAATCTCGAGGCTAGTGTCCTGCGCCAGGACACTAGGCGCTGCGGAAGTACTGCTCCGGTCTGGCAGGTGCCGGATCAGGATAGATCCAGGAGTCGGGCATCTTGGGAACGTTCATGAAGTCGTTCTGGACGATGTTGTAACGAGTGGGCAGGACGGTTCCGATGAGGTAGAACTCCTGTTGCGCGATGTCCAGGATCTGCATGAACAGCTCGCGTTGCCGTGCCTCGTCCGGCGTGACCTTGATCTCGTCGTAGAGCTCCATCTGCCGCAGGGGTTGAGCGGGTGGCTTCTCTCCACCTTCGCCACCGGAGTCGTACCAGAGTCCCCACTGGGTGGCGAAGAGGGACCCTGCGTTCAGTGGGAGATACCACTTTGGATCCAGGATGGCGTCGTAGAGCCCGTTCTCACCGGAGTACAAAACAGCCTGGTGCTTGTTCACTCCCGTTCGTTCGAAGAAGAGGTCCGTCGACTCCGGGTTGATGTCCAACTGCACGCCGACGCGCTTCCAGTAGCCCTGGACCATCTCCGCCACATCCGGCCAGGTCGGGTCGAAACCGATCGGGATCTCGACAGTGAAACGGATGGGTTTCCCGTCGCCACGGAGCCGAATGTCGTCGCTGTTCCGCTCGGTGAACCCGGCATCATCCAAAAGCTTGTTGGCCTTTGCCATGTCGAACTCGGTGTACTGCTTGGCCAGGGTCTCGTGGAAGAAGTCACCCTCCCTTCGCGGAGCGACCTGCCACGACTCGCCCTGCCGTTGATAGACCGCTGTGATGATCTCGTCGCGGTCGATGGCGTGCGACAGCGCTATCCGAAAGTCCCTGTTCTGGAAGACCTCCCGCAACGCGTGGTCCTCGACCGTCATGTTGAACGCGACCGTCGTGTAGTTGGTGTCGGCGGTGACGAGCGGGGCGAAGTGGTAGCCTCCGCTCTCACGCTCGCGCGCGAACACCGGTTTGTTGTCTGGCGTCAGGAAGTCGCTCGGTGGAAGCGTGTATCGACCCTCCGTGGTCCGGAGTACGGCCACTTCCGCATCCTGGACGATTTCCACGACCACGCGGTCGAGGTAGGGCAGTTGGCTGCCTTCCGGATCGGTCTTCCAGTAGTAGGGGTTGCGCTCGACGACGAGTCGGTCACCTCCCAGGGGGGTGGCTACGCGCCACGCCAGCAAGGTCGGAAAGTCCGCGTTCTGCCAAGGACCCAGGTCAAGCAACCCGGCCCCACCCTTGGCAAGAAACAGCTCCGCCCAGGTGGAGTTGCCCTCCTGCTTGGCGACCTGCTCGGCGTCGGGGTTGAGCTTCTTGTGGAACTCCTGCAGGTAGTGCTTGGGCAAGCTCGTGAGGATGATGCCATCGGGCGAGGCGAGCCGCTGCAGGAAGAACGCGTGCGGCTCGGAGAAGCTGAACCGACAGGTGTAGTCATCGACCTTCTCCAGCTCAGCCGGCTCACCACCGGAGGTGAGCCACGCCGGAAAGTCGGGATACAACTCCTCATTACTCAGGACGTCTTCGTACGCGAAGACGACGTCGTCGGCGGTGAAAGGCTCCCCGTCAGACCATCGCATTCCTTCTCGCAAGGTGAAGGTGTATGACCTCCCACCGTCAGAGACTTCCCACGACTTCGCGACCATGGGGACGACCTTTGTCCACTCGATGTCCCAGCCGACGAGTTGTTCATAGCCGAAGTACTCGTATCCCCCGGCAAGTTCGGTGACGCAGTTGATCCATTCGCCTCCGTAGGTGCCCATCCTCTCTACAGGCCTGACGACCAACGGCTCCTTGGGCAACCTCTCTTTGACCGGCGGCAGTTTCCCTGCCTTGACCTGTTGGGCCAGGGAGGGCGCCTCCATCCCCTTGGCGCCGTTGCCCTTGGGAGGGCCGTCGTTCCCGCCCGGGCGAGTGGAGAGTGCGTCGCATGCGGTAGCCGAGGTCGCCAGGAACGCCGCGCCCCCCGTCGCCAGCAGCTGTCGCCTCGTCAGACCAGCCTTGAGGCTAGTGTGATCCACGGAGATTCTCCTTTCTCATTCTGCGTCGCAATAGCAGCCCGCTCAGGCAGCGCGCGTAGCGACAGCGGCTGCCGGCAGAAACACGGACCGAGCTCTGCTACTCGGTGTAGGAGAGCTGCCCCCGGCCAGCAATGTGGGCGACCGTGGCACTTGATTGCCACGCCGACGAAGACCTGACAACGACCCCTGTCGGCCGAAGCCTTACTGGACAGCAGTTTCGGGCCCCAACTCGCGACTGGATTCCAGCGCCAAGTGAGTTGTAACGTCAAACCTGGTCGACATCAGCGCCTTCGGCAAGGCCGACGGGGAACGAAAAGTTTCGAGCGGGGCGGTCAGCCGCCGAGGGCCTTCCACCCCTTGCGGCGTGGTTCGAGTATCGCCTCGGCCTCGATCTCGACCTTCCACCGCGGGTCGAGCAGTCCGGCCACCACGACCATCGTCGCGACCGGGCGTACCTCACCGAAGACCTTGCCGTGCACGCGACCCACCGCATCGGCGTCGGACGCGTCGGTGAGGTAGATCCGGGTGCGTACGACGTGCTCGGGGGCGCCACCCACCTGGGCGAGAGCGGTGAGGATGATCTCCAGGCAGCGGAACGCCTGGACCCCCGGATCCGGATCGACCTCGCCGTCGTCCCAGACCGGTGCGGTGCCGGCGACGAGGATCCGGTCGCCGACGGAGATCGCCCGGCTGAAGCCGATCTCCTTCTCGTACGGCGACCCTGACGACACCCGTTGACGTGGCATGGGACTCACTCCCTCGGTCGGGGTGTCGAGGATCTCATGGGGACGTGCTGGCTGAGGTGGTACGGGACGCATGGACGACCGTGGCGCGGACCACGCAGTCGGCGAGGTGATCATTGACCATGCCGGTGGCCTGCATCATCGCGTAGCAGGTCGTGGGGCCGACGAAGGCGAATCCGTTCCGCTTCAACGCCTTCGCCATGGCGGTCGACTCAGGAGTCTTGGCGGGTACGTCGGCCAGGGTCAGGGGGGCGGCGCGCCCGTCCGGCTCGGGCGCGTACGACCAGAGGAACCCGGCGAGCCCGTCGGGTAGTTCCAGCGCTGCGCGGGCGTTGCGGAGGGCCGCGCTGACCTTCGCCCGGTTGCGGACGATCGCGGTGTCGGCGAGCAGGCGCGCCTCGTCCGCCTCGTCGTAGCCCGCGACCGTGGCGATGTCAAAATCGGCGAAGGCCCGCCGGAACCCGGGGCGCTTGCGCAGGATCGTCAGCCAGGACAAGCCGGACTGGAATGCCTCGAGGGTCAGGCGTTCGAACATGCCACGGTCGTCACGGACCGGCCGGCCCCACTCCTCGTCGTGGTAGGCGATGTAGTCCGGAGTGGAGTTGGCCCAGGGGCACCGGGTGGCGCCGTCCGGGCCGACCGGTGCGCTCACGGCTCCCCGGCGCCCGCGTGCCGGCCGGAGGACTCATGCGGGTGCGGTGGGTAGGTGGACTCGAGCGGCCCGCGTTCCGGCGTGTCGACGGGCTGTCGGGCCCACGGGTCGAGCAGGGCCGCCGCCTCGTCGTCACGGAGGTTTCCGGTCCGTTCGGGGTGTCCGGGGTTTGCGGGGTGTCCGGGGTTTGCGGGGTGTCCGGGATCGGGCTCGGCAGGGTGCCAGACGCCTGGATCGGCGCCGGCGAGGACGTCGCCGGTGGCACGATGCCCGGGCCGGGAAGGGTAGCCGTCGCCAGGGGCCCCGCTGACGCCGGACGTGGTGGGGGGCATGCCGGGAGCGTTGGGCATGCCGGGTGCGCTGGCCGGTTCGGTAGCCGCATGGTGCCCGTAGCCGGCTTCCCGGCCGGCCTCACCAAGCCGCGCGAGCCGGGCGTCGCGGGCGGCGATCTCGTGCACGAGGCGCCGGATCACCTCGTCCACTTCGTCCATGCGATAACCACGGAGTACGACGGAGAAGTCGACGTCGCTGAGGTCGTCCGCGCTCAGTGGCCGGTCCGCGGGCAGGCGGACGTCGCGCCGGTCCGGATAGGCACGTGCCATCGCGCCGCCACGCCCCACCGCGACTGTGGCGGTGAGACCGAGGACAACGACCACCAGGGCGACCCACAACCAGGTCATGGCCTGATCGTGCCATGTCAGCCCATCCACGTGTCGGGTGGGGACGCCGGGAAACCGCGTTCTGGTCCGAAATCGGGCTGCGCCTTGCGTACGATGCGCGACAAGTCCCCACGATGCGCACCAAATTGGCCGCGCATCGCGGGCATTGATCACGTAAACGTGATCATTTCGCCCCAGGTGCGAGGCTAGGGGTGGTCCGGACACCCCGACGAGCCGGACGCGCAGGGAGGACAGATGTGGCTGCGGCTGGGGAGCCGGGCGTTCGGGCCGGACGAGCATGCGGTCATGGCGATCGTCAACCGTACGCCGGACTCCTTCTACGACCGTGGAGCGACCTATTCCGACGGTCCGGCGTTCGACCGGGTGGCCCAGGTCGTCGCCGAGGGCGCGGCGATCGTGGACATCGGCGGCGTCAAGGCGGGTGAAGGCACGGAGGTGAGCGTCGCCGAGGAACTCCGGCGTACCGTCCCCTTCGTCGCCGACGTCCGCTCCCGCTGGCCCGACCTCGTCCTGAGCGTCGACACCTGGCGGGCACCAGTCGCCCGGGAGCTCTGCGCGGCAGGGGCGGACCTGATCAACGACACCTGGTCCGGGGCGGATCCGGCCCTCGCCGAGGTCGCGGCGGAGTACGACGTCGGGATCGTCTGCTCACACACCGGCGGTCTGCCACCGCGAACGGACCCGCGCCGGCCGGCCTACGACGACGTCGTGACCGACGTACTGGCCCGCGTGGGTGGGCTGGCCGAGCACGCCCTGGCTGTCGGCGTACGACGGGACGCCATCCTGATCGACCCCACCCACGACTTCGGCAAGACGACCGCGCACTCCCTCGAGATCACCCGGCGACTCGACGAACTCGTGCGTACGGGCTGGCCGGTCCTGGTGGCCCTGTCCCGGAAGGACTTCGTGGGCGAGACGTTGGATCTCCCGGTGGAGCGGCGGCTGGCGGGCACACTGGCCGCCACCGCGGTCTCGGCGTGGCTGGGTGCGCGGGTGTTCAGGGCGCATGACGTACGCGAGACCCGGCAGGTGCTGGACATGGTGGCCTCGATCCGGGGTACGCGACCACCCGCGGCCCCCCGGCGCGGCCTCTGACCGGCGCGCCGGCCCGCCACGCCCCGACCGCGGCTCAGCCCTCCGGACCCACGGGCCGGCCGTTGCCGGAAACCAGGTCGCCCGAACCCAGGTCGCCGGAACCCACGCCGCCGGAAACCATGTCCGGCACCTCCGAGGGACCGGCGGCCTCGGACTCGACGGCATGGATGCGGCTTACGGCCTCGTCGACGTCATCGGTCACGAACAGCATGTCGACGTCGTGCGGCTTGATCTTGCCCCCGGCCACCGCGGTGTCGCGCAGCCAGGCCAGCAGACCGGACCAGTACGCCGTGCCGATCAGTACGACGGGGAAGCGCGTCACCTTCCGGGTCTGGACCAGGGTGAGCGCCTCGAAGAGCTCGTCGAAGGTGCCGAAGCCGCCGGGGAGCACCACGAAGCCCTGGGCGTACTTCACGAACATCGTCTTGCGCGCGAAGAAGTACCGGAAGTTGAGCCCGACATCGACCCAGTGGTTCATGCCCTGCTCGTACGGCAGCTCGATGCCGAGTCCGACGGAGATCCCGCCCGCTTCGCTGGCGCCCTTGTTCGCGGCCTCCATGACGCCCGGACCACCGCCGGTGATGACGGCGTAACCGGCGTGGGCCAGTGCGCTGCCGAGGCGTTCGGCGGTGGCGTAGTCGGGGTCGGTCCGCGCCGTGCGCGCGCTGCCGAACACGCTGATCGCCGGCCCGAGCTCGGCGAGCATCCCGAAGCCCTCGACGAACTCGGACTGGATCCGCATCACCCGCCACGGGTCGGTGTGCACCCAGTCACCGGAACCACGGCTGTCGAGGAGTCGCTGGTCCGTCGTGCTCGCGTCGGCTGACCGAGACACCTGGCCGCGGCGCGTCACGATCCGCCCCCGCTGCTCGACCGGGCTGTCGGCGCGGGCGTGGTTCCTCGGCTGCTCACCGTGCTCGGCCGGGACGTTCTGCTGGTGGGACATCCTTCGAATGGTAGATGCCCAGCGCCACACCGCACGGTCGATGCTCGATCCGGGTCCGCCGCCGCCGAGCGCCGCCGAGCGCTACCGGCCCGGCAGCGGCTGACCCGAGGCGAAGGTCTACCGAACCCGGCGACGGCATCATCGCGCGCCCGAGCCCGACTACGGTGGGGTGACGTGGACCCGGACGAGATCATCCGGCTGCGTCGCGACTTCCACCGCCACGCAGAGCCGGCATTTCTGGAGATTCGTACGTCCAGCATCGTGGTCGCGCGGCTGAGGGGCCTCGGGATCGAAGTACGGCGCGGCACAGAGGCCATGCGGACCGATGGCGTGGCCCGCTACCCGGACGCGATGACCCGGGAGCGGATACGTGGGCGCGCGGTCGAGTCCGGCGCCGATCCCGACCTCGCCGCCTGCGCGGCTGGCGAAGGCACCGCCGTCATCGCCGAGATCGCCGGTAACCGTCCGGGGCCGACCTGGGGCGTGCGCTGCGACATGGACGCCCTGCCCCTGGCCGAGGCGACCGACGAGGACCATCGTCCGACCGCGCTGGGATTCGCCTGCCAGGACGGGTTCATGCACGCCTGCGGCCACGACGGTCACACCGCGATCGGACTCGCCCTCGCCGCCCGGCTGTCCGACCACGACTTCCCCGGCCGGGTACGGATCCTCTTCCAGCCGGCCGAGGAGGGCGGGCGCGGTGCGGCAGCGATGATCGCGGCGGGTGCGGCCGATGGCATCGACCGGTTCGTCGCGGTCCACCTCGGGTTGGGACTGCCGAGCGGTCTGGTCGCTGGCGGCTGCGAAGGCCTCCTCGCCACCCACAAGCTCCGAGCGGTGTACCGGGGCGAGGCCGCGCACGCCTCCGGCGCCCCGGAGCAGGGCCGCAACGCGCTCGTCGGCGCCGCGAGCGCCCTGCTCAACGTGATGGCCCTGCCGAGGTACGCCGCCGCCGACACCCGGCTCAACGTCGGCACCCTGCACGGCGGGGACAACGTCAACATCGTTCCGTCGTACGCGGAGATGACGCTGGAAGCGCGCTCGACCGACGCCGACATCTGTGACGCACTGACCGCCCGCGTGGAGGCGGTCCTGCGTGGAGCGGCCGCCATGCACGACCTGACCGTCGTGATCGAACGCACCGGCGGGTCGACCACGATGACCTGCGACCGCCAGCTGGTCGACGCCATCGTGGCGATCGCCGCGGAGAAGTACGGCGACGAGCGCGCCGTCGCCCTGCGGCCCCTCGGCGGGAGCGACGACGCGAGCCTGTTCGCCCGTGAGGTGCAGGGGGCCGGCGGGCTCGCGACGTACATGCTCGTCGGCGGTGGCAACCGTGCGCCACACCACCATCCGTCGTTCGACATCGACGAGGCGTCCATCCCCGTGGCCGTGGACGTGCTCGAGGCACTGCTCCGCGGGACAGCGAACGGCCGAACGGCGTGAACGTGCCATCATCGATCACCATGCGCTTCTCGGCTCTCTCCCACCTGTCCTGCCCACGTTGCGACCAGCACCACGACGCCGACCAGGTGACGAACGTCTGTACGTGCGGTTCGCCTCTGCTCGTCGACTACGACCTGGCCGAGGTCGGCAGCGGGATGTCCCGCGACGAGATCGCCGGCCGGGCACCGTCGCTGTGGCGCTATCACGAGCTGCTGCCGGTACGCGCGGAGTCGCAGGTCATGTCGCTCGGCGAGGGGATGACGCCGCTCGTGCCGCTTGCTTCGTACGGGCGGGAGGTCGGTGTCGACCGGTTGCTCATGAAGGACGAGGGACTGGTGCCCACGGGTTCGTTCAAGGCGCGCGGTGCCGCGGTCGGGGTGTCACGGGCGCGCGAGCTGGGCGTGAAGAAGATCGCGATGCCCACCAACGGCAACGCCGGGTCGGCGTGGGCGACCTACGCGGCGCGGGGAGGAATGCAGAGCCTGATCGCGATGCCGTACGACGCACCGGAGATCTGCCGCCGTGAGTGCGCCGTCGTGGGAGCGGAACTGGTCCTCGTCGACGGGCTGATCGGTGACGCTGCTGCCGTCGTACGCACGGCGCTGGCCGAACGGGACGGCTACTTCGACGTGTCGACCCTGCGCGAGCCGTACCGGATCGAGGGCAAGAAGACGATGGGCCTCGAGATCGCCGAACAGCTCGGTTGGCGGATGCCCGACGTGATCCTCTACCCCACCGGCGGCGGTGTCGGGCTGATCGGGATCTGGAAGGCGCTGCGCGAGCTGCTGTCGCTGGGCTGGGTGTCCGGGTCGCTACCGCGGCTCGTGGCGGTGCAGGCGGAGGGTTGCGCGCCGATCGTGTCGGCGTACGAACGAGGCGCGGCGGAGAGCGAGCCCTGGCCGGACGCTCGGACGGTGGCGTTCGGGATCACGGTGCCGAAGGCGCTCGGGGACTTCCTCATCCTGCGGGCGGTACGAGAGACGGGAGGGTGCGCGGTCGCGGTGTCGGACGCGGACCTGCTCGCCGCGCAGCGCCGGGTGGCGGAGCTGGAGGGTGCGTTCGTGTGCCCGGAGGGTGCGGCGGCGTTCGAGGCCGTACGCCAGCTCAGGGCGGCCGGCTGGATCGCCGCAGGTGATGAGGTCGTGGTGCTCAACACCGGTACGGGTCTGAAGTACCCCTCGACCGTCCCGCTCCCCGAGGCGTCCTGACCCGCGCCCCCGCCGCCGCGCGCCCCGCGAGCCGCGCCCATCGGGCACCGCAAGGCTCGTTCAGCGGGCCCCGAGGCTCGTTCATGATCATGAAAGGAAAGCGGCGTATGGGCCTGCAGATCTTTCATGATCACGATCATGATCACGGGGAGCCGGGCTGGGGGTTTGGGCTGGGGGTGGGGGCGGGGGGTTGGGGGTGGGGGGTTGGGCTGTGTGTTAGGT